>JALOQD010000314.1 GCA_025453525.1 Myxococcota bacterium
AACGAGCGCCGCATGCTGCAGGAAGCGGTCGACGCGCTCTTCGACAACGGCCGTCGCGGAAAAACGATCACCGGTCCCAACAAGCGGCCGCTCAAGAGCTTGTCCGACATGCTCAAGGGCAAACAGGGCCGATTCCGCCAGAACCTATTGGGCAAGCGCGTCGACTACTCTGGCCGCTCCGTCATCGTGGTGGGTCCGAGCCTCAAGCTGCATCAGTGCGGTCTGCCCAAGAAGATGGCCCTCGAGCTGTTCAAGCCGTTCATTTACAACAAGCTCGAGGAGCGCGGCTACGTCACCACCATCAAGAGCGCCAAAAAGATGGTGGAGAAGGAGCGCCCCGAGGTTTGGGACATCCTCGAGGAGGTCATCAGCGAGCATCCGGTGCTGCTCAACCGAGCACCGACCCTGCATCGACTCGGCATCCAGGCGTTCGAGCCTGTGCTCATAGAGGGCAAGGCCATTCGCCTGCACCCCTTGGTCTGCACCGCCTTCAACGCAGACTTCGACGGCGACCAGATGGCCGTGCACTTGCCGCTCTCCATCGAAGCCCAGATGGAAGCTCGAGTGCTCATGATGTCCACCAACAACATCCTGAGCCCAGCCCATGGCAAGCCGATCATCAACCCCACTCAGGACATCGTGCTGGGTGTGTACTACATGACGAGTCAACGTCCGTTCAAGCGCGGAGAGTACAACCCTAACGCGACCGGTTCGGAGAAGTTCGTCGGCATCTATTCCTCTCCTGCCGAAGTGCACATGGCCTATGAGTCTGGAGCTATCGAGCTCCATGCAGAGATCGTGGTTCGCATGAAGGGCAAGCTCGTGCGGACCTCTGTGGGACGCGTTCTCTTGTGGGAGATCATCCCCAGGGGCATCCCGTTCGAGATGGTCAATAAGGTCATGGACAAGAAGGCGCTGTCGCAACTCATCGATGCGGCCTACCGTACCTGTGGCAACAAGGCCACGGTGCTTCTGGCCGATCGGCTGCGCAACGTGGGCTTCGAGTATTCGACCAAGGCCGGCATTTCCATTTGTCTCGACAACATGGAAATCCCAGCTGCCAAGGCAGAGCTGCTTGGAAAGGCCCAGGCCGAGGTCGAGCGAGTGGTGTCCCAGTACCAAGAGGGACTCATTACCGACGGCGAGCGCTATAACAAAATCGTCGATATCTGGGCCGCCGTCTCGGACCAGGTCGCGGACTCGATGCTTCGAGACATCCGTACTGCGGAAGAGACCGATCCCGAAACCGGCGAGCGCAAGACGGTTGCCAGCTTCAACCCGATCTTCATCATGGCCGACTCGGGCGCCCGCGGCTCGAACGCTCAGATTCGTCAGCTCGCCGGCATGCGCGGTCTGATGGCCAAGCCATCGGGCGAGATCATCGAAACGCCCATCACCGCGAACTTCCGCGAAGGTCTGTCGGTGCTCCAGTACTTCATTTCGACGCACGGTGCGCGCAAGGGTCTGGCCGATACGGCGCTCAAGACAGCCAACTCCGGATATTTGACCCGCCGACTCGTCGACGTGGCTCAAGACGCCACGGTCACCGAGTACGACTGCGGCACCCTGGACGGCATCGAGGTGACGCCGCTCGAGGAAGGCGGCGAGGTTATCCAAGGCCTGGGCGATCGCATCTTGGGTCGTACTGCCCTTGACGACATCTATGACCCGTTCACCGGCGAGTTGCTCGTCGAGGCGAACGACCTCATCGACGAAGACAGGATGAAGCGCGTGGAGAACGCCGGCGTGGCCAAGGTCGCCATCCGCTCGGTGCTCACCTGCCAGACCCAGCGGGGCATCTGCGCCAAGTGCTACGGCCGCGATCTCGCGCGCGGTTACCTCGTCAATCTGGGCGAGGCGGTCGGCATCATCGCTGCGCAGTCCATTGGCGAGCCGGGCACGCAGCTCACGATGCGTACGTTCCATATCGGCGGCGCGGCCAAGCGCGGAAAGATCGAGCAGTCTCGCCTGGAAGTGAATCGCGACGGCACAGTGCGGCTCGGAAAGCTCCAGACCGTGGCCAAGTCCGACGGCAAGGTCGTTGTCATGGATCGCCAGGGCGAGGTCTACGTGGTCGACGAATCCGGCCGCGAGCACTCGTACGGCGTCGTCTATGGCTCGCACCTGAAAATCATCGACGGCCAGACAGTCCATATCGGCGATGTCATCGCCGAATGGGATCCCTATTCGATTCCGTACCTCTCTGAGGTGTCTGGCATCGTTAAGTTCGGCGATATCATCGAGGGTGTGTCCATGACCGAGCGCCTCGACGAGGTCACGGGACTATCGCGCAAAGTCATCATCGAATCCAAAGATCCCGAGCTGCGGCCGCGCGTTTCTATCAAGGACGATCAAGGGCTCACCAAGGCTCGCGGCGGCACGGCCGCACGCTACCAGCTCCCAGTGGGTGCCAACATCACGGTCAGCGAAGGCGACCTCGTCGACGCCGGCGAGGTGCTCGCCAAGATTCCGCGAGAGACGACCAAGACCAAGGACATCACCGGTGGTTTGCCCCGCGTGGCTGAGTTGTTCGAGGCCCGTAAGCCGAAGGACCACGCCATCATTTCCGAGATCGACGGCATCGTGTCGTTCGGCAAGGACACCAAGGGCAAGCGCAAGGTCGTCATTACTCCCGAGGTGGGCGAGGCCAAGGAATACCTCATCGCCAAGGGCAAGCACATCACGGCGCAAGAAGGCGACTTCATCAAGGCCGGAGAGGCGCTCATGGACGGCGCCGCCAACCCCCACGACATTTTGCGGGTCAACGGAGAAAAGGCTCTCGCGCGTTACCTCGTGGATGAAATCCAGGAGGTCTATCGCCTGCAGGGCGTGTCCATCAACGACAAGCACATCGAGGCCATCGTGCGCCAGATGCTGCGCCGAGTGACCATCAAGGACGTAGGGGATACCACCTTCCTGGTGGATGACCGCATAGACAAGGCCGAGTTCCGCGCAGAGAATGAGCGCGTGCTCTCGTCAGGTGGAACTCCGGCGACTGCCGAGGCGCTGCTGCTCGGCATCACCAAGGCCGCGCTTTCCACGGAGAGCTTTATCTCAGCGTCGTCTTTCCAGGAGACCACCAAGGTGCTCACCGAGGCAGCGGTGTCAGGCAAAGTCGATGATCTGACCGGTCCCAAGGAAAACGTCATCATGGGTCGCCTCATTCCAGCTGGAACCGGCGTGCCCTTGTACAACCATCTCACGATGCGAATCGCGGATCCGACCGAATCGCGCATTGCGGATATTTCCGACGAGACTGAATTCGACGAGTTGCCGGGAATGACCTCGGCCTAGAAAATGGCGTGCAAGCTGCGCGAACAGCTTGACAAACGGTTCGTAGCCGTTTAAGTACGAACGCCCTCGAAGTCGGGGGCAACGATTGCTTTTTTTGGGAAGAAAAGGGATGCCTACAATCAATCAGCTCGTTCGCAAAGGCAGGGCCAAGCAGATCGATAAGACGTCTGCTCCGGCGCTCAAGAGCTGCCCGCAGAAGCGCGGTGTGTGCGTGAGAGTTTATACCTCCACGCCCAAGAAGCCGAACTCAGCGCTTCGCAAGGTGGCGAGAGTCAGGCTCTCCAACGGAATGGAAGTCACCACTTACATTCCCGGAGAGGGCCACAATTTGCAAGAGCACTCCGTGGTGCTTATCCGTGGCGGTCGCGTGAAGGACCTGCCCGGTGTTCGTTATCACGTCGTCCGCGGCACGTTGGATGCCTCGGGTGTGGATGACCGGCGCAAGGGGCGCAGCAAATACGGCGCCAAGCGGCCGAAGAAGTAGAAGGAGTAGGCCATGCCGCGTCGCAGGGAAGTACCCAAGCGTAAGGTCCAACCGGACCCCAAGTTTAGAAACCGGATCGTTTCTAAGTTCGTCAACAAGCTCATGTATGACGGCAAGAAGAGCACGGCCGAGCGGATTTTGTACGGCGCGTTCGAGATCATCGAGGCGCGCTACAAGCAAGATCCCATGGACGTCTTCAAAAAGGCGATCGAGAATGTCAAGCCGAAGCTCGAAGTCAAGTCCCGTCGAGTGGGCGGCGCCACCTACCAGGTTCCGGTAGAAGTGCGCGCCAACCGCCGTCTGGCCTTGGCCATGCGCTGGCTCATCAACTACTCTCGAGATCGTGGCGAACACACGATGCGCGAGCGACTGGCGTCCGAGCTCGTGGACGCCTCGCAGAACCGCGGTACTGCCATCAAGAAGCGCGAAGACACGCACAAGATGGCTGAGGCGAACAAAGCGTTCGCTCACTACCGTTGGTAGTCTGAGATTTATTTTACCCAAGCCTCGCCTGGCGGGTGCATCTTCGCGCCGAATGATGCCAGGAAGCAGGCTCGCCGCACGATAAAGAAGCAGCGCTCGAGTTGAGCGCGCGAAATGGGGCGGCAGGGAGACCAAGAAGTGGCTAAGCGGGTGCCCATCGGCATGGTCCGCAATATCGGGATCATGGCCCACATAGACGCCGGGAAGACGACGCTCACTGAGCGCTTTCTCTTCTATACGGGCGTGTCCCACAAGCTGGGAGAGGTGCACGAGGGGACCGCGCAGATGGACTGGATGCCCCAGGAGCAAGAGCGGGGCATCACCATAACGAGTGCCGCGACCACCTGCTTTTGGCGCGACTACAGAATCAATATCATTGATACGCCGGGGCATGTCGATTTCACGATGGAAGTGGAGCGCTCGCTCCGCGTGCTGGACGGCGCTGTAGCCGTCTTTGACGGCGTCAGCGGAGTCGAACCTCAGTCAGAGACAGTCTGGCACCAGGCGGACAAATACCGCGTTCCGCGCATCGCCTTCATTAATAAAATGGACCGGGTCGGTGCGAGCTTCGACGATAGCGTAGAATCCATCCGCAAGCGCCTCGGCGGAAGGCCCGTGCCAGTACAAATTCCGCTGGGTGCGGAGGATGGCTTTCAGGGCGTCGTCGACCTTCTGGAGATGAAGGCGACTCTTTGGGACGACTCCACTCTAGGTGTTGAATACGAGACAGGGGAAATTCCGGCTTCTGTTATCGAGGAAGCCGAGGCGGCTCGCGAGCTTTTGTGCGAGGCTGCGGCTGATTTCGACGAAGAGCTGATGATGGATTTCCTCGAGGGTCGGCGCATGTCGGCCGACGGGATTCGAAGGGCTTTGCGCAAAGGGACTCTGAGCAACCGCATCGTTCCGGTGCTCTGCGGCGCGGCGTTTCGGAACAAAGGCGTTCAGCTCTTGCTCGATGCCATCGTCGCCTTCCTGCCCTCTCCTGCTGATCTGCCTCCCATTGTGGGGCACGACCCTGAGAGCGGAAAAGAAGGGACGCGAAAGCTCGTCCAAGACGAAGCCTTCACAGCCTTGGCGTTCAAGTTGCAAAACGACCCCTACGCCGGGCAGTTGACCTATTTGCGCGTGTACAGCGGCTCCATCGAGACAGGTAAAACCGTCCTGAACGCGTCCAAGGGCAAGAGGGAGCGCCTCAATCGCCTCTTGCAGATGCACGCCAACAAGCGCGAGGAGCTCGAGGCAGCCTATGCCGGCGACATCGTCGCGGCCGTGGGTCTTCGGTTCGCTGGAACGGGCGACACGCTCTGCGACCCCAAACACCCCTTGGTGCTCGAGCCCATCGAGGCGCCTGAGCCAGTGATTTCGATAGCTATTGAGCCCAAGACCGCGGCAGATCAGGACAAGCTCGCAGCCGCGCTCGAGCGCCTGACCATAGAAGATCCGACGTTCGTTGTTCATATCGATCAAGACACCGGACAGACGCTCATCAAAGGCATGGGCGAGCTCCATCTCGACATCATTGTCGACAGGCTTCGCCGCGAGTTCAACGTGGCAGCCAATGTCGGAGAGCCTCGAGTGGCGTTCCGCGAGACCATCACGGTCGTGAGCGATGCGAGTGGGCGCGTGGACAAACAAGTCGGAGCCAAGAGCCTCAAGGCCGAGGTGGTCATTCGCGTCGCGCCTGGGGCCCGGGGCAGCGGCGTCGTCTTTCGCAGCGAAGTGGCGCCCACTGTGGTTCCAGCGGCATGTGTCGCGGCAGTGGAAGAAAGTGTGCGCGGATCCATCGACGCAGGGGTGCTCGCCGGCTACCCGATGGTGGACCTCGAGATAATTTTTTTGTCTGTCATGCACAACGATGTTGACAGTAGCGAGCTTGCGTATAAAATCGCCGCCTCGATCGGCCTGCGCGATGCCTTGCGGAGCGCCAAGCCAGTTCTGCTGGAGCCGATCATGGCCGTTCAGGTTGTCGTTCCTGAAGATTTCATGGGCGAGGTCGTAGGCGACATCAATCGGCGGCAGGGAAGGATTACGGGAATGGCTCCTCGAGGTGTGGTTCAGGTGATAGACGCGAACGTGCCGCTCCGGCAGATGTTCGGTTACACCACAGACCTCCGAACGGTCACCCAAGGGCGCGCGAACTACACGATGCAGTTCGCCCATTTTGACTTTGTACCTGAACAGATCGCCAAGGCGATTGTTGGCTGAAGCCGGTAAAAAGAACCGGCGAGTCGTCGAGCGAAAGGAGCTTTGGTCATGGCGAAAGAGAAATTCGTACGCAACAAGCCCCACGTGAACATTGGCACGATTGGCCACATCGACCACGGCAAGACGACTTTGACCGCGGCGATTACGCGCGTTCTCGCGCAGCAGGGATTCGCGAAGTTCGTCGCCTTCGATGAAATCGACAAG
>JALOQD010000315.1 GCA_025453525.1 Myxococcota bacterium
CTCTCGCACAGTGCGGCGCACGTCCTTGGTGCTCATGCCGGCCTTGCGCTCGGCAGTGACCAGGTCGGCCTCGGCCTTTTCGACACGAGAGACGTATTCCTTGAGCTTGCTGACGATCCGCTGGATTTGGTTGCGCGACAGGTTGAGCCCGGCGAGCAGCTCGCGGACTTCCTTGCGACCGGAGTTGAGAGCCAGGGTGAGGGACTCGCGCTTCTTCTCAGGCAGGCGCTTGGTGTCCTTGAGCTGGGACGCGATCGCCTCGACCTCGAAGTTCAGAGCTCGCACCTTGCCGATGGTCTCGACAAACCGGCGGTCCGCCTCTTCCTGGCTGATTTTATTGTCGTCGAACTCATCGAAGCCGTAGTCGTCGGATTCCTCTTCGAACCCGGCTTCTGCTTCTTTGAATTCCTCCTCATCTTCCTCTTCGTCTTCGGCGCTCTCATCCTCATCGCTGGCCCCTGCGGCGCCTTCGATTTCATCGTCCTTGCGCTTGTCGGGCTTCGGGGTTCTACCCAGCCCTACGAGATCGCAAATGGACACGGCCGAAGTGAGGAGCACGTCGATGACCTGCCGTTCGCCTTGCTCGATGCGCTTGGCGATCTCCACCTCGCCCTCTCGGGTGAGCAGGCAAACGGAGCCCATTTTGCGCAAGTACATGCGCACTGGGTCGTTGGTCTTGGCGTAGTAGGCCGGATCCACCTCTTCGCCTTCGGTGGGGACCCCTGGCGCCTCGAACTGTGGCCCCATCTCAGTGTCTGCCGTCCTCCCGGCAAACTGTTCTTGCCGGTCGACGACCTCGATATGCTCGCTCGATAAAAGATCGAGGAGATTATCAATATCGTCAGAGGAGGAGGCATCTTCGGGCAAGAAGTCGTTTACCTCTTCATAGGTGAGGAAACCCTTGGTCTTGCCGAGCTCGATGAGTTGCTGAATGTTGTTGGTATCTGGAATTCTATCCATTTACTTCCCTCTCGCTCGGTCTGTCTAAGCCCGAAACCGCTGCGTCGTCAACTTTCCACGGAACTTTCTTGTTTTCGAAACGCACGAAGTCCTGCTTGGATCTTCTGGAGCTGTGCTTTTGCCCTGAATAGTTCCAGGATTTTTTGCTCGTCTCCACTCGTCTGAGCAGCTCGTATGTCCACTTCGACGAGGGCGATTTGCTCGTCGTATCCCAATCGGCGCAGGGTCGCTGTGATGTCGTCCAGGGCCTCTAGGGATTTTTCTTTGTCCTTGAACAGGCATTCCATGGCTCTGGCCACGAGCCACGGGTGCTCGAGCTTTTCGTCTGCTTCGGCGACGATATCCGCGACATGGCTATCGAGCTGCTCGGCCCTTGCGGCGATGGCAAGGGCGAGCTTCCGCAGGTGTTCGTCGCGAACGAGCGAGACGATTCCGCGCTCTAGGGCAGTCACGCCGAGCGATGGCTGGTCCATGAGCAGACCGAGCAGTTGCCGCTCCACGAGCTCGAGCTTGCTCGCCCGCTCTGGGGTCGGCGCAGCCACAGCTTTGACCACCGTGGGGGCCCCCACTCGAAGCTGCCTGGCGATAACGCCGCTATCCACCCGAAACGACTGGGATATCTTCTGGATGGCGACGTCTTTCTCAATGGCTGTTTTCAAGGGCTCGAGCAGAGGGCGCAGGGCCTCGATGCGGTGTCCCGCGTCCTGGGCAGAGCCATCGGAGTCGGTGGCGGCTCTCTCGATGAGATGCTCGAGAAGCCCTTGCCTTTGGGCCAAGGCCTCGGTCATCGCGGCGGCGCCGCGGTTTCGAACGAAACTGTCTGGATCCTCGCCCTGCGGCAGGGCAACGATGTAGCTCACGAGGCCTGCCCTGGCGAGCAAGGGAAAGGCGCGGGCCGAGGCCTTTCGTCCTGCGCCGTCGCCGTCGAAGGCCACCACGACGCGTTCGACTCGTCGCCGCAAGAGCATGACCTGCTCTTCGGTGAGTGCTGTTCCCAGGGGCGCGACGACATGGCGGAATCCCGCCGCGGCCATGGAGACGACGTCGAAATTTCCCTCGACGAGAATCGCCTCGCCCTGTTTGGACAGCTCCACCCTGGCCTGATACAGGCCGAAGAGGGTCTTACCCTTGACGAAATCCGCGGTTTCCGGAGAGTTGATGTACTTGGCGCCCGCGTCCTCCGAGGTGGAAAGAGTGCGGCCCGAGAAACCGATCACGCGACCGCCGGCATCGGCGATCGTGAACATGAGCCGATTGCGGAACGCGTCGTACGCGCCACCTGATGGGTTCTTACCAGGCCGAGCCAACCCCACGTCCACGAGCTCTTGATGTGAAATGCGCTGCGACAGCATGAAATCCACGAGAGCCGTCCACGAATCCGGGGCAAATCCGAGCCGAAACAGGGCCGCAGTGGCAGGATCGACTCGGCGCGCTTCCAGCATTTGGCGGGCAGCGAAGGCCTGTGGTGTTTCGAGCTGTTTTTCGAAAAACGTGGCGGCCGTTTCCAAAATGAGACGGCGCCTGTCGGCTGCGTGCCTGGCTCTTTCCGCTTCGCCTCGTTCCTCTGGACGAACGGGCCGAGGCGGCGGCAGCTCTACCCCGTAGCGATCGGCCAGGCGGCGCAAGGCATCGTGAAAATCGATGCCCTCGATGCGCATCAAGAAGCGAAACACATCCCCTGAGGCGCCACATCCAAAACAATGAAACATTTGGCGGACAGGGTTCACGTTGAACGAGGGATCCGTGTCGGCATGAAAAGGACACACGCTCTTGAGGTTGGCTCCAGCTCGGCGCAGGGTGACATATTCGCCAATTATTTCGGCGATATCTGCCCGCTGTCTAATCTCTGCGATCTTCGCTTCGGAGATCAACGGACTACCTCTATCGCGTTGTTAGGCCACCTGGTTCGCGCCCCCTTGCCCACAAAAGGCCACAGGCAAGCGGCTGTTGCAAAAGCCGCAGTAGTATAGAGAGAAAAAGGTGGGTGTCAATGGTTGTCTGGGGCCATGACTTCTTTTGAAGGGTGCCTATTCAATGTGCGATTATATTAGCACGGTTACATTGTGTTTTGTAAGATTGTTTCTCATTTTGAATCCCTTCAATATACGCCCATGCATACCTCTCCTTCGGACATGGAAGCCGCTGTCCTCGAGCGTCTCGTCCGGCTCGTGACCTTGGCGTACCAGCAGACCGGGCTCGATCCCCTGGGCCACATGCGATTGGCGACAAAGGGGCAGCATCGCGACGTGCTATTGGCAGATCGAACCGACTTATCGTCGAAAGAGCTGAGCCTTCTCGATTGGAGGACCGCGCCGCTGGCCGAGGTTTTCTTCAATTGCGAGCCTGGTGATAATTACGAAATCGATATTGACGGGCGAAATATCGACGGCGTTTTGCTCGAACGACACCTGCTCGGCTGCGAGGCTGGAAAGCTCCTGTGGGCGCAAACCGATGGCGGGCGACACAGTCCTTCGTCTGAGCCCGAAGAGATGATTCCATTAAGAAACACGGTGCTTTGTCCTCGCGGGACGCCGACGGGGCTGCGCCTGTTCCCGGCCGAGCTCGACGAGCGGCAACTTCAGGCCGTCAGGCTGGACAGGGGGCGGCCGGTGTTGATTCTGGGACAGGCCGGCACGGGCAAGACCACGGTCGCCGTGGCGCGACTCGCCGGGCTGCTCGCTGTTCCCGGAAACGGCAAGCGCATGCGCGCCGCGGTCATGGTGCCCACCGAGGGGCTGAGGCGTCTCTACCTGCGGCTGCTCGCCGCGGCGGACGTTCATGGCGTCGAGGTTCATGTCTTCGACAAATGGGCCCACCGAGAGGCGTGTCGGCTCCTCGATTGGGTTCCCCGCAAGCTCGCCAGCGACACTCCGGCTGCCGTCATTGCGCTCAAGCGCCATCCATCCGTGGCCTGCGCCCTCGAACGGTGGGTTTTGGCTCAACGACAAGGCCAGCCAATGGAGGTCGACAGAGAGTACCTGGCCGATGTCCGTCCCAAGGGATACGAGCGTTCGGCGGTTGTGGAAGGCATATCAAGTGAAACATTAACTAACTGGTTTGATTTGTTTGATATGTTTGGAGATGAGAGGTTTGTCTTCGACGTGGTGACCGGGTCTGCAGGTGCCCTGTCCGAGCGCCACGCAGAGGCGGTTCGTCGCCGTACGGGACGTCAGTTCTCTCCTGATAGCCGAAGCGCTTTTGCGCACGTTCACCCAGACCATCTGCTGACCCTGGACGGTCGCGAGTTGGATGACGGCACACCAGACGAAGATGCCGGAACCCTGGACGCAGAGGATCCGCCCATCCTCCTCCACTTGCAGCGCCTGCGCTCCGGCGCCATCGCCACCACGAGGGGGCGTTTGCGCCAATACGACATTCTCGTTGCGGATGAAGCCCAGGAGCTCGCCCCCTTGGAGCTTGCTTTACTCCGCGAGGCGCTGAGGCCCGGAGGGTCTCTCATCGCGGCTGGGGATTCGCGCCAACAAGTCGATCCCACGGCGTATTTCGATTCTTGGCCCCAAACCATGCGCGCTCTGGGCGCAGGGGATTCCACCGTGATTGAGCTCGAGATCACCTATCGCTGTCCCGCGTCGGTGATGGAGCTTGCCTGTCGCGTAATGGACGATCCCATGCCCGCGGAGCGCTCCCCACTCGACGACGGGTCGTTGGTCGCGACCGGGTTTGCCCACGACCTCGCCCAAGCCTTGCGCCTGACAGAGGTGATCGAAGAGCTGTGCGCTCGTCATCCGGAGGCCTGTGCTGCCATTGTCTGTCGCGATCCCGAAGCTGCGGCGAGATGGCACTTTGCTCTGCGCCATTGCCTCCGGCCCAGGCTGGTGGTGGGGGGAGAGTTCGATTTCGAGGCCGGCGTGTGCATTACCTTTGTCTCGGAGGTCAAGGGACTGGAGTTCGACGTGGTCATCGTGCCGGATGCCGATGAACGTTCCTACCCAGACACTCCCGAATCCCGACGCGCGCTCTACGTCGCCGTGACAAGAGCCGTGCACGGGCTCTGGCTCTGCTGGACTGGGGCGCCCAGCCCGATTTTGACCCATGCGGGCATGGCCGGGGTGCAGGACGCGCCTTGGATGTAGTTGACCTGGCCGGCTGGCAATGGCTACCATGGCGACCATGTCTTCCAAAATCTATACCCGCACCGGTGATGCTGGAACCACGTCCCTCGTGGATGGCACGCGAATCCCCAAAGACGCTCTGTGCATCGAAGCCTATGGCGCCGTCGATGAGGCCAACTCGTGGGTTGGAGCGGCCCTCGCCTTTGGGACTGACCCGATGCTGTGTCCGATCCTCGAGCTCGTGCAGCACCGCCTGTACAACTGTTCGTCCAATTTGGCCACACCGGCCGGATCGGGCATCGCCCCAACGCGCATTGACGCAACGGACATCGAGTTCCTCGAGCAGGCCATCGACTCCTTGGAGGGGAGGAGCGGCGCGATCCGCGGGTTCGTGTTGCCAGGGGGCGCCAAGACCGCGGCTCTGCTCCATGTGGCTCGCACCGTGTGCCGCAGGGCAGAGCGGCGCATGTGGACTCTCGCCCGCCAAGAGCCGGTCGACGCCCTTGTCTTGAAATTTGTCAATCGCACCTCGGATCTGCTCTTTGCCGCGGCCCGTTATGCCGCCGCGGTGGAGCAATCGGGTGACGTCCACTGGAACCCTTCGTTTCCTGTGCCAGACTTACCGCAGATATGAGATGAGCCTGCGACTGCGAGCTGCAGTCCAGAAAGGGGCGGGTATAAGCAGTGTCACCTCGACTCGACAGAACCGGTGTTCAAATCGAGAAGGGCGCGGGCGAGGAGACGGTGAGCCAGTCTATCGTCGAAGCGCTGCTGGGCGATTCCAAGGCCAAGCCCGAAGTCGATCCTGATTTTGTCGCGGACATGGGCGCGCTCGTGAAGAACGTGCTGTTCACCGACGACTACAAACCGCCGCTGCTCCCAGAAACGGCGATCTCGCTGTCGGAGATGGCCCGCAAGCGCGACACGTCCCTGCGAGATGTGGAGATGTGCGTCTCTCGCGATCCCATTGTGGCGGCTCGAGTCGTGGCTGTGGCGAGCTCAGCGTTCTACAGCCGTGGGCAGCCGGTCCGGTCTCTACGCGCCGCGATCACCCGGCTGGGGCTTCAAGAAGTTCGAGACGTTGCTTTTCAAGTCGTGGCGCAGACGCGGATCTTCCGCATCCCCGGCTACGACAGCCAAATGCGCAAGCTGTTCGAGAAGGCGCAGGCGAGCGGGCTCATCGCCCGGGAGATCTGCCGGATCATGGCCTACGAGTCCGAGGTGGCGTACCTGTGCGGTCTCTTCCACGACATGGGCGAGGCGATCATCCTCGGCGTCATCGGCGAATCGTGGCGCAATCGCGGCCTTACTGTGCCGTCCCTCGAGCTGCTGGCGCCTGTCATCGAGCAGTATCATGCCCAGTCTGGCGGCGTGGTCTGCCGCAAATGGGGATTGCAGGATATCATCGCCGAATCCGTGCGTTTCCACCACCAGCCCAAGCTGGCCGCCCACTGCGAGAAAATGGCGACAGCGCTGACGGTGACCGACCTCCTGCTCGGCCACGCTGGGATAGGCTGCGAGCGCGCCCTCGTGGATCCCATTAATCAGCCGCTCTTTTTCGAGCTCAACCTCTCTCCTGGTCAGGCGCTGCACCTCATCGATTACGCGAACTACCTTGGCGAAAATCGAGGCGA
>JALOQD010000038.1 GCA_025453525.1 Myxococcota bacterium
CGACTTGAGAGAGCGATACGCCGGCGAGGAACTGCGAGGTGGGTACGCCGCTCAACCTCAGCCTGAGGATCGTGCCGCTTTGCACCTCCTTCACGATGGCCATGGCGAACTGGATGATGAGCAGCATGATGGACATGAGCATCAGACCAGGCGCCATGTAGGTGAACTCGCCTGTCGTCTCGGATTTCGCCTCGAGATATCTGGCCGAAAGCGACAGCCGTGGGGGCTCGTATCCATGGGACGACAGGCTTTGATCCAGGGTATCTCCGAGCATTGCCAATACGAGATTGAAACTCGGATTAGCCGGATCGCCCAAGACTGGAAGATCGAAACGCCCGCTCTCTTTGCGGCCGCCGAGCGCCTCCACTGCCTGGGCATAGCCGTGGGGTATCTCCAAGAACGCCACTAGGTCGCGGTCCTGTAGCTGTTTTTCCAGGCCGCTCATGCCATCGACGCGGTGCGGCTCGAACAGCTTGCCTCCGTCTGGATACGTCGCAGCTTCGATGGCAGCGAGCAACTCGGCGCTCGCCCCGCTTCGGTCGTGATCCTGCACGGCCACTTTGTAGGTGTAATAACCCTCGCCCAGGGCCAACCCAAAGATGACCATGAATGCCGCGCCCATGAGCACGGTGCCTCCGAGCACGAGTGGCTCGCGGAGCTGCTCCTTCACGCTTTTGAGAAAGAGCCTCGGTACGTGTCTCATGCGAGCCTCCGTCCGGTCAGAGCGAGGAACACATCCTCGAGGGTGTTCTCCCGGAGCACGAGGCCGCGCATCCGCACGTCCTGTGTCCGCAGCAGTCCCACTGCATCGGCGATCACCTCGACGACATGGAGGCCCTGCAGGCGTAGCGCGCCGTCGTCGCGGCTGACCTTAAGGCCCGGTCGCAGCGCCTCGAGCGCCTCCATCACCTGGCCGATATCGCGCGTCCCGTCTTCGAGCTCGATGGTCAGGAGGTCTCCTTCTCCCACGCTCGCTTTGAGGGCCTGCGGAGTGTCGACGACCAAGAGTCGGCCGTGATCGATGATGCCCACGCGGTCCGCGATGCGCTCCACCTCGTCCATGTTGTGGCTCGTGAGGATCACGGTCATGCGTCCGGCGAGCGAGCGGATGAGCTCGCGCACGAGCACCCGACTTTGGGGATCGAGACCCGCCTCTGGTTCATCGAGAAGCAGCACCTTGGGCTCATGCACCACTGCCAAGGCTAGATTGAGCCTGCGCTTCATACCGCCCGACAGCTTTCGAGATTGGACCTTACCCTTGTCCGAGAGGCCGAGCCCGTCGAGGAGCGCGAGCGCTCGCTGCCTCGCCTGGGAGGAGGTGGCGCCGTACAGGGTCGCCACGAGCTCGAGCTGCTCCAGGCAGGTGAGGTGCTCCCACAACACGACCTCTTGGGGGCAGATGCCGATGAGCCGGCTGCGCCCTCCGTTCTCTCCTCCCCGCAGCTCCACCTGTCCCTTGTCTGCGGGCAGAAGACCCACGATGATTCTAATGAGGGTGGTCTTGCCCGCCCCATTGGGGCCGAGAAGGCCAAACACCTCGCCACGCCGGATTTCGAAGCTCACCTCGCGCAGCACTTCGAGCTGGCCGAATCGCTTACAGATGCCCACAAGGCGCAGGCTGGGCTGGACGTCGTCTTTAGGGTTCATGGATTTGCTTCTCCTGCGCTCTTCGGAGAGGCTGCCGGTCCTCCCGTCAAGGGTTTGGATCGCGCAGTTCGTGGGAGAACGCGAGCTCTGGGTGGGAATGGACGTGGTCTGGGCGCCGGGATACAACGAGGAGGAACGACGAATCCCGGGTGTGTTGTCATCCTCTAGCCGAAGTCGTCGAAGAGGATGTTGTCCTTCTCGACGCCGAGGCTGTCGAGAAGGTTGAGCACGGCCTTGAGCATCGGGCCCGGGCCGCAGATGTAGTACTCGATGTCCTCTGGCGCCGGGTGGTCTTTCAGGTGGTTGTCGAAGAGCACCTGATGGATGAAGCCAGTATAGCCGGTCCAGTTGTCCTCGGGCAGCGGCTCGGAGAGCGCCACATGGTAACGGAAGTTGGGGTTCTCTGCCTGCAGACGCTCGAGCTCCTCGGTGTAAAACATTTCGCGCTTGCTGCGCGCGCCGTACCAGTAGGTCATCTTGCGCGTGCTATTGAGGCGCAGCAGCTGATCGAAGATGTGGCTGCGCATCGGCGCCATGCCGGCCCCGCCTCCGATGAAGACCATCTCGGCCTGCGTGTCTTTGGCGAAGAATTCGCCGTACGGGCCGCTGATCGTGACCTGGTCACCTGGCTTGAGGCCGAAGATGTACGAGCTCATCGCGCCTGGCGGGGCCTTGGGCGCCTCGCGCGGCGGCGTGGCCACGCGGACGTTGAGCATGATGATGCCGTGCTCGAGCGGGTAGTTGGCCATCGAGTAGCCGCGCGTGACTATTTCGGTTACGCGCGATTCGTAGCGCCACAGGTCGTGGGAGTCCCAGTCTGGACGGAATGGCTCCTCAATCGCGAAATCCTTGTAGGACAGGCGGTGCGGCGGGCACTCGATCTGGATGTAGCCGCCGGCGCGAAAGTCGACTGCCTCTCCCGCGGGCAGCTCGAGCACCAGTTCTTTGATGAAGGTCGCGACGTTGCGGTTGCTCCTGACCGTGCACTGCCATTTCTTGATCGCAAAAATTTCGTGCGGCAGTTGCAGGGTCATGTCAGCCTTGACCGGCACCTGGCAGGCGAGGCGCACACCAGCGCGCAGCTCGCGTTTGCTGATCACGGCAAGCTCGCCAGGCACTGCATCGCCGCCGCCGCTGCGCACCGTGCACTTACAGGTGCCGCAGCTGCCCTTGCCCCCGCAGGCCGAGGGGATGAAAATGCCGCGCCCGGCCAGGGCGCCCAGTAGCTTGCCGCCGACCGGCAAGTCGAGGGCCTTGGCTGGGTCGTCGTTGATGGAGATGTGCACATTGCCGGAGGCTACCAGGCGCTTGCGAGCCACCAGGATCACGACCACCAGAGCCAGCACGATCGCCGTGAACATCCCGACGCTGATCGCTATCTCGAGCATGAGCGCGCCCTCTCTACAGCTGGATGCCGCCAAAGGACATGAAGGCCAGGGCCATCATGCCGACGCAGATGAAGGTGATCCCGAGGCCGCGCAGCGCTGGCGGCACGGTTGAGTAGCGCATCTTCCAGCGCACGCCAGCTAGGAGCACGATCCCCAGCGCCCAGCCGAAGCCAGAGCCGAAGCCGTAGACCACGCTCTCGGCCACCGAGTAGTCGCGCTCGACCATGAACAGGCTGCCGCCCAGGATCACGCAGTTGACCGTGATGAGAGGCAGGAAGATGCCGAGCGCGTTGTAGAGCGGCGGGAAGAAGCGATCCAGGGTCATCTCAAGGATCTGCACGATCGCCGCGATCAGCCCGATGTACGAAATCAGACCCAGAAAGGACAGGTCGAGCTCAGGCAAGCCGGCAAAGGCGAAGGAGCCCTTGACCAACACGTAATGGTAAATCAGTGCGTTGGCTGGCAAGGTGATGGTCTGCACCACCACCACCGCGATGCCCAGCCCGAGCGCGGTATCGACGCGCTTGGAGATTGCGATGAAGGAGCACATGCCCAGGAAAAAGGCCAGGGCCATGTTCTCCACGAATATCGATTTGATGAGTAATCCGAGGTAGTGCTCCATGGCCATTCTCCTTCAGTCTGCCTTCTCAATCTGCTCGGGCTTGAAGGTCCGCAGCACCCAGATGAAGCACCCGATCAGGAAGAAGGCGCAGGCCGGGATCACCAGAAAGCCGTTGGGCAGGTACCAGCCGCCCTCGGTCACCGGCGTTAGAATCGTGATGTTGAAGAGCTTGCCGGCGCCGAATAGCTCGCGGATGACGCCGATTGCCAAGAGCACAACACCGTAGCCTAGGCCATTGCCGATGCCGTCCAGAAAACTCGGCACCAACGGGTTTTTCATGGCGTAGGCTTCGACCCGGCCCAGCACGATGCAGTTGGTGATGATCAGGCCGACGAAGACCGAAAGTTGTTTGGACAGCTCCCAGGCGTAGGCGCGCAGGAACTGATCGACCAAGATCACCAGGGAGGCGATGATCGTCATTTGCATGATGAGGCGCACGTTGGTGGGCAGCGTGTTGCGGATCAGGCTGACCGCGGCCGAGGAGAAGGCCGTCACGAGCGTTACGCCGATGATCATCACCACCGTCTTATCGAGCTTGGAGGTGACCGCCAGGGCCGAGCAGATGCCGAGCATCTGCAGGGCGATGGGATTTTCCTTGAAGATCGGGTCGAACAGCGCCGCCGACATCTTAGCCATGGTGCACCTCGTGATGGTCGCTCGCCGGGGTTGTGCCTGCCGCAGGCGCTGGTGGCGGCTGCGGCGCGTCGGCCGGCGCCGCGGCCTGGCGCAGTTGCAGCAGGAGCGGACCGAAGCCCTGCTCGCCCAGCCAGAAGCGCACCAGATGATCCACTCCGAACGTGGTAATCGTGGCGCCGGACAGGCCGTCGATCTGGTGACTGGCCAGGGCATTGTTCGGATCGACGCGGCCCTTCAAGACGTGAATCGCGAGCTGGCCCTCGGCGTCGAAGGCGCGTTTGCCAGACCACTGCGATTTCCATCGCGGGTTGTCCACCTCGCCTCCGAGGCCGGGCGTCTCGGCGTGTTCGTAAAAGGTCAGCCCGACGACCGTGGAGAGGTCTGGGCCGAGCGCCACGAAGCCGTGCAAGGTCGACCAGAGCCCAAGTCCCCAAATCGGCAAGACCAGACCTTGTAGGCGACCCTGTTCCTGCAGCACGTAGACCGTGGCGACCTTGGGTCGACGCCTGATCTTTGCCGGATCCTGCTCGGCGGCGAGCAGGATGCTGCGTTTTTCGTCCTTGGCCGCGGCGCGCATATCGTAGCCGAGCGCGTCGCCCTCGACGAATCGACCGCTGGAGAGCTCCACCAGCCGTGGCGCGAAGCGCGCGAAGAGGGACGCGACTTGTGCGTCGTCGGCCTCGGCTGGGAGGAGCCCGGCGGCGGCGAGGATGTTGCGCTGCTTTTCGAGCCGTTTGTTCTCGTCCTGGCGGCTGCGCAGGGCGACGGTCGGCGCTGCGACCATGATCGCGCAGACGACGCAGACCGCGGTCGAGACCAGGAAGGTGTGCTGGATGGACTCCTTGTCGTATGCCATGACAGTCCTCCCTAGCTGGCCCGGGCCGCTGCGGCGCTCGCGGCTCGTCGCCGTCGTGCGACGTTGGCGCGAACGACATAGTAGTCGATGAGTGGGGCGCAGGTGTTGCCGAACAGGATCGCCAGCATCATTCCCTCGGGGTAGGCCGGGTTGACGACGCGGATCAGGATCACCATCGCGCCCACCAGGGCACCGTAGATCCACATGCCAGTGCGCGTCAGGGCCGCTGAGACCGGATCGGTGGCCATGAAGACCAAGCCAAAGGCGTAGCCGCCGAGCACCAGGTGCCAGTAGGGCGGAATCGCAAAGCGCAGGTTGCTGTCGCTGCCGAGCAGATTGAAGCCGGTGCCCACCACGAGCGAGCCGAGAAGCACAGCGGCCATCGTGCGCCACGAGCCGATGCGCGTGACGATCAGAACCAGCGCGCCGAAAAGGCAGGCCAGAGCCGAGGTCTCGCCCATCGAGCCCTGCTCAAAGCCCAGGAAGGAGTCCATCCAGGAGGTCTGCGCTGCGACGGCCTCGATCCCCTGCATGCCGGCCAAGGCCAGGCTGGTGGCGCCTGAAAAGCCGTCCACCGCGGTCCAAACCGTGTCGCCCGAGATCTGCGCCGGGTAGGCGAAGAACAGGAACACGCGGCCGGAGAGGGCCGGGTTCATCCAGTTGCGGCCTGTGCCGCCGAAGATCTCCTTACCAAAGACCACGCCGAAGCTGATGCCGAGCGCCACCTGCCACAGAGGGATCGTCGGCGGCAGGACCAGTGGGAAGAGCGCCGAGGTGACCAGGAAGCCCTCATTGATCTCATGCTTGCGCACAACCGCGAAGAGCACCTCCCACAGGCCACCGGCTGCGAGCGTGACAGCGTAGACCGGCAGGAAGTACAGCGCTCCGTGCACGGTATTGGCCAGCAGAGACTGTGGGTCATAGCCCAGCCCAGCCCAGCCCAATAGCCAACCCCGCCAGCCGCTGGCCGCCGCTATGCCCATCGCGTGCATGGCCAGGTTGGCCTGCAGCCCGGTGTTGTACATCGCCATCAGCATGCACGGGCCGAGGGCGATCACAACGATTGTCATCAGGCGCTTCAGGTCGATGCCGTCGCGCACATGACAGAGTCCCCGCGTGACCGTGCCGGAAGTATAAAGGAATGTGTCGAGCGCTTCGTACACCGCGTGCACGCGGTGGAGCTTGCCACCGGCGTTGAACGACGGCGCCAGGCGATCGAGCATGTCGCGCAGCGCTTTCATCAGGCGTCCTTTTCGATCAGGGTGAGGGTCTCGCGCAGCAGGCCGCCGAAGTCGGACTTGCTAGCGCAGACGTAGGAACACAGTCCCAGATCCTCCTCGGCCAGCTCCAGCGCGCCCAACTCGGCGGCCGCGTCCGCGTCGCGCATCGCCAGGGCTCGCAGCAGGTAGGCTGGCTCGAGATCGAGTGGGAGAACGCGTTCGTACATGCCGATCGGCACCAGCGCGCGAAGCGAGCCGTGCGTCGAGGTGTCGAGGGCAAAGCGTTTGCCAGGCAGTAGGCTGGACAGGAAGCTGAAGGTGGCCGAGTGTGTGCGAAGGCCGGGCATGATCCAGCCCAGCAGCTCGCGCGTGCGTCCCTCTGGCAGGACGCTGACCTGGGTGTGGGTGCGGCCGAGATAGGCGAGCGGCCCGGCGGCCTGGTGTCCGCACAGGATCGAGCCCGACACCACGCGCTGCTCGCCGGGGAGCAACTGGCCGGCGGTCAACTCGGCGCAGCTCGCGCCCAAGCGCGTCCGAACGAGGCGCGGCGTGCTCACGCCCGGGCCGGCCAAGGACACCACTCGCTCGGTCGAGAGCATGCCGGTGGCAAAGACGCGTCCTATCGCCACAACGTCCTGACAGCCGACATGCCAGACCGTCTTGCCCGCGTGCACCGGCTCCAGGAAGTGGATGTGCGTGCCGGCCAGACCAGCCGGGTGCGGGCCGGCGAATTCGACATGGGTTACCCCGGCCGCATCGCGACCGGGGATGTCCGCGCCGGGCGCTGTGCACAGGTACACCTTTCCATCGGTGAGTAGGCGCAGCAGGCCAAGGCCGAGGGTGAAGTCCTCGCGACGCTGCGCCAGGACCGGCGCTGGGTCGAACGCCAGCGGGCTCGTGTCCATGGCAGTGACGAAGATCGCGGCCGGCACGCTGCGCGCCAAGGGAACCTTGCCAAAGGGCCGCGTGCGCAGGGCCGTCCACAGGCCGCTGGCCAGCAGGCCGTCCTGTACTTGGGCGCGGGTCAGCGCTGCCTGCTTCCCGGCGCCAGGAGCGAGGAGCTGCTCCGCGGGCGCGGGAAGACTCGCGTCGGTCTCGGCGTTCGACAGGGCGATCACCACGGATTGCAGGGCGCGCTTGTCGCCCCGGTTGATGGCCATCACGGTGCCGGTGCCAGGGCTGACGTAGCTCACACCTTCGTTCTTTTTGTCTGAAAAAAGCAGCTGGCCGAGCACGACCGGATCGCCGACCTTGACCGCCATGACCGGAGCCAGGCCCGGGTAATCGGTCCCCAGCACCGCCACGTGGCTGATCGCCGGGCCGCTCGCGACTTCGTGCGTCGGTTCTCTCGCAATGGCTCCGCTGATCGGGATGTCCAGGCCGCGCTTGATTCTTATGCTGAGCATGGCCGCAAATGTCTCCTTTGGCGCGAGCGCCCGAGATTCGCAGCTACGTGCCACGAATCGCGAAAAATGGGAAGTTTTTGCTCCGCGCTTGCTCCAAGGGAACGCCCCATTATCTGCGAGCCAATCGATCGAGCACGAGGACGAGCTCGGGGGGCAGTGGAGAGACGAGGCTCGGCACGTCTGCGCGCGAGGAGGGCAACTCCAATCGGTGAAGATGGAGGAACAGACGGTTCGAGGCAGCCTGCTCGGCGAGGTAGCGATTGGTGCGGCGATCACCGTAGCGTTCGTCGCCGATGATGGGGTGGCCGATTTGGCGCAGGTGCCGCCGAATTTGGTGTCGTTTGTCCGATCCAGGCTCGATTTTAATGAAGCCATAGCCACCCACGACATCGAGGAGCTCATAGCGAGACACCTCCTCGCCGTCTTCTCCAGTCGAAAGGCGTATGGTTCCTTTTCGCCGAGGGACGCCGCGCACGAGCGCGAGGTATTCCTTGCGCACCTGCCCTGCCTCAAAGGCGCGCCTCAAATCGTCGAGGGCCTGGCCTCTTGCGAAGGTCACAAGGCCAGAGGTGCCAACGTCCAACGGGTGGATGGGTTGGAGATCCTCCATGCCAGTCGCCTGTCGAATCGCTTCTTGCAGATTGGGCTCTCCTTGCGATCGTGGAAGAGTGGGCAGCACAGCGGGCTTGATGGCCACCGCCGAGTCCGCTTCTCTCGCCGCGATCTCAGGGGTCCAGGGCGCAGCAGCTCGCTCGACGCAGAACGCGGTTTCGATTTCGTCGGTGCGTCCGAACATGTCGATGGGCACGGCTTTCACCGGGACGAGCCCGAACACCTGCAGAACCTCGAGATCCCGGGCCGCGGTCTCGGGATCGCATGCGACGTAGGCGAGGCGGTGCGGACGCCCTCGACCGATGGCAGCGAGGACGGACATGGGCACGCCGCGGCGAGGGGGATCGACAACCACGCGATCCAGCTTCATGCCCATGAGGCGCGGGATGAAATCCTCCACGGTGCTGACCGCGATTTCGAGCGGAAATGGAGCCTGCTGTGCGCTCATGCGAGCATCGGTGACCGCGGCTTGCACGCTCTCGACAGCCGTGACTGTCGTGCCCTTGCTCGCCAGGCAGAGGGCAAAGGCCCCGACCCCAGCGTACAGATCGATGATATGCCGCGCAGGCCCGGCTTCTTCTGGGAGAAGAAATCCCCTCACAACCGCATGAAGCACCTCGGCCGCTGCGGGGTCGACTTGAAAAAATGCCCCTGGGGAGAGGTGAAATCGCCGTCCGGCAAGGGACTCCCACAAAACCTGCTCGCCGCATACAGGCTCGGCAATGCCAGACAAGGCGCGGGGAGTCTTGCCTTCTGCGCGGCGCAGCGCGACCCCCTTGAGCTCGGGAAGCGCGGCTAAGAGCGCGTGGCCGAGGTCGTGCACTCTGGCAACCGGGGCGCCTGGCTTGGCCACGAGGGTCAGATGGGCGCGCTTTTCGAGGACGGACCAGCGGGCATCCACATGCAGTAAGTCGAAAACGGCGTTGTGCTCCGGGGCGAGCCGACGCACGGCCTCGAGGATGGGCAAAAGCTCTGGAGAAGCGACTTTGCACTCTGGGATGTCCACAACCTCATGGGTGCCCGAACGAAATAGTCCCAGCCGCAGCGCGCCACCCTCATCGGCAGCAGCGGCCAACTTGACCCTGGTGCGGTATCCGAGGAGGAGGGGCGAGGGAAGGCACTGGGCGATTTCAACGTTCTCGAGGGAGAAGAAGCGAGTCACTGCGACGGCCACTCGTGCCTGTTTGCGCCGCAACCCTTCGGCGATGGGGAGCTCGAAGCTCGGACATCCATCGCAGGCTGGTCTATGGGGGCACGGGACGGCCGCTGGCTCACAGATATCCATTTCATGACCTAAGCCAAGCATTTTTGTTTTTGTAAAGCGCCGTAAGGCTGATTATGATCAGGCAGTGTTCTTCTCGCTGCCCGGCCTTTTAAAAAGGCGTCTTGGCGACGACCGAAAAGGCGGGTGAGAAGCTGGCCATGTATTGGCCAAAACGAAATGAAAGGATTAAGGACGCTTTTGGACGCAAAGGAACTCGCCCTAATAGTCGCTGGCATCGCTCTGGAAAAACAAGCTATCGCCCTGGAAGTCATCGATGTGTCGAACAAGGTCGACTACACCCGCTATCTCGTGATCTGTTCTGGCAGATCCGAGCGCCACGTCGATGCCCTGTGCTCGGCCGTCGAGCAGGGGATGCGCGAGCGCGGTATTCGCCCCTTGGGTATAGAGGGGCGCCAGGCCAACCAGTGGGTTCTTGTGGACTTCGACGATATTATCCTGCACGTTTTCGAGGATACGCGTCGCGGGTTTTACGATTTGGATGGTCTGTGGATCGACGCCGAGCGCGTCCCGTTGCGGGCTGCTTCGGGCGCTTGACGGGACAGCGCCGCGACCAAAGCCTGGATAGACGGACGTTGAAGCTGAAAATCCTCAGTGTCGGACGGGAACGCGCCGATGCGGCGGCTCCGCTCGTGGCAGACTACCAATCGCGACTCGCCAGGTTCGTGCCAGTGGAGGATGTCGTGCTTCGGCCAGAGCGGGAGGATAGGACTGCGCAGCGAATGCTCAAGGAGGCGGGCCCAGGAAGACTGCTCGTGGCCCTCGACGAAAAGGGCAAGAGCTACGATTCCTACGCGTTTGCGCGGTTCGTCGGCGGGTTGCTCGAATCGGGCAAATCCGAAGTCGTTTTCATCCTCGGCGGCGCGGACGGTTTGCCGTCGGAGGTGAAGAGTCGGGCCGATTATCTCCTGAGCCTTTCGGCCATGACGTTGCCCCATAGGCTCGCGCGGTTGCTTCTCTTTGAGCAGCTCTACCGCGCCCTTTGCATTTTGAAAGGCGTGCCTTACCAGAAGTGACGCGTCGACTAGGAGGTTGCCATGCCCATGTACGAATATCAGTGCACAGCCTGCGAACACCGCTTCGAGGAGCTGGTCGCCACAGCCGAAGCCGAGGCTTTGGTCGCCTGTCCGCAGTGCGGTTCGCCCAAGATCTTCAAGCTGTTCTCCAGTTTTTCAGTGGGCGCGGCACGTCCGGGTTCGGGCCGAGGACCAGGGCTGCCGCCCTGCGCGACAGGTGGTGGCTGTTCGGGCAACTGTCACGGCTGAGCGCGGGACATGAGCCAGACCAAGCCGAGGATCCTCCTCGTTTCGGCCAATACCGAGACCGCGCCCTATCCGGCGGCGCCCGTGGGTCTGTGCCTGCTGGCGACGTCCTTGTCGTCCGCGTTCGAAGTGCGGGTGTTCGATGCGGCGTTTTCGCCCCCCGAGTCCCTGTGGCAGCTCCTCGACGAGTTCGCGCCAGCCGCTGTCGGTCTGTCTATCCGCAATATCGACGATATGGCCATGGAGGGCGGTGTCTCCTACGTGGAGCGCATCGAGCGCGAGCTCGCCCTGCCCCTGCGGCGGCATTTCAAAGGGCCCATCGTGCTGGGTGGAGCGGGATACAGTCTGTTTCCAACAGCCTTGCTCGCTCTGTTGCGCGCCGACGCCGGGCTCGTGGGCGAGGCCGAAGACGTGGGACAGCGGCTCTTTGACGGCCTTTTGCGCGGCACCGACGTTTCGAGCCTGCCTGGAGTCGTCTTGCCCGGTCGAGCGCCAACCCCCCGAGTCATGCGACATGGCGCAACCCTGCATTTACCCGAGGCCAACGTCGACCGGTGGATCGACTTCGAGCCCTACCGAGCCAGAGGCAGCTATCCGGTGCAAACCAAGCGGGGGTGTCGCTTCGGATGTATCTATTGCTCGTATCCGAGCATCGAGGGCCGGGGTCTTCGGCGAAGGCCGAGCAGCGAGGTGGTCAGGGAGATTGCCGCGGCAAAGGAGCGGCTCGGCGATGTCACCTTCGAGTTCGTGGATTCCACCTTTGACGACCCGAGAGAGCACGCCCAAGAGCTGTGCGAAGAGCTGGCCCGGGCGAAGCTCGGTCTGCGTCTGCGCACCATGGGGCTCTCGCCTCTCGCGGTCGATGCCAGGCTTCTCGACTCCATGCGGCGCGCTGGCTTCACCCAGGTGGACTGCACGCCCGATAGTGGCTCACGGACCATGCTCGAAACCCTTCGCAAGGGGTTCGACCGCGCTGTCTTGGAGAGAGCTGCGGTTGCCCTGCGGGGCGCGGCCATGCCCACGATGTGGTTCTTTGTCCTCGGGGGGCCGGGTGAGACTCTGGATACGTTGAATGAAACATTTGAATTCATTGATCGTTTCATTCACCCGGAGGATCTCGTGCACCTCACCTTGGGCCTGCGTATCTACCCTGGCACTGCGCTGCAGGCCACGGCAGTGGCACGGGGGTTGATCGCCGCGGAGGATGAGCTGCTGCGACCGAGGTTTTACGTCGATCCCGGTCTGGGCCTCGAGGCGCTCGTCGACCTCGTCGGGAAGCGCCAGGCGAGCCGACCCCACTGCATGCGGTCCACGCAGACGAAACCCGACCCTGCGCTCTTGTCGGAGGCCATGGCCCTGCGAGCCCGCACCGGCACGGATGAGCCGATGTTCCGCACACTCTTGCGCCTGCGCCGAGAGAGCTTCACTCGATCGTAACGGTCGCGAGCCTGCGGAACATGGCGGTGGGGGTTTGGCCGCGCACCTCGAACACGTAGGTTTTGACTCCAGCAGGCCAGGGAAGCTCGACGACGACGCTTTCCGTGGTGTGGCCTGTGACCGGGGCGCCGTCGACGCGCAACTCGGTGGGTGTGCCTTCCGTTGGCAAGGCGTAGGCGACCCGAATCCCCACGAGAGAGTCGCCGTCGGCGTGCGAAGCGGCTTTGGGAGAAATGGAAAAGACACCACTGTGGGCCATGGCGCCGGTGCTCGGTTCTGTGGCCCGCAGGAGCGCCCAGAAGGTGCGCGCCCCTGGAGCGGTCCAGAGGTGCTCGATTCGACCTTCCTCGCCTGGCTCGATAACCTCGACGAGCTCGAAAGTGCGGCCGGCATCTAGGCTGAATTCGAGGCGCACAGGCCCATGAGCGCCTTGGACCACCACGGTCACCGGCTCGCCGGGGACGAGCTTGGACGCCGGCTCTGGCGCGACAACGGCGAGGTCGAAGGCGCGCGGGGCAATGCTCAGGGACTCGGCGGTCGTGGAGGTGACTTGAGAGTACTCCTCGAGGAGCAGGCTCGCGTCATCGCAGGCCTGCGTCGGCACGAGCCACGGAAAGCGGCCCCAATACGGGGACGAGGTGTCGACGGTGAGAGCGACCATGTCCCAACTCGCTCGTCCGTCCATGGAAACATAAACCGTGACATCGGACACGCGGTCGGCAGTCCATTCGACGAATTCGAGCTGTCCGCCTCGCAGCGTTTGGCCCGGTTGAGGCGAGAGCAAAACGATGGTCGGTTCAGGGAGCACGCTGATGTCGACCTCAGCGGCTTCGACCTGCCCTAGATGTTGCACCGTGAGGCGTGCCGTGTAGATCCCGGTGCTTCGAAAAGTGGCGAACGTCGCAAGGCTGTCGGCCTGTTCGAGGGTCGCTTCGGCAGGGGCTTTTTCGATCTCCCACTGGACGAGTCCACCTTCGATCGGGAGCCCGCCTCGCTTGGCGCTTCCAGACAGAAAAACGGGCTCGCCGATGGTCGCTTCCAAGGCAGTTCCGGCCTCGACCTCGAGCGGACCTTGGCCAGAGAAGTACTGGAAGGGCATCACCGTTCCGGCTGGGAGCTCGTTCGGAGGCGCGGCGCGATCGCTGATGGCTGCTTCGAGGCGCAGGATGTAGGGCATGTTTTCAGACAGGGGCTGCACGGTCAATTGGACTTGATCTTCGGCTACGAGCTGCGCGTCCAGCACCTGCTCGTGCGGTTCGACGGAATAGGTGGAGGCGTTTGCGGCGCAGGAGGGCAAAACGGGCTCGCTGAACGAGACCAATATTCGATCGGGCCGGCGTTCTGCCTTGACCGAAACGATGCTCGCAGGGGTGATATCGTTGGCCTGCGAGGTGAGAAAGAAGTCGCCCGCGCAATCGAACTCGAACGATCCGTCTGTGTTCTGGGTCACGGCGATTCTCGCCCCGTCCCTCCAGTTGATGAGGACTTGGTTGCCGCCGCTGACCTCGCTCGCGGAGAGCGCATAGGCGAGATGGATCGAGATCCAGTCGGCGGAGTTCGCTGACCAATTGTTGAGGTTGTGGACATTGCCCAGAGCTCCGGTGTCTGGCCCCCAGCTCTCGATATCGCTGTAGCGCAAGGAGCTGACAGTCGACAAATCGTCCCAGCGCCGAATGTCGACCCCCATGTGATCCTGATGGCCGTCGATGAACAGCGCGCCGTCTGGAGAGAGCGCTTCAGAGCAGCTGAATCGATCCGTGGCGCGGTCCAGGCGCAGGACGCCCTTGTCTTCGAGCAGGTCCATGGCGACGATTCGGCCAAATGGCTCGGGACCATAGTCGTCGGTGCGCACCAGGGCGCGCCTCAGATCCCCGGCGATCCGGAACCGCCAGACGCCGCTGTCGGTCACGGTATCGTCCTTTTTGAACGTGAGCACCGGTTCGTCTCGATCGGTGGATGGGCTGACGCGGTGCAGGTAGCGGGAGGCCGTGGGTTGGAACAAACCGCCCTTGGCGTAGTAGATCCAGCTGCGCACCGGCCAGTCGAGGAAAGCCTGGGGCGTGGTCGCGGCCCCCTGGAGAATTACGGGCTCGCCGCCGTCGATCGAGAGAATGGCGATCGAGCCGTCCGCCCTGATGAACGCGATCTGCGTCCCGTCTGGAGACAGGACCGGGGCGCGGCCGGGAAACCTATCGTCCGCGTACAGCAGGGTGTGACTCATCACGCGATTGTCGGCGATATCGTGTCGCCATATCTGCCCAAAGCCGCCATAGGCGACGGTGTCTTGGCCGCTCCAATGGGTCGTGACCGAAATTCCATCCACAGCGCTGGCTGGAAGCGCGAGGAGAATCGAGGCGATGGAGGCGAGGATGGCGGGGTGTCGCTGCAAAGGAATGACTCCTGCTGTGTCGGGCGCTTTAAAGCCCTTGGGCTCCATTGTGCCCAATCCCGTTCTCACAGTGCAATAGGCGTGTTGGATGGACGGCGCTCATTGAGGGAAAAATGGCGCACGAGCACCTCGAGAAGCGGGCTCGCCAGATCCGGCAGGTCGCTGCGCGAGTCCTCGCCGCGACCCATGTCGAACTCGCCTCGGCTCCCTGGCCGGGGCCATGCGGGCGGAAACACTCAGAGCTTGTGAAAGAATCTCCGTAAGACGAACGAGTCTGTCGAGATTGTCCAATATCCTTTGGTCGAGGTCGTACGGAGGGTTCTCTGCGAACACGCCAGGGTGAGAGATGACGACGAGGTTGGCGCCCTGCGCTGCGAGGTCTTTTGGTTCGCTAGGCTCAGAAACGGGCTCTAGGCAGGCAGATAGGCCCACGACCATCGCAAAGGGGACGACGATGTGGGCAGCTAGTTTTTGTCGGAGCAGTCGAGCACCTCGCGAACCCTATTGGCCAGGCTCGTCATCTCGAAAGGCTTTTGGAGGAGGTTGGTCCCAGGCGCGAGCAGCCCGTGTTGGTCGATGATTTCCTCGTTGTATCCAGAGATGAACAGCACCTTGAGGGACGGTTTTCGGGAATGCACCTCATCGCGGAGTTGCTTTCCGCTCATGCCCGGCATGACGACGTCCGTGAGCAGCAGGTCGATGGGCAAAGGGTACGACTCGAGGAGCAGCAGGGCCTCGTGGGCATCCTTGGCCTCGAGGACGATGTAGCCCTGGCGCTTGAGCATCTTGCTGGTGGCCACGCGGACCGGCGCCTCGTCCTCGACCAGTAAAATGGTCTCGCTTCCCGGCTGCAGGAAACCGACATCGCGACCTTCGAGCAGCTCTGTGCGTTCGTCTGCCAAGGGAAAGAAAAGGTCGAACGTGGTGCCGCTGCCAACCTCGGTGCTGACATCAATGAATCCGCAATTTTGCTTGACGATGCCGTACACCGTGGACAGGCCGAGACCTGTGCCCTTGCCGATTCCTTTGGTGGTGAAGAAAGGCTCGAAGATCTTGGACTTGACCTCCTCGGTCATGCCGCAACCGGTGTCCGAGATGCTCAGGCGCGCCATGCGCTCCCCTCGCGGCGGCGCCCAGCGGACCAAGGTGTCGTCGCACGGCTTTATGACAATCGAGATGGTGCCTCCATCCGGCATGGCGTCGCGGGCGTTGACAACGAGGTTAATGACGATCTGCTCGAGCTGCACGGGATCGATATGGATGAAAGTGGACTCGCTTCCGCAGGAAAAACGCAGCTCCACGTCTTCGCCGATGAGGCGCGAGAGCATGCGCTGTGTCTTGGCCACATGTGTGCATAAGTCGACGAGCTGGGGAGAGGCGATCTGCCGCCTGCTGAACGCCAAGAGCTGCTGCGTGAGACCGGCGGCCTGCTTGGCGGCGTTCTTGATTTCGTCGACATCCTGTCTGTCGGGCAGGTCAGGGGGCAGTGAGTCGAGCAAAAGGTCGGTGTTGGAGATGATCACCGTGAGCAGGTTGTTGAAATCGTGGGCCACTCCGCCGGCGAGCCGGCCGATGGCTTCCATCTTCTGGGCCTGGGAGAGCTGGAGCTCGAGGGAGGCTCGCTGCGCGTCCGCTTGCTCCTTTTCAGTCATTTGGCGTCGCAGGAGCTCGTTGGCGTTTTCGAGCTGGCCCGTGCGTCGTTTAACGGTGTCCTCGAGGTGGCGTCGGTGGCGGGTGAGCTCTAGCTCAGAGGCCTTGCGCTCGGTGATGTCGCGACCAATGAGGATGTAGCCGCGCACCTCGTCGTCTTCGCTCCACTGGACCGAGGAGGACAGGGAAACGGGAATGTGGTGGCCCTTGACGGTCACGAGCTCGGATTCCAGATCCTTGATGCGCCAGGTCGATGAGCTATTCGTCGTGATAGTGGAGTCGAACCAGATCGGTCTTTTGGAAGACGACGCAAACAGCTGCCGCACGTCCATCGCCAGCATCTCCTCCTCGGAGTAGCCGAGCATGCGCGTCGCTGCCGCGTTTACCTTGACGATGCGGGCAGACTGGTCGACGAGCCACAGACTGTCGGTCATGGTGGACAGGATGTTTTCCGCGGCTTCGGTGGCGGTCAGGGAAAAGAGATCGTGCTTCCAGCAGGCATACCCGAGAAAGAAGCCAGCGAGAGTAAATCCGACCGCGTTCCACGACGGGCCTTCGATACCCATGACTCGCAGCGACAGCTCAGCGCCGAATCCCGAAGCGCTCGTCATGATACCGAGCAGGGCGAGCAGAAGTCTCGTTCGTCTGGGACCCGTAGTCCGGCGCAGCGCCATGAGGACGTAGCTGCTCGCGCCGACGAGGCCGGCGAAAATCCACGCATAGGCGAGGACGGCCATGGGCAGGAACGCAGGCGCCCCTTGAGTCCATCCCAAACCCTGCGGTTGTGGGGGACCTGTGATCCAGCCAGCCAGAATTTCGCTCATCGAGAAGAAGGCAGCGGGTCCATGGATGGCCAGTTGCAGCCGTTTGGAGACTTTTTGGCGAGGCTTGACCAGAACGCGGGCCAAATGGATGTTCAGCGAGGTAGAGAACGGCCAGAGGAAGTCGAAATGCCAGAAAAACACGGCGAGATCTTGGCTCGTCGCTTGCCGATACTGCCAATCGACAAGGGCCATGGCCGCCAAAACGGTGTAAAGGAGTCCAAATAAACGGTTCGCCGAGACCTTGGCGTTTCTATGATAAACGTAGGCGGCCAGCGCGACGCAGACGATAAAGCTCCCGAGAGAGATGAGCGCGTTCCAGTTCATGTTTTGTCCCCCAACAGTCTTTAGCATACGTGGAGGCGGAGATATATGCGCGCAAAATGGTCAGATGCAAGATAGGATGACGCGCATGCGAAATCAGGCGCGCAAAATAGATATCGAAGATGTTCGCGGTGCGTTGCATGCACTGTTCATCGCCGCGCCGGGAACAGGTTTGAGAATCGAGGATGAAAAGAAGTGCCACGAGCTCACGAGCTTATTGAACGAGCTTTCGCGATTGCCTCGCCAGAGACTTCTCGTGGACGCAGCGGCTGGCAAATCCGCCTTGGGACTTCTGGCCGCGCTGCTGCTCCGGTTCGAGAAGGTGCTCATTCTCGAGCGCGATGTGGGTCGCATTGACGCATGTCGCAGGGCAATTGCCGCTTTGCCACCTTCCTGTTCCGTAGAGGTGCGTCACGCCGATGTCTGCGATTTTTCTGCCTGGCCGGAAGAGCCTGGGGTCGTCGTGGCCTTGCACGCGTGCGGGCAAGCCTCAGACGCGGTCATCGACGCGTCCATCGCCGTCAAGGCAAGGCGTTTGTTGCTCGTTCCCTGCTGCTATTGCGGGAGTTTGCCCCACGGGCCGCGAGCCCGCGAGATAGCCGCGGGCCTTGGGCTTGCTCGCCACGGTGCGCTTCGGAACACCCTGGAGAACGCCCTCATCGATGCTGAGAGGGTGCTGCGGCTCGAAGCCGCGGGCTTCGAGGTCGAGGCAGTGCGATTTGTTCCCGCATCGGTTACGCCGCACAACCTGCTCTTGCGAGCGAGGCTGAGCCAGGAGCGCGGGGCCATGTCAGCGGCCGACGCTCGTCGGCGATCCTTGCTCGGTCTTGAAGCGTAGGGGGTTTTCCCTTGGGTCAGCTGGCTGTGATACTGTACCTCTCGAGCAAGAGCGGACGTCGGGAGTTTTTTAGAACCCGGCGAGGAAGGCGCATTTTTTATAATGAAGTCACATCGCGAGGAACTGTGGTTCGAGACGACCCAGAGGCGAGACTACCTCAACATCACGTCCAAGGTGCAGGAGGCGGTGCGGACGAGCGGAGTGCAGGAAGGACTCTGCCTCGTGAACGCCATGCACATCACCGCGAGTGTTTACATCAATGACGATGAAGGCGGATTGCTGCAGGACTACGACGACTGGCTGGAGAAGCTCGCGCCTCATGCGCCCACGAGCCACTACCGCCATAACCGCACGGGGGAGGACAACGGCGACGCCCATCTCAAGCGCCAGCTCATGGGACGCGAGGTGGTGGTGGCCATCACCGGAGGAACGTTGGATCTCGGTCCGTGGGAGCAGATCTTCTATGGCGAATTCGACGGCAGGCGTCGCAAGCGCGTGCTCGTGAAGATATTGGGCGAATGAGGACCTGTTTCATTATCACAATGGCGGCAGCGCTGTGCCTCAGCGCCGCTTCGTGCCGCAAGGACGAAAGACCGGCCACGGTGCCGGCGCTCGAGGGGCGAAGGCCCAGGCTCGCCGACCTGCGCGCCGAGATGCGCGCGATTGTGGGGGATCCCCCAGTGGGTGGCCATGTGCCCGAGGCCCTCGCATGGTCGCAAAGCGGAAAGTCCCTGGCGTTTCTTCGCTCGCGTCCTTGGCCCAAAAAGGGCAAGGACCTCTGGCTGCACGAGCTCGCTGGGCATCGGGAACGACCGCTCACTGGTCTGCTCAAAGACGCGGCCGTCGATGCTTTTTGTTTCATTTCCGACTCAGAAGTGCTCGCGAGCCAGGCCGGGGAATTGGTGCTCATTTCCACGGTCGATGGACGAGACAGGGCGCTGACTCGCTCTCACGGAACCATCGGCGATTTCGCGTGTGGCGGCACTGGCGGCAAAGTGGCCTTCGTGCGCAGCGGGAATGTTTATGTGCTGGATACCACGAGCGGCGTCGAGACGCCCTTGACCAGCGACGCAACGGCAGACCTCGTCCACGGCGAGGTTCCGTGGCTGTACCAGGAGGAGCTGGACTACGGGCCTGGTCTTTTGTGGTCCGCAGATGGCCGCAGGCTGCTCTGGCTGACCACGGACCTGTCTGGAGTGCGCCGGGTTTCGGTCTGGAAGACCGTCGGTGAGCTCGAAAGGCAAGTCTATCCCCTGCCTGGCGAGACCCTGCCTCGCACCTATCTGTCGGTGACTTCGTTCCAGAAGGACGGAGCGGCCACCACCACGCGCCTTCAAACGGGCGAGACCCAAGAGGCGTATTTGGTCAGGCCAGTGTGGCATCCGTCGAGCGAGCAGGTGCTCGTGTGGCGTCTCGATCGCCTCCAGACGCTCCAGGAGCTTTTGACCTGCGGCGAAAAAGGCGTTTGCAAGGTCCTTTCCGAACATCGCGATCCGCGGTTTCTCGAGCCGCCACCCGCCGTGATGGTCCTGAGCACGACAGGGGAGTTGCTCTTGCGATCCAGCGCTTCGGGCTCGCCCCACATTCACGTCCTATCTGCCGAGGGTCTGCACCTGCGGCAGCTGACGAGCGGCTCCTATGAGGTCGACTCAATCGATAGGGTCGATGAGGCAAGGGGCCTTGTTTACTTCACGGCAAACGCAGAGTCCTCGTCCGAGCACCTGCTGTATTCGGTGCCCTTGCGGGGCGGGAAAGTGCGCCGCGTCAGCGATTGCGGCGGGAATCACATTGCCGTGTGGTCCAAGGACGCGTCCCACTACGCCGATGTGCAGTCAGACGTGGATCGCCCGCCGCGGCTCGTGATTCGCGGCGTGGACGAAGAATCGGGTACGGTGGCGATGCCCCAGGACCTCGCTCCGTACAAGCCGCTGCCCGTGACCACGGACTATTTCGACCTCGAGACCGCGGACGGCCGCAAGCTCCGCGCCGCCCTGACCCGTCCGCAGGTGCTGAGCGCTGTCCAGCGATATCCCGTGCTCATTTACGTCTACGGCGGGCCAGGCGCACAGACCGTAAACCGCAAGTGGAATCGCAAGCTGTCCGCGTGGAGGAACTCTCTCGCGCACAGGGGGGTGCTGGTCTTCAGCCTCGACGGCAGGGGCGCCAAGGGCTATGGCCGCGCGAACGCCGAGGCCATTCACACTCGCCTGCTCGGACCAGAGGTCGAGGATCAGATCGCGGGCCTGTCCTATCTCCGGCGACAGCCCTATGTGGATCCGGCGCGCATCGGAGTGTTCGGCTGGTCCTACGGTGGCTCCATGGCCTTGGCGCTCGCCATGCATCCCGAGGCTGGCAAGCAACTTCGAGCCGCGGTGTCCGTGGCGCCCGTGACCGACTTTGCGAGATACGATGCCACCTACACCGAGCGCTATCTGCAACGGCCCCAGGATAACCCCGCGGGCTATGCTCGAACGGACTTGACGGCCCAGGCGAAGAACTTGAGCCCAGCGTTGCTCCTCATCCACGGCATCGCCGACGACAACGTCCATTTCGAGCACTCGGCGCGCCTTTTGAGAGCTCTCCTCGACGCCGGACGCCCGGTCGAGACCGCGTTCTATCCCGACGAGAGCCATGGCCTCAAAGGGCGCGAAGTGCTCGCCGATGCCTTTGTGAGGGTCATCGATTTTCTGATGAGGAATCTGTAGGAGCCTTGGGCTGCGTCTTCTATTTCAATCGGGTTGCGTGTCTATCATGAGCGTCTATCAGAGCAGGGCTTTTATTCGCGATTTACTGTATGCTGGCCCTGCTGAAGGAGGAACGCGCTTTGTCTAAAGTAGGGATTGCCGTGACTGGAATAGGAGCGGTCAGTTCTGCTGGCCCTTCGGTCGCGGCATTGCGGGCATCGCTCGTCGAGGAGAGACGAGCCATCGGTCCCAACAGCACGTTCGAGCTCGGTTTCGAGGTCGCGACGGGGCAGGCGCCGGCCGAGGCCTTTGCGCAGCACGATTTCCCCTCCCTCGACAGCCGCACCGGAAGGCTCTGCCTTTGCGCAGCTCGCCAGTGCGTCGACATGGCCACAGCAGGTGGCGCTTCCGTCCCAGATGGATTGATCGTCGGCACCAGCACGGGTGGCCAGTCCGAGAACGAGAGGGCCGTTTTTTCCCTGCTGCGCTGCGAGCACCCTGGGGCGTTTTCCTATCGAGGCCAAGGCTGCATGGCTTCTCCGACGCGGCTCGTGCATCGAGCGCTGCGCATAGAAGGCCCGGTGACCACGGTGTCCACGGCTTGCACATCATCGGCTTTGGCCATTGCCATGGGCGCCTTGTGGTTGCGACAAGGACGTGCGAACCGAGTGCTCTGCGGCGGCGGCGACGGCCTTTGCTGCACCACCCTTTCTGGCTTTCGCAAGCTCGACCTCACCGGCCCCTTGCCGTGCACGCCTTTTGGCGAGCCACTCGCTCAGTTGTGCGGTCTGGGCATGTCGAGCGACGCCAACCACATGACCGCGCCCCTGGAGGACGGCTCTGGTGCAGAGGCTGCCATGCGCGCCGCCCTCGCGGATGCAGGGCTTGCGCCACGGGACATCTGCCACGTCAATGCCCATGGCACTGGAACCAAACTCAACGACGCGGCCGAAGCCGCCGCCATTTTCCGCCTTCTGGGGCACGACGTGCCTGTGATGTCGGTGAAGGGAGTGGTCGGTCACACCCTGGGCGGAGCTGGGGCCATCGAGGCGGTCGCCTGCGTGCTGTCGATTCGCGAGCGCCGCGCCTACGCCAATGTCGGCGCAGGCCACGCCGGGCCTGACTGCCCCGTCTCTCTCGTACCCAGCGGAGGGCTGCCGTTGCCGCAAGCGCCCTGCATACTCTCCAACTCATTCGCATTTGGCGGCAACAACTGCGCCTTGATATTTGCCGCATGCGAGGCAGGTGAGAGGCCATGACGCTCTTTGTGCACGGATTGGCCGGGGCTGGGCGAGGCTTCGACGCACCCTTCGAGAGCGCCACTGCGCGCTGCGACGAGATCCCCATCAAGGACTACGCCAGCGCTGCCCAAAGACGTCGATTCGGCAAGCTCGCGAGGCTCATGTACGTCGCGGCGAGTCGGGCGCTTTCCGACGCTTTGGTGACCGACCCGCAGAAGCTGCCCATCATTACGGGTACGGCTCTGGGCGAGGCCACGGTCAGTCTCGAGCTGCTCGTCCAGATTCACGAGACTGCCGGAGTCGGGATCAGCCCGTCGCTCGTCCCAAACTCGGTG
>JALOQD010000316.1 GCA_025453525.1 Myxococcota bacterium
CCCGCCCATTCTCCGGACCCTGCCGTCTCTTTTCGCCAGGCGCTCCAATATCTGCGGCGTGTCGTCAGTGGAGCCATCATCGTAGACAAGCAGCTCCAGATCGCCCATGGACTGACCTAGGATGGACTCTGCCGCACGCAGGAGAGACGCACCGGCGTTATACGTCGGCAGGAGCACCGAGATCTTGGGACAGTGGGGTGTCGCGGCCATCCCGACCCTGGCTCAGTCTGGGCGCTGGGCTTGCACCGAGTAGGTGCGCGGATCGATGCCCTCGACCAGGGCTCGCGTGGCTTCCATGTCCGCGTCGACCATCATTTCGACGAGGAGCGCAAAGCTGGTGCGCGGCTCCCAACCGAGCATCACGCGGGCCTTGGTGGGGTCGCCCAGCAAGAGCTCCACCTCGGCTGGCCGGAAGTAGCGAGGATCCACGGCCACGAGCACGCGACCGTCCTCCACGGAGATGCCCACCTCGTCCACGCCGCTTCCCTTCCATTCCAGGGGCAGGCCGGCATAGGCAAACGACGACTCGCAAAACTCCCGCACCGAGCGGGTTTCACCCGTCGCGATGACAAAATCGTCTGGCTCGTCGATTTGCAGCATCATCCACATGGCCTCCACGTAGTCCTTGGCGTAGCCCCAATCGCGCTTGGCGTCCATGTTGCCGAGGTACAAGCGGTCCTGGAGGCCGTACTTGATGTGGGCGATGGCCCTAGTGATCTTGCGAGTCACGAACGTCTCGCCGCGTCTGGGCGACTCGTGGTTGAACAGGATGCCGTTGGTGGCGAACATGCCGTAGGACTCGCGGTAGTTCACCGTGAGGAAGTAGGAATAGGCCTTGGCGCAGGCATACGGCGAGCGCGGCCGAAACGGCGTGGTCTCACGCTGGGGCGACTCCACCACCTTGCCAAACAGCTCTGACGACGAAGCCTGGTAAAACCTCGTCTTTGCACCGGTCTCGCGGATGGCCTCGAGCAAACGCACCGTTCCCAGGCCCGTGACTTCGCCGGTGTATTCCGGCACCTCGAAGCTCACGCCCACATGGGACTGGGCGCCGAGGTTGTAGACCTCATCAGGCGCCACGTCACGGATGATTCGATTGAGACTCGAAGCATCGTTGAGATCGCCGTAATGCATAACGAACCGACGATTTTCGATGTGGGGATCCTGGTAAATATGGTCGACGCGCCCTGTATTGAACAGTGAAGAGCGCCGTTTGACGCCATGGACCTCGTAGCCCTTCTCGAGGAGCAGCTCGGCGAGATAGGAACCATCTTGCCCCGTAATGCCCGTAATGACTGCCTTCTTCATTTCTTCCTTCCTTAAAATCAGCCCGATGGCCTTTTTTCGCGAAGGCCCATTGTTGCCCCATCCAAAGGTTCTGCTCAAGCATTGTGCGCAGGAGTTGCCCCACGAGGCCTTTGGCGGTTTGCCTTGAACGCCGGCAGGCGGCAAAATAGTCACATGGCAAAAAAAGCGCGCGAGCGAAATAGCGGCGGCAAATGAGTGAGCAACGGCGAAACGCGGATTCGAAGACCCGCGTCGGGCAGAGTCTGGCTGGTGGCAAGTACATCATCGAGGCTCTCTTGGGTCGAGGAGGCATGGGATCCCTGTACCGGGCCCGTCACACGGTGCTCGATCGCCTCGTGGCCATCAAGCTGCTGCACCCGGACCTGACCGAAGACCCCACCGCAGAGGCGCGCTTTCTGCTCGAGGCCAAGGCCGCCAGCCGACTGGATCACCCGAGCAGCATCCAGGTCCTCGACTTCGGCAGCGAGCAAGGCACCTGCTACATCGTGATGGAGCTCCTCGAAGGTCGCGATCTTGCCTCTGTCGTCGAAGCAGAAGGACACCTTGCCCCAGCGCGCGCCGTCTCTATCATGTCCCAGGTGCTCGCGGCCGTGGGCGCGGCCCATGACGTAGGCATCATCCACCGGGACCTCAAGCCCGAAAACATCATGGTGCTTCGCCAGCGCGACGGAGACGAGACTCAGGAGCGAGTCAAAGTGCTCGACTTCGGTATCGCCAAGATCGGCTCCAGCGAAGGCTCGGTGAGCCGAGCCCTCACCGCGGTCGGCGAGATCTGCGGCACTCCCGAGTACATGTCGCCCGAGCAAGCTCGCGGCCTGACTCTCGATCCGCGCTCGGATCTCTATTCCTGCGGCGTCGTGCTATACCGCATCCTGACTCTGAAGCTACCCTTCCGCGGCGAGACGCCGGTGGGAACGCTGATGCAGCACATCACCGAGCCCGTGCCGCGGCCTTCGATTCTGCGTCCAGATCTGCCGCCTCTCCTCGAAGAGGCGATCCTCAAGGCCATGGCCAAAAGCCCGGACGAGCGCTTTCCCGATGCCAGGGCCATGCGCGTCGCCCTGGCTCATGCCGTCGGCGACGAGCGGATCTCGTTATTGCCCGAAGCCTCGTCCATGGGCCAGAACCTGCGCACCTCGACCCCCTCGCTCTCTCACTTCGCGCACGCGCCGACCATGGCCATGTCCCAGCCCAAGCCCAGTTCGTGGGGATGGATGTTCGTCGTGACCGCCATCGTCGTCGTCGTGGGCGCCGCCGCGGCAGTTCTGTGGATGAAAATGCCCCAGACCCTGAAGGACGCGACCACGGTGCGCGCGACGCTCGAAGAAGCGTCGACTGCTATCAAGACCCCAGAGGTGGGAGGTGACACTCCTTCGGAGACCTTGCGCCATCAAAGCACGACTGACCTCGTCACGACCGATCCGGCGCCGCTGGAACCGGTCGCGACCTCGGGCAAGGAACCCTCGCTCGAAAAGGCAGCTGGCGCGCCTGGGGCCACGGTCGCCGAAGAAAAGGACAGCAAAGACAACAAGGCAAAGCGGACCAAACGCAATCGGAGCAAGTCCAAACGCCACAAGGATAAATCCACGAACGAGGCCGCCGAGACTCCCAGCGGCACCGACCCGGAACCGTCCCATCCCGAGAAGACCAGCGACGAGCCGATTCCCGCACCGAGCGAAGCGGCGCCTGCTCCGAGCGTGGAAGAACCTGCGCCGAACTAATCGATCCGCCTTCCAGCGCGCAGCGAGGTTGCCTCGTGAAAGAATGGAGCGAGCGACCCTGCGCCGACCTTGTTTCTGCGTTTGACCTTTTCGGAAGTTCGATCTGCGCTAAAGTAATACGACAGTCGAGAAAATCTCGATGTGTCCGCCATGGCCGGATTCCTCCGCCAAGGAGCGTCGCATGGGCGACTTCACGCTGCCGCCGCAGGCATTTCGACTGATCGCGAGGGCCTGGCTCACATCTTCGATCCCACGGACAATCCGTTCTCCCTCGACTCCCTGCTGATGGGGCTCACCGCGGGCGGCATCGGCTTTCTGCAAGACAACAATCTCTTGTCCGACGCACTGAAGCGCGCCCTGCTCCTCAACGTGCTCGTCGCGGACGGCGATCCCCTGATGCAGGCTCTGCTCGCCCGCGTGCTGCGCGAGACGCCCATGGTGGCCAACGTGCTCGAAGGCGCAGGTCTGGACAAGCTCGAAGAGCTCATCGACCGCGAGCACATCAAGGTCGTTTTCATCGACGCGTACCGCTACGACATGATCCAAGTGGCCCAGGTGTACGCCCGGCTGCGTCTGAAGCGCGATTACCTGCAGTTCGTGCTGTTTATCGACGTGATCCGCACCTTCGAAAGCTACCCGCGGTTACCCGAATCCCTCGGCAGCTGCGTCGTGCTGGACAAGAACATCAGCCTCAAGGACTTCAAGCCCGCAGTGCGCGGTGCCATCGAGGCGGTCAGGGCCTTGTTCCCAGGCCTTTTGCGCGAAGCGCGGCCCGACGCCAAGGATCTCGTGGGACGCATCGTCGGCAACCGGCTGCGCATCATCGACGTCATCGGCCGCGGCGGTCAGGCGATCATCTACCGCGCGGACCACTTGCTCATGAACCGCCAATGCGCGGTCAAGGTGCCCTTCGACGAGGTCATGCGCGATCGCGAGCAGGCTGCTCGATTCCTGCGCGAGGCCAAGCTCGCCTCTGCCGTGCAGCACCCCAACATCGTTTCGGTGTTCGACTTCGGCACCGACGACAAGGGCACCACGTTCATGGCCATGGAGCTGGTGGACGGCAAACCCCTCGACGAGCTGCTCGAGGAGCGCGGCGGCGCTCTGCCCGTCGAAGAAGTCATGGTCATCGCCCGCGGCATGGCTGCGGGGCTCACAGCCATCCACGCCATGGGACTGGTGCACCGAGATCTCAAGCCTGGCAACGTGCTGCTTCACAACACTGCGGACGGTCGCGTCATCCCCAAGCTCTCGGACTTCGGCTTCGCCATCGGCCCCGAGACCCTCGGAGGTCCGCGGCTTACGATGGAAGGCATCGTCGTCGGCACCGTAAAATACCTGTCGCCTGAGCAGGGGCAGGCCAAGCCCGTCGACCACCGCGCCGATATCTTCTCGTTCGGCATGACCATCTACCGCCTGCTCACCGGCATCGTTCCCTTTGACCACGAGAACGTCGCCAAGTCCCTCATCGCCCGCATCCGCGAGGCGGCGCCGCCCATCCGAAAGCTCAAACCCGATCTGCCCGTCAACGATGACTTCGAGCGTCTGATGCTCAGCATGCTCGCCAAAGATCCCGACGAGAGGCCGGACTCTGCCATGGCAGTGGTGGCCTCGATGGACAAAGCCTTGGGATTCGAGCGGAAGTATTGAGCAATGAAGAGGAAGGACAAAAGCGACCCGCGCAGGAAGGGAATCGGCGACGACTCTCGCCTGGGCCTCGTTATCGCTGGTCGCTACCGCATCACCGAACGGATCGCCATCGGGGGCATGGGCATCGTGTACAAGGGAGAGCGGGTGGCTCTCAGCCGCCCAGTCGCCATCAAGTTCCTGCTCGACCCCTTTGCCCAAAGCCCGCAGTTCCTGGCCCGCCTCGAGCGCGAGGCCATGGCCATGAGCCAGCTTTCCCATCCCAATTGCGTCTCGGTCATCGACTTTGGCGTCGAGGGCGTGCCGTATATCGTCATGGACTACGTAGTCGGCAAGACGTTGCGCAATCTGCTCAACGAAGGGCCGATGCCCGTGGGCCGCGCAATCCACATCTCCAAACAACTGCTCGCAGGTCTGGCCCATGCCCACAACCAAGGCATCGTCCATCGGGACGTCAAGCCGGGCAACGTCATGATCAGCGAAGCCACGGGCATGGGAGATCACGTCCGCATCTTCGATTTCGGGCTCGCCAAGCTCCTGGATTCGGAATCCCAAATGGATTTGTCTCGCACGAACGTTGCCATGGGAACGCCAGCCTACATGTCCCCAGAGCAGACAGTGGGCGGTGCCGTCGACGCCCGTAGCGACCTGTACTCCACTGGTCTCCTATTGTTCGAGCTTCTGACCGATCGCAAGCCCTTTGCCCACGACGACGCGCTGCGGCTCATGCAGATGCAGCGAGAGACCCCGCCTCCCCGACTCGCCATGGCCGCGCCGAACAGAACGTTCTCCTATGATCTCGAGGACGTCATCGCCAAAGCCCTGGCCAAAAAACCCGCGGCGCGATTCCAGACCGCCAAGGAGTTCGCCGATGCGCTCGCAGCGGTCCCCGAGAACCAAATATCCTATTTGACCGACGACACCCCGCCACCGCGGATCGGTACGCCGAGCAGTCGCCCTTCGATCGCACCGCGACCAGAGCCACGCAAGAGCTCGACCCCCCCACCCGTCAGAAGAAGGCGTCGCGCACCGGCCATTGTCGCGACAGTGACCACCTTGGTAGGCTTTGCCGGGACCGCGTGGCTTGTCGCCACAGCACCCAGAGGAGGCCCGCTGCCCGAAACCAACGTGGCCGCGGTTCAGCAGGAAACGGTCGATCAACCTACCAGCGTGGACACCGTGCGCATGGAGAGCGACAGCGCGCAGAACGACACAGTGGGAAGCGTTTCCACCAGCACCAGGGAAGCGGGTCTCCACCCCGAAAACGCGACGAGCAGCCCCAATGTGGCGTCGAAGACCGAGACGTCGAACAGCACCGATTCTGCGCAGGCCACCTCGCTCCAAACAGCCCTCGAGCTCCTCAAAGCGCAGGAATTCGACAAAGCGATTGCCGTGTTACAAAAGGCGCGGCGCAGCGACCGCGAAGACCCTGTCTATCGCTTTACGCTGGCCCAGGCGTACTTTGGCAAGAAGCGGTATTGGGCCAGTCTCGAGCAGTACCGCATCGCCGTGCGGATAGACCCGGCGCTGCGAGACAAGGCCGTCCTGAACGAAAACCTCATCGTCATGCTCGGAGAAGACGACCTTTCCTCCGAAGTGCGCAACTTCGTCATTCAGAATATCGGTCAGGCCGCCCTGCCCCATCTCCAGCGAGCGGCCGAGAAGGCCCCTAATGCCGAAACTCGAAAGCGGGCCGCGGCCCTTGCTGGAGAGGTTTCTTCTTTGAATCCTCAATGAGTTGCAAGAACTGTCTCACGGGGTTTGAGAATCCATATTCGATGTGCGTCCTCTCACAGCGACGCGGTGAAGGTTGCCCCGGCCACTGCCCAAGGTAGACTTTCCCTATTCGCGATGAAAACGAAAAAGAAGAAAGTAAAAACTCCGGCGGTCATAAAAATCGCCGCCGAGGATCCTCGCATCGGCCTCGTCGTCGGCGATCGCTACCGCATCACCGAACTGCTCGCCGAAGGGGGAATGGGAGTGGTGTACAAGGGGGAGCGCGTTTCCCTCGGCCGTCCCGTGGCCATCAAGTTCCTGCTCACGCAATTCGCACAGGACAAGCAAGTCCTGGCCCGGCTCGAACGCGAAGCTATGGCCATGAGCCAACTCTCCCATCCCAACTGCATCTCAGTCATCGACTTTGGCGTAGAAGGCGCGCCCTACATTGTCATGGACTACGTGTCGGGCCATACGCTGCGCAGTCTGCTCGACGAAGGCCCAGTGGCCATTGGCCGGACCCTGCACATCACCAAACAGTTGCTCGCCGCCCTGGCCCACGCCCACAAACAAGGCATCATCCATCGGGACATCAAGCCGGGAAATGTGATGCTCAGCGAAGCCACGGGCATGGGAGATCACGTCCGGATCTTCGACTTCGGGCTCGCCATGCTCCTGGCTGCCAAGTCGGACAGCGAGGTATCGGACGCCAACTACGCCTTGGGGACGCCAGCCTTCATGTCCCCAGAGCAGACCGTCGGCACCAAGGTCGACCACCGCAGCGACATCTACTCCACTGGGCTGATCCTGTTCGAGCTTCTGACTGGCCGCAAGCCGTTCTTCGACGACGACGCGCTCAAGCTCATGAAGATGCAGCGAGAGACCCCTCCTCCCCGACTCGCCGCAGCGTCGACGGATAGAACGTTCTCCATAGCGCTCGAGGAAGTCCTCGCCAAGGCGCTGGCCAAAGATCCTGAGGCGCGATTCCAGACCGCCAAGGAGTTCGCCGACGCGCTCATGACTGTTCCGGAGAATCAGCTCTCCAAGCAGCTCGACGAGCACATGCCTCCGAGCGCCGTGATCAGCCTTCCAGCATCTCAGTCTTTGCCCGCGGCCTCGACCAAAAATCCCCTGCTCGCCATTTTGCAAGAACAGGCACGTAAGCCCAGAACCATCGCCGTTGGGATCGCCGTGGCGCTTCTCTCCCTAGCCGCATGGTTTCTTTTCCGAGAGCCTGGCAACAAGGTGCAAAGCGTCGAGCCCATGCCCGACTTCGAAATGGTCGCATCCCCCGCCTCGCCGACCGAGGATACGGAGCAAGACAACAAGGGAATGGCGCGCCAATCCATCATCGCGGCAGCGCTCGAGCTCCTCCAAGGAAAAGAGTACGACGAAGCCATCTCCCTTTTGCGAAAGCTGCAACAGATCGATCCTGAAAACGCGCAGTACCCCTACACGCTGGGCAGGATCTACTTTGAAAAGAAATGGCACAAAGACAGCCTGGAGCAGTACCGAATCGCGATTAGAATGGATCCGTCGCTGCGTGACCAACAGACCATGAACGAGCATTTCATCTCCATGCTCAGCTCCAAAAAATCCTGGGACACGTTGCGACAAGTGTTCGTCCGCGAGGTGGGCGCCCCTGCGCTGCCCTATCTCCAACGAGCGGCCAAGACAGATCCAGACGAGCGAATCCGCAAACGAGCCTCGATTATTGCCGCGGAGATCTCGGCCTTGGAATAAGCCGCCTGAAAAATCCTTTGAACGGCTTGACATCCCCCCTGGCGCCGAGCCAAATTTGACTTTCATGAACAGCGAACAGCTCGGCAGCGCGTTGCAACAGCTTCCCAAAATCGATTCTCTGCTAGAGAGCGAGCCGGCGCGAAGAGCCACTGCCGAGCTGGGGCGCGAATTCGCCTTGGCGCTGTGTCGAAAGTGCGTGGACGAGGAGAGACGAGCCGTGCTCACGTCTGAGGAAACGCCCAGCCTCGAGCGAATCCTCGGGCGTTTGGAGCTTCTGCTCTCAAGTGCCCTGTCGCGGCGCCTCTTGCCTGTGATCAACGCCACTGGGGTGTTGCTCCACACTAACCTCGGGCGCGCTCCTCTGGGCGCAGAGCTGCTGGCGCAGGTCAGCCGACTCACCGAAGGCTATCTGAACCTGGAAATGGACGTGCGCACCAGACAGCGAGGAGTGCGAGCGCCCCGCGTCATCGAGCTCGTCTGTGAGCTCACCGGTGGGGCTGACGCGGTGGTGGTCAACAACAACGCGGCGGCCGTGATGCTCGTGCTGGCGACCTTTGCCAAGGGACGCGAGGTCATCGTCTCGCGGGGGGAGCTCATCCAGATCGGCGGGGGCTTTCGCATCCCCGAAGTGCTCGAGGGGTCTGGCGCCAAGCTCGTGGAAGTGGGCACCACCAACATCACCACGGCGCAGGACTATGCAGCGGCCATCACCGACAACACCGCAGCGCTGCTCAAGGTGCACCGGGCCAACTTCCGCATGGAAGGCTTCGTGGAGTCGCCGAGCATCGAAGCGCTGAGTCAGCTCGACAGGCGGGGCGCCGTACTCCTCGAAGATCTCGGCTCAGGCAACTTGCTCGGGAGCTTTGGAGAGCTCGAGGTGCGAGAGCCTGGCCCAGCGCGCAGCTTAGCCCAAGGCGCGGATCTCGTGTGCTTCTCCTGCGACAAGATGCTCGGCCTGGTTCAAGCCGGGGTCATCGTCGGGAAAGCCGAGCTCGTGCGCCGCATCGCCCAGCACCCACTGCTCCGGGCGCTACGGCTCGACAAGCTGCGACTCGCGGCGCTCGAGGTGGGCCTGTCCTGGATCGCGCGAGGGGAGCTCGAAAAGATCCCCCTGTATCGACTCGCCACCGTTCCGGTCACCATTCTAGAGGAGCGTGCCCTCCACCTCGTGAAGCTCGTGGACGCCGGCTCTGTGCTCGAAATCGTACCCTCCATCGCGACGTTCGGCGGCGGGACCACCCCGGGCCAAGGCATCCCTTCCGTGGCCGTGGCGGTTCGCCCTGCCTCCTGCTCTGCCCAAGAGCTCGCCCAGCGCCTGCAGAACGGCAAAGTGCCAGTGCTCGCCACAACCAAGGACCAGGCCCTCATGCTCGACCTACGCACCGTGCACGAAGCAGAGCTCGACGACCTCGCCAGGCTGCTTTGCGCTGCGCTCTGCAAGACGGACCAAGCGTTTTAGTAAGTGTCCATCCCGAAATGGGAGTTTTCCGGCGTCCTTCGGAAAGGCGAGGACTGTTTGAGTTGGATCATTCGATGTTCGAGTTTCGCAGCCTTGGAGAAGGAT
>JALOQD010000039.1 GCA_025453525.1 Myxococcota bacterium
GAACAGCACTGCGGCGAAATACGAGGTGATGAGCGTGAGGTGACCATACACCGCGCCGGTGAAGCCCGCGGACCACAAGAGCCCGACCCCGAGCGGCAGCACGAGGAAGAGGCTCACCCGCACGGAACGGAACATCAGGATGAAGACCAGGAGCACTCCCAGCCCGGACACGATGCTGGCGAGCCAACAATCCCGAGCCACGAGGCGCATCTCGTCCGTGGTGAGCGCCGGCATTCCGGTGACGAACGACTCGAAGCCCTGGTGCCGCCCCATCACCTTGCGCGCCTCCGAGCGAATTGCGTCGGTCAAGGGCGCCACGACTTCCATGCCCTGGGACTCGCTCTGCGGCTGGACGAACAAGACCGCCAAATAGGGTGGCTTGCCGTCCTTTTCCATGAGATAGCCGCCCGCTCCGGGCTTGGACGAGAGCGCAGGTCCAAGGCTCCACAGCTCGTCGGCCATCGGAGGGCCCTCGAGGATCTGCTTGCCCGTGAGCCAATCGGCCAGAAGGTCGAAGCCCTGTCCCGTGACGCTCGTGGCCTTTTTCGAATCCTGCTCCTTGACGTCCTCGGGCACGGGGATTTGCCCGAGCAGGCCAGCGCCACCCTCCACGAGTTGCGGCAATGTTGTCGAAGAAGAGATGACGTCGGCCGCTGCATTCATCGTGGCAAACGATTGCGTCTCGTTTTCCATCCGCTCCAGGGGCAGAAACAAGAGGGCGTGGCGCTTGAAGAACTCGAGATCCGCCTTGTGAAAGACCTCGCGGATGATGTCCTTGCGTTTGCGCAGGGAATCGGCGAGCTCGTCGGCCGCGGCACGCAACTCGTCCCGATTGTCCTTGCCGACAATGACGACCACGGCGGGCAACGCCGTCCCGAAGAGCTCGGTCACGGCCTCTCGCTGGCGAAACGCCGCGTTCTGCGTACCTGAAAGAATGTTTCGATCTGTTGAGACATGCAGCCTGGGCACGAACACCAGGGCAAGAAGCGTCAGCAGAGCCGAGACGACAATCACCGCGCGGGGAAAGCGCAGCGGAACGACAGACAACCATGACATTAAACGAGTAATCATTACAAGGCAGCGTATCAGACAGGGTGTGGATGACCCAAATTAAATGGCCACGATTCAATCGAATTCGCAGCAAACGCCCATGGCCGCTTGCGGCCACCGATGAACCAAGAAAATGACCCCGGCGCGCAGCGGGAATGCCTTCGCGAAAGCTTGCAGCAAGGCATCCCGCGTTGCAGCCGTGGGGCATTTTCCGCGGCTCTTATTTCAGAGCAAATGAAACGGGCTAGCATCTTGGATCTTGTCACCGGGTTTGACCGCTGCCCTTCGAGCATGGTACCTGCCTGTGTTGGCCATGACGCTATCGGAAATCATAGGTCAGAACGCTGTCGTCGATACCCTGCGGCGGACCATCGCCCGGGGCACGTTGCACCACGCGTATATCTTCTCCGGCCTGCCTGGCGTCGGAAAACGCACCACTGCCCTGGCTCTGGCCCAAACGCTCAACTGCGAGTCGAATGGTCGCGACGCCTGCGACCTTTGTTCGAGTTGCCGCAAGATCCAGCATGAAACGCACCCTGATGTTTTCACCGTTGGGCTGCCCGAGGGCAAGAAGCGCATCCCGATCGACGACATCCGCGATCTGGAAAGACGCGTGGCGACCCGGCCCCACGAAGGCCGCACCAAGATCGCCATCATCGACCCCGCGGATCTCATGACCGAGCCAGCGGCCAACGCCCTGCTCAAAACCTTGGAAGAGCCGCGTCCTGCCACCTTACTCGTGCTCTTGACCGCGAGGCTCGACGCGCTCCTTCCCACCGTGCGGTCGCGCTGCCAGATTTTGCGGTTTCGACCCCTTCTGCCCGACATCATCGTGCCGATGCTCCGCCGATCGGGCGAGGTCTCGGACGAGCTCGCCTCCCTCGCCGCAGTCTTCGGCGGCGGCAGCTTGGACAAAGCCACGCTCTTCCTCGGAGAACAAACTCGCACACGCATCGACTCGGCGCTCGCGCTCCTCACGTGCGCCTTCGAAGCCACACCGCTGCGAGGGCTCGCCGTGGTGGAAACCGCTCGCCGTGACCGAGACGAAGCCTTGGCTCTCATCGAGTCGCTGATAATCATGTCCTCGGCGGCGCTTTTGCTGAGCGTCGATCCCGACGGTTCACACGCGATACGACCTCTCCTCGAGGCTTATCGCACTCCATTGTCCCGAATCGCTGCGGCTGGACCAGAGCGCCTCGCAGCGTTCATCGCGGCCGCCGAATCCACGGCAGCGGCGATTTCACGCAACAACGCCAACCCACAGCTCGCCCTCGAAGGGCTGCTGGTAACCCTGCGCGGCCGAGACGGACACCGTCCGGTAGGAAGCGGCTTTGCACACCCATGAGCGATGAAAACGGCGGCGGTGGCCAGCACCGCAACGATGGTTCTGGAAATAGATCAAACGATGGCTCGGGCAATAGGCGTTCTCGAGGTCGCTCCCGAGGCCGGCGATTTGGACGAGGTCAACCGGGAGCCGAGCGTCCGTCCAGCGCCTCTACGGGCGTCGAGCCAGTGACCGGAGCGGATTTGATGCCCGGCGTTCCCACGGCTTCGCGCCCAGAGCGAAGGACCTCTCGACCTGCCGAGCCCGCGGACAAAAGCTCACACAGGCCCACAGGGGACGCCAACCGCAGCCCGCTTTCTCCTCGCGGCGGGGAAGGGGAACGGGAACGGGAGCAGCGCTCCGCTGCCGAACCCGCGGACGAAGCCCGAGGTCAAGGGCGCCGTCGTCGTCCAGGCCGAAGAAGTGCGAGACCTCAAGAGCCGACGAACCCCACCGCGCAACAAGGAGTGGATGAGGACCGGCGCGGCCCTCGCCCAGATCAACGACGGCAGGAGAATCAAGGTCGTCGAGGCTTGGGCGGGCAAGAGACGCGAAAAGAGCCGCGCAGCGGTCGCTTAAGCGCGTTCATCGCCCCCGAAGATTCCCTGCTCCCGCCCATGGGCGAGCCCCTCGAGCAGCCCATCGAGGAACAAAGCGACGGACCGATGCCGTCCCAAGCAGAGGAGCCTCTCCACGACGGTTGGACAGCCATGCGCGAGGAGGATATCACCTACCTCAAGGCCCACCACATCGAAGACGATGAGCTTCTCGAGGACTTGCCGGAGTACGACTTCCAGACAAACGCCGAAATCAAGGATGTCGTTGGCGTAAAGCTTCTCGCCTCTGGACCAGTGATGTTCTTCGACTGTCAAAATATGTATCTAGTCCAAGGAAATGAAGTACTCGTCGAGACCGGCCGCGGCATGATCATCGGCACGGTCGTGGTGCCGGCCCGTCGCTTGATGTGGACAAAGGGTCGCCTACCTCGAGTCATAAGGCGCGCATCGGCCGCGGATCAGCGAATCGCCACGAGCAACATAGACAAGGAAAGCGCGGCCTATCGCCTGTGCAAGGACCGAATCAACAGGCTCGACCTTCCCATGAAGCTCATCCGCGTGGAGTACCTTCAGGGAGGCAACAAGGCGGTCTTCTATTTTGCCTCTGAAGCCCGGGTGGACTTTCGCGAGCTCGTTCGCGATCTCGCGAGGCGGTTGCACACGAGAATCGAGATGCGGCAGGTGGGAGTGCGCGACGCGTCGCGGATGCTCGGCGGCGTAGGCACCTGCGGCTGTCAGCTTTGCTGCAACCTGTATCTGCGCGAGTTTCAACCGGTCTCCATCCGCATGGCCAAGGACCAAAACCTCGTGCTCAACCCGCAGAAGGTTTCCGGTGTGTGCGGCCGATTGTTGTGTTGTCTCATGTACGAGGATGACGTCTACAGAGAGGCTGCGCGCGGCTTCCCCAAGGTCGGTCGTCGGGTCATCACCCCCGATGGCGAGGGTCGAATACGCGATCGCGACGTTCTCAAACGAGTGGTCCGCGTTCAACTCGTCGAAGAGCCCAGCCTGCGCGAGTACACGATCGAACAAATTCAACCGCTCAATCCACCGCAGCAACAAGGCAGGCAGCGCCCGGACGAAGCGGAGGCCGTGGATGAACAAACCGATCCCGAGCTTGCGCCAGAGCTCGAGCTGCACGGGATCGCGGACGACCCGGCCACGGTTTCGGACCCCGAACCCGATTTGAGCTCCAGCGAGCCCGAGGCCTAGAGCATCGCCCATGTCGAGCTTTCTCGTTCCCTTGTCCCTGCCGAACCTGGAAGCAGCGCTACGCGATGCGCAACACGCTGGCGCAGAAGCGCGGTGGGTGGCGGCTCTCGCCCTTGGTTCCTACACCAACACAAACGACCCACGCATTCTCGAGGCCTTGTCTCGATTGGCCTGCGATGACCTCGAAGAGGTGCGCGCCCAGGCCATCGAGGGTCTGCACAGTCACGCGCTCACAGGCTCAAAAATCGATACCGGGATCTTCCGCCTCGCTCTGAAAGACCCTTCCTCGAGAGTCAGATGCGCGGCGGTCCTCGCCAGCGCCGGCCCTGCCCAACAGGACGTTTGCGCGGCGCTCGAAGATCCCGACGAGAACGTCCGCGCCTGCGCCGCATCAGCGCTGTGCGGGTCTCGCGATCCCAATGTCCTCGAATGCTTGGCGCCGCACCTCGAAGATCCGAGCCCATCGGTACAATTCGAGGCAGCTCGCTGTCTAGCCGCGGCAAAGGACTCGCGTGGCCTACAGATCCTCATCGAGCTCGTGGAACAGGGCGACGAGCGCGTGGAGCTCGCCCTGCAGGCCTTGGGTCTTTTGGGAGATCATCGCGCCCAAAGCTGCCTGAGAGCCAAGCTGCAAAGCTGGTTCACAGGACACCGAGTGAAATCCCTCGCAGCAGCGGCGCTCGTGCGCTGTCATGACGACTGCGGTATTGGCGTGCTCGAAACGCAGCTTTCCGGCAGGCGCAAGGGGGCGCGCATGGCATCGCTCTCCGCCCTGTGCACACTGCCGATTCGGGGGATTTCCTCCGCGATTGGCAGCATACTCGACAGGCACGACGACGAAGAGGCGAGCAGCGCCATCGTCGCCCTCTGCGCACTCGCCCTCGATGCGGACGATCCCGAGGCGCGAGCCGAGCTCATGCGTAGGCGCGGCCGGGTTCGCGCATCGCTGTCCGCGGAGTTAGAAGAAGCCCTTGGCCTTTTGGAGGAAGCATAGAACATGGAGCTATTCGACTCCCACGCTCATCTCGACATCGAGCGAACCACACAAAAGCAGCTACGCGCCCTCCTCGACCGCGCCTTTGAGCAGGGGCTCGTAGGCATTGTCGCGATCGCCGGCGCCACGCGCGTCGGAGAGTACGAGCTGACGCTTCAGCTCGCGACGGACGATCGCAGAATTCATGCCGCGGCAGGCATCCATCCTCACGCCGCTAGCGGCGCCACCATCGACGCCCTCGACAAGCTCATGGCTGTCCTCGACCACGAGCGAGTGGTCGCGCTCGGCGAAATCGGTCTCGACTATCACTACAATTACTCGCCTCCGGCGGAGCAACGACGTGCCTTCGTGGCGCAGTTGCGCATGGCGCACAAGGCCGCGCTGCCGGTCATCGTGCACACTCGCCAAGCAGAGGCCGACACCGCGGCCATCCTCGCGGACGAGGGCGTGGAGCAGGTCGGTGGCGTCCTCCACTGTTTTTCGTCCGGAGTCGAGCTGGCTCGAAGCGCTCTGAACCTTGGGCTTTACATCTCCTTTTCGGGAATGATCACCTTTCCCAAGGCAGATGAAATCCGCTCGATCGCTGCCGAGGTTCCCATCGAGCGCATCCTGGCGGAGACCGACACGCCGTTCCTATCGCCTCATCCCATGCGAGGCCGAACCAACGAGCCATCGCATGTGAAGTATGTCGTGGAGAAACTCGCGCAGATTCGAGAAATCGATGCAGAGGAAATGGCTCGCGTGTGCACGGCCAACACGCGACAGTGCTTCCGCCTTCTTGAAGCTCTCCCACAAGAATAGTCAGAACCGAAAAGAACCTACGCCTCTGGCCTTTGAAACCGTTGTTGGATCGACAACAGGAACGCAACCATCTCGATGGGATTCATCTGCTTGAACACTGCGCCGATCTCGTAGGCGACTCGTGGCATTCCATACACGACGGCGCTGCTCTCGTCCTGAGCCAAGGTCACGGCCCCGTTGTCGCGCATCTTGAGAAGACCGGCCGCTCCGTCGGCGCCCATGCCCGTGAGAAGGATACCCAGAGCTCTGGGCCCATAGGCCTCTGCGGTAGACTCGAAAAAAACGTTGATGGAAGGCGTGTACTGCTCGTGAGCGATACGCTCCACGAGACCCACAGTGCCCCCGGGCTTGATGACGAGGTGGCTATCGTCGCGGGACACGAGAACAGTCCCTGGCCGAAGCGAATCGCCGTCGTCGGCGAGCCGAGCCTTGATCCTGCTCGACGATGAGAGCCAGTCCGCGAGCCCCTTGGCAAAGCCTCTCGCGATGTGCTGGGCAATGACGATGGGCAACGGATAGTCTGCGGGCAGCGCTGAGATGAGATCCACGAGCACTGCAGGCGCACCGGTGGAACCGCCAATGACGACCAGCGACGGGCAATATTTCTCGGGCAGACGGTCGACTCGCAAACTGCTTTTGAGCTCCTGCACCGCTGCTGTGGGCGGAGCAACCTCCGACAAGGCCGGCATCGATTCAGCGGCCGCGACATCCGATGGGGGAATGGAGCTCGGAATCCTGAACCTCCCGGATATCTCGCTGCCTTTTTCCTCGGTCTTTTTCTCGGCCCGCCGCGGCGATTCTGCTTGCCAGCTCAGTCGTCGGGCCGGATGAGACTCCATCATCCTCCGCAGGATACGCGACAGCGCCACCTTGACCTCGGTGTAGTCCCCGCGGAGCACCCCCGTGGGCTTACCCACCACTTCGACGGCGCCCGCTCGCATCGCTTCGAAGGAGGTCTTGAGATCTTTTGAATTAACGAGCGAGCTGATGATGACGATCCTCGCCTCTGGGAACTCGTTCATGATGCTGCGAGTCGCCTCGAGACCATCCAGCTCCGGCATGTAGATATCCATGGTCACGAGATCGGGACGAAGCCGCCTGTACATCTCGATGGCCTCGTTGCCGTTGCTCGCTGTGCCCACAACCTCGATTCCAGGCTCGCTGTCGAGCAAGGACATGAGCAACCTCTGAGTCGCTTTCGAGTCGTCGGCTATCATCACTCGAATCATGCACGCTCCTTGAGATCAGAGCAGCTGGTTGATCGTGTTGATCAGCTCGCTCTGGGTCAGCTCCTTTTTTACTATATAGGCATCTGCTCCGGCCGCCATGCCGTGGGACTTGTCTTCGTCCGATCCGAGCGAGGTCACCAGCACGACGGGCAGATGCTGCATATTGGGCCGAGACTTGATGGTCCGCGTCAGCTCTATGCCGCCCATGTTGGGCATCTGGACATCGCTGAGCACGAGGTGCACTCGATGCGTCGCGAGCACGTCCAACGCCTTGTAGCCATCGGAAGCAGTCAGAACGTTGAACCCCGCCGATTCGAGCAAGGTCTTTTCCAACGTTCGCGTGGCTATCGAGTCGTCCACGACGAGAATCGTCGTCACGTCCGCGGTCTCGACCTCTGGCGCTGTGAAGATCGGCCTCACCGCCTCTCGCCGCACACCGCCGGCATTGCGCACGAGGTCGGCGGGATTGAGCACCAGGGTCAGCTCACCGGTTCCGAGAACCGATAGACCAGAGATGTTCGGCACGCGCTCGAGGAGATCGCCCAGCGGCTTGAGAATGAGCTGGGTGTATTCCACGAGCTCTTCGATGACGAAGGCGAAGCGGCGTTCGCCAAACCGCACCATGATGACGACGCGCGAATCCTGACTGAACTCCGCAACGCCGCTGGAGAGCTCGAGGAGCTCGGCGAGCGAGCCCATGGGCACATTCTGCCCATCGAACTCGATGACTTCGGCGCCGCCCACGTACTTGAGCATCTCGCGGGTCGGCACGATCACCTTTTCGACGTTCGACGCGGGCACAGCCATCATTCGGCCGGCCACGCGCACCAGGAGGCAGCGCACCGTCGACATGGCCAGTGGCAGCCGCATGGTGATCGCAGTGCCTTCTCCGAGCCGGCTCTCGAGGCGCACCTCGCCACCGAGGCGCTCCACGGTGAACTTGACGACATCGAGGCCCACGCCTCGGCCAGACACCTGGGTCACGCCCTTGTGGGTCGAAAATCCCGATTCGAACAAGTAGTCGAGGATTTGGTCGCCCGTGAGGTTTGCCGCCTGCTCTGTTGTGAGGCGCTTCCTGTCGATGAGGGCCTCGCGCACTTTTTCAGGGTCAATGCCTCTGCCATCGTCGGCAATGGTCAGCTCGACGGCGTCGCCCGTGTGGCGCGCAACCACGCTGACCCGACCCACCTCGGGCTTGCCTGCGGCTCGCCGCTCCTCGGGCGGTTCGATGCCGTGATCGATGGCATTGCGCAGCGAATGGACCATGGGGTCTTCGATGGCTTCGAGCACCTTGCGGTCCACCGCGTACTCACCGCCGCCGAGGTACAGCTCGACCTTGCGCCCAGTGACCTTGGCGACCTCACGCACCTGACGCCGAATGGTCACGAAAATCGTCGAAACGGGCGCCAAACGGATCTTTCGCAGCTCCTCCTGAGCACTCCCGATGAGCTTGGCCAGGTTGCGCTCGTCCTGCTCGAACTTCTTGGCCGAAGTGCGCAGGTGGATGGACAGGCTCTGGGCCCTCTCCGACAGCGGGTAGAGCTCCTCTTCGTAGCCTGTGCCTTGAAGCTGCCACTGAAGCGCTCCAAGCATCTCCGCCAGCTCCATCGACGATTGCAGCGACAAGCGTAAATCGCCCTCCACCGCTTCGATTTGAAGATTGGCTTCGAAGAGCTCGCCCACGAGCGCGATGACGGAATCGACCTTGCTCTCCGCGATGCGGATAAAGGTCTCCTGCTGCTGAGCCACTTCCCCACCACGAGCGCCGCCGGCTCCTCCATTTGAAGGAGGAGGTGAAGCCGGCGCCGGCGATTGAGGTTTCGCGGGTTCCTGCCGCACAGGTGCGACAGCAGCGGACCCCGGCTTGGGCGAGGCCGGGGTGGGACTCGACGGCGCAGAGGCTGTATCGACGGCGATCGCCGCGGCCTTCGGAGATCCGCTCGCCAGTTTCTCCAGCTCCTTTGCGATCTGCTCATCGGACGCCGACAGCTCGCTCGCCAGAGTCTCGGGGGTGGTCACGGTCTGACGAATGGCGTCCAGGGCGCGCAGCAGCGCGTCGATCACTGGCCGCTCCACCTTCAGGCGCTGTCCTCGCAGCGCATCGAGCACGTCCTCGAGCTTGTGGCCGATCGTCGCGATGCCGTCGAATCCCAACGTCGAAGCCGAGCCTTTGAGGCTGTGCGCAGCGCGGAAGGCATTCGTGAGCATCTCCCCATGATTCCCGCCGGGGTTTTCCTCCATGGAGAAAAACGTCTGGGCGAGAATCTTGATGTGCTCGATGGCCTCCATGCGGAAGATCTCGGCGAGCTTGGCGAGCTGATCTTGGGGCAAGACCGAATGCACTGGACGCTGGGCTCGCGCCGGCCCAGAACGAGGCGCCGACTCGGCTGTGCTCGACGTTTCGACGACGTCCTTGAGACGCCGAACGCACTCGCGCTCCTCGCCCGTCAGCTTGGCGTCACCGGCACGGCTCGTCTCCACGGCCCTGCGAACGACATCCAGCGTGGAGAGAAGCAAATCGACGAGCTCGGGGCTCTTGGCTCTCTCTTTGCGCCGCAACAAGCCCAGGACGTCTTCGATTCGGTGGGTGACCGTAGAGACTCTATCGAAGCCCAAGGTGGCGGCGGAGCCCTTGAGGCTGTGGGCGTTGCGGAAGGCTCGTGAGAGCACTTCCTCGAAGTCGGCAGAGGCGGAGCCCTCGTCCATGGCGAGAAACGAGTCGGTCAGTTGCCGGAGGTGTTCCTGGGCCTCGGCCCTGAACACCGCGGAGATCTGCTCGAGCTGTTCCTGGGGAATATCTCCAAACGCCCCACCAGCCTGGGGTTCTGCCTCGTCCTCGCACGGCCTGTCGTCATTGCTCTCCTGCGCTGCCGCCTCGACACGGGCCGGACCCTTCGGCGATAGCGAAGGGGCGACGGTCGATACGACGCACTCGAGACGTTTGACGAGCTCTTGCTCCTCTGCCGTGAGACGAGCGTCTCCGGGCACAGCGGTGTCCACTCCCCGTCGAATGGAATCGAGCGTCGTGAGCAAAAGATCGATCTTCTCCCCATCGATGAATCCGGTTCCTCGGCGCAACAGTCCCAGGGTGTCTTCCAGGCGATGCGTGACGAGGGCGACGCGCTCGAACCCCAGCGTGCCAGCAGACCCTTTGAGGCTGTGGGCATGGCGGAACGCCGTGCTGAGTAATTCCTCAGCCTCGGCCGAATGCGGATTGTCCTCGAGCGTCAGTAACGCCGCGGCGATGCCCCGGATATGATCGACGGCTTCAATGCGGAACACCCCAGCGAGCTGGGCGACCTGCTCTGCCGGAATATCGGCGAGCGCCCCACCTCCACCTTCCCCGGTCCAGTGATCGGGTTTGTCGGCCGCGATGGGTTTGAGCGCCTTGTCCGCGATGAGCGCCTCGAGCGCACGGATGACATCATCCTCGGTCGGAGTGCATTGCCCATCGCCGGGCGAGCTCGAATCCACGGAGATGCGAATGGTGTCGAGAGCTCGCAGCAGCATGTCCGGCGAGCCCTCTTGCATTTTGATTTTGCCATGCCGGAGCAAGGTCAGGACGTCCTCGAGGCGACGGGACATCGCTGCGACGCGTGCAAACCCCAAAGTGCCGGCCGAGCCCTTGAGACTATGAGCGTGGCGGAACGCCTCTCCGAGCAACTCGTCCAAATTCGCGAAGTTGCTTTCCTCGAGGTTCAAGAAAGCTTCGGCGAGACCGCGCAGGTGCTCCTGCGCTTCGGTGCGGAACACCGCGGACAGGTGAGCCAGCTGCTCGGGCTGAAAATCGCGGTACGCCCCCATGGATGGCGCTTCGTCGCCGTAGTCCCTGGGGCTCGGCTCTTGCGCTTTTTCCTTGAGAGGGGGCGGGCTCTGCTTGGGCAACGGAAGAGGCGTCGGCGCGACCATGGAGCGCGCCTGATGCGCGAGCGCCTCGAGTTGCGTCACCCTGTCTTGCTCTTCTGGAGTGAGGCTCCCGTCTCCGGGCTGGGAATTGTCCACCGCGCGACGAATGGCGTCCAGAGTCTCGAGAAGAAGGTCGACGACATGGGCGTCCATGGGCAGGTCTTTGCGACGCAGCGCCCCGAGCACGTCTTCGAGCCGATGGGTCATGAGCTCGACGCGTTCAAAGCCCAACGTCGCGGACGAACCCTTGAGACTGTGGGCGAATCGAAACGCGATGGTGAGCAGTTTCTCGTGCTCGGTGGGATTCTCACTCTCCAAGGTCAAGAGCGCGCCGGCCAGGCCCTTGACGTGCTCGACCGCCTCGGCGCGAAACACGCCAGTGAGCTCGTCGAGTTGTTCCTTGGTCAAATCCATGCGTTATCGCACCGCCATCGGCCTCGATGGCCGCGTCAGTGCTTCCTCCCTGCTGAAAAGCCGTCGGCTTCTACCATTGCATCGACATCTATGAGAGCCAACCCTTCCAACGTGACGCCCGCGATGTAGGGCGCCTGCGCATAGTCGAAGGTCTCTGGCGCGGGCAAGAGCTTGGCCCTCGGGAGATGGATGACACCCTCTATTTCCTCCACCTGGATAGCGAATTGCTTGCCCTTCGACCTGACGTACACCGCGAAATCCGCGTCCGCGATGCCCTCGGCGTTGGAGTGAAAGAAATGTCGCAGACTGACGAGAGCAAAAGACTGTCCGCGGCGGCGAATCACCCCTGAGATGTGCCGAGGGGTCAGTGGGACCGAGAAGATCTCGCCGATACGAGTCACAGCCTCCACGCGGTCGAGGCGAATGGCATATCGCGCTCCCATGAGCAGAAATTCGAGCAGCGCGATTCTGTCTTCGGCGCGCTCGACATTCGTTATCGGTCGAGCCAAATCCTCGGCTCGCCGAAAGAGAATTTCCGTATCCTGCTCAGACGACTTACCCATCATACGCCTCCGGCGTCGCTACTTGAGCGCAACCTCCTTGACGCGAGCCTCCACGATTTCGAACAACCTGCCCACGGTCAGCCCCTCGGCCTCCTCCAACGGCTGCTCGAGGGGCAACGACTCGAGCAGGTGGAGCACGTTTCGGAAGTAGCGTCCCGCCGACTTCAGATCGCCCTGGCGCTCATGGACCACTCCCAGATAAAAATGGCCGAGCACGAATTTCTTGTTCAGGAAAACGGCCTGCTTGAGGCTCCGGACTGCTTCGCCCAGCTTGCCGGCCTGGTCGCCGACAATGGCTCGCAAAAAATGCACTCGGTAGTCGAGCTTACCCGTCGCCATGGTCAGTGCCGTGAGCCGCTCGAAGGCATCATTGACCTTGCCCGAGTTGGCCAAATCGCGCATGGACCGCAGAATGCCGTCCATGTCCATAGCCGACCGCCGCTGCGTCGTCGACTGAGATGTCGCGGTAGAAGGCACTCGCCGCTTGCCCTTCACACTTGTAGAAGGCGGACCACTCGAGGAGGCCCGTGACGCTGGCGTGGCCGCCGAAGGGCTGTCGGCAGGCGGTACCGCATTGCTTGCCGGAGCGCTCGGAATGACAGTCTCCACACCGATCCCGGGGAGTGCCATCACGTTTTCACGAGACGCCGGCTTGCTCCCGGCCTCACCCGGGATCGAACGGCGGTAATAATACGTGGCGTTCGTGTACACGGTCTCGAGGTGCGCTAGGGCCGGAAAGGCCTCGGAGTGACCGACGAGCAAGTAGCCACCTGGCACCATGATCTCGGCAAAACCGTCGACCACCGCATTGGCGAGCTGATACGGAAAATAGATCAGCACGTTGCGGCACAGCACCAGATCGAACTGCTCGCTGCCAAAAAACTCTGTAAACGGCAAGGCGGAGAGGTTGAACCAGCGAAACTCCACGGTCCGCACGATGTCTCGCACGAGCCGGAATTTGCTGGGCTCCTCCTCCACGAAATACCTCTCGATGAGCTCCTCTTCCACCCCGCGGAAGGACCAGCGCGAGTACACTCCCTGTCGTGCCTTGGCGATGAAATCCGTGTTGATATCGGTAGCCAGGATGTGGATGTTCCAGTGCTCGAGCTTGGGAAAAGCCTCTCGCAGCAAGATAGCGACTGAGTAGGGCTCCTCCCCGCCGGCGCAGCCCGCACACCAAATGTTCAGGCGCCGCGTGCGAGAGTTCGCTTCGATGATCGCCGGGAGGATCTGCTCCTTGAGCGCGTCGAAGTGGGGGCGATTGCGAAAGAAGTAGCTCTCGCCAATGGTGAGCCGGTTGATGATTCTCTGCAGAGCCACGTCCGACGACTTGGCAGCGTGAACGAGCTCGAAACCGCTCGAGGCCTTGCCGCCGACATGCGTCAGGTCCGCGAGCTTCATCGCAACATCGCGGCGCTTTTCCTGCGTAAAGACAATCCCGGTGTGTTTCTCGATGAGCCGGACGAGCTCCCCGAACTCTCCAGAGGTGAGCCTAAAGCCGCTCTCCGGAGTCAGGGATAGGCGCTTCGGATCGTTCACTTCGCCCCCCTGGCCTCTGCGGTGCCGTGGCCTTCTACCTGCGCGGCCATGGAGAGGGACCACAGATCGATGATGATCGCCGTGCGAGACTCGAAACGAAAAACGCCCACGGCTCTGAAGGCCCCGGGCATCACCTCGTCCGATACACGCACCTCCTCCTTTCTCAAAGTGAAGACATCTGTCGCTTCATCGACGAGCAGGGCGAATTGGTGTCCTTCGACACGGCACACCACGATCGCTCTGTCGACGTTCTCCTCCGCGGCCACCAGCCCGAGGCTATGGCGCATGTCGACGACCGCGAGCATCGTGCCGTGATAGTCCAGGAGCCCTCGGATTCCCCGTGTCTGCTCTGGAATCTCGACCAGAGCCACCATCTGCACCACTTCTTCGATTTGGGAGATGGGCGCGGCGATCAGGCGATCGACCACGGACAAGAGCAGAAAAGTGACGTTGCCGTCGTCCCGTGCCTCGTCGATCGGCAGAGCCGCTTCCTCCACGAGGGCGTGCTTGAGCGCAATGAGACGGTCCTCGAGGCTCTTGATCTCACTGAGCCAACCGCGAGGATCCTTGCGAGTCTCGCCCGCGGCGCTCTGCGGTTGATTGAGTGTCTTTTCCGCCATGTACAATCCAAGCCGCCTGAGCGCCCTATTAGAAGTCGCTCGCCTGAACGCGGCGCGCGTACTCCGAAATCTCCTGCATCGTCGATAGCTCGTACTTGCGCTTGACCTGGGCAATGGCCCCAACCACCACTGTACCGGCGAAACGCGAGAATAATTTGAATATCTCCGTATCTACTTGGTTGAACCCGCCCTTCTGCTCGAACAGCTTGAACACCGCGATCGTCCCGACGAGAGTTCCCTCGTGGCGAAGGGGAATCACCGCGATGGGGAACGAACCATCGGCGACGGCGATGCGCCCCACGCTCTCGAAAAACGGCTCGGTCTCCGAGAGCACCTTGCCTATCTGACCCATTCCGACTTCAATCGTGTCATCGAAATGATCGACGGGATATTGGATGATCGAGTACATGCGTCTGTCCGCGGTGGCGCCCATGTACATCACGAACTTCTCGACACCCACCAGGGTCTCTAGAACCTCGTAGATGCCCGTGAGCGCTTGGGCCAGATCGTTCGCAGCGTGAAGCCTCTGAATTGAAACGTACTGATTGAGCAAAATCGTCGTCTGGTTTTCCAGGCTCTGGCATCGAGCTTCGTCGACCGCTCCAGACGAGGAGCGCAACCCCACGAGCTCGGACTGCGTTTGTCGCATCCTGGTTTGGATGTCGTCGAGCTCGGTGGCGAGCACCTGTACGATGTGAGATGTTGCGAGCGTCAGCATGGCCGTTTTGCTTCGTTGCGCATGGTTTTCTTTTAGGACTTGAGTAACTGCCTCAACTCCGCGAACTTGAGCAGCTCTTTCATCTTTGCGAGCAGCTCCACTCGATTGATGGGCTTGGTCACGTAGTCATCGCATCCAGCGGCAAAGGCCTCCTTGACTTTTTCGTATTCGCTTTTGGTCGTCACCATCACCACTTTGATGTCTTTGGTGTCTTCCTTCGCCTTGATCTGCCGACAGCACTCGATGCCGTTCATCCGGGGCATCATGATGTCCAAGAGCACGAGATCGGGCTTGCGCTGAGCGATCTTCTCTATCGCTTCGACTCCGTCTGAGGCCATGTCCAAATCGTATCCTTGTCCAGACAAGAGCATGTGCTCATAGAGTCGCATGGTCTCGGTATCGTCGACGATTAAAATTCTGCTGGCCATCGCAACCTCCAAACGCTCTCCAGGTGCAACCTGTGGCTCAAGACTTCATTTTTCGACAAACTCGCCGCTGCGCAAGCGGTCTCTAGTTGGAAGTATAGCCGACTCCCCTTCTGGTCACCAAAAACGGGTTCGGGAGGGCGAAAAAGTGGCCACAGTTCCTCAAGGTGATAAAATTCCGACCATGAAAAGCCAGATGTCACTGAAGTGGAAGCTCACTTTGAGCGTGTTCGTCGCGTTGGTGATCATGTGTGTGCTCATCGCCGCGACGTTCAAGGCGTTCTTCGACCGCACGGACGAGCAGTTCTTCGCGGCGGTAAAGAAAGGCGCGTTTGCCAACGCCAAGGCCGTCGCCGGCGAGATCGCCTTTGAGCTCGCCGCCAAGCTTCCCGAGGATACCGAAACCAAGCTCAGGGGCATCTCAGAACGCACCGGCGGTGTGCATGCCATCGTCATCCTCCAGGCCAACGGGGCGATTTTCGCAAGGGTCGGCGAAGATGTAAAAATCGAACCCATCCGCAACGCCATGGGCAATTTTGAAAAAGAAGGTGTGGACATTGTAGATGACGTCGTTGTCGCGGTTACCCGTATCAAGGCGGACGAAGCATCCGAAGAGCCGAGCGACAGCGCGCGCGCCGAAGGTGGCGGTCTCATCGTTTACATGGAGTCCTTGAAGAGCTACCGGGATTTCCAACGGAAATGGATTAAGACTGGAATCTTCGGCATGGGCGCCATCCTCTTCTGTCTGTCATTAATGGCCTTCTTCCTCGGTCACACCACGGCCAAACCGATCAACCGCCTCGTGGCCGCGGCCCAGCGCATCGCCGACGGCGACCTCGAAAACATTTCGGTGGACATGACCGGCTCGGCCGAGACCAACCGCCTGGCCGTGTCCATCCAGGCCATGGCCAAGGCACTGCAGTCCCAGGTGACCGCCATCAAGGCCATCACCAAGGACGTCTCCGCGGTGTCTCGCGAGATCGCCAGCGCCATGACCCACCTCGCGTCCTCTGCCGCTGAGCAGGCCGCAGCCGTGACCGAGACCGCTTCGACAGTCGAAGAAATGGAAAAGGCCGGAAAGAGCGCCGGAGGCAATGCCGGTCAAATCGTGGAGGCAGCGGAAAAAACCACCGAGGCATCCATCCGGGGTCGCAACGCGGTGGAGACCACGAGCGAAATCATTCTCATGATTAAGGACGACTCGCAGGACATTTCCGAAAAGAGCAAGAACCTCTTGGCCGCGGTCGAGGAAGTGGGGAACATCATCTCGTCGGTGAACGGCATCGCCGAGCAGTCCAAGATCCTGGCGGTGAATGCCTCCATCGAGGCGGCCAAGGCCGGCGAGTACGGCTCTGGTTTCGCCGTGGTGGCCCAAGAAGTCAAAGACCTCGCTCAGCAGTCCAAGGATGCCACGCTGCAGATCACCGATACCCTCACCGCCATTCGTCAAGCCATCGAAAAGATGGTGGGCACGGCGCAAACCGGCGAGCAGAGGACAGACGAAGGCGTGCGCATGATCGCCAATGCCGGCGCGATCATGAACGACCTGGCCGAAGCCATTCGGGAGAACTCGGACTTCGCCAATGTCATCGCCACCAACATCAACCAGCAGACCATCGGTCTGACGCAGATCGCCACGGCCATCGAGGAAATCAACTCCACGGCCCTCGAAAACCAGGACATCAGCCGCAAGATCGAGCACTCGACACGGTCCATGACCCGTTCGGTCGACAAGCTGTCCGAGCTCGTCGGCAAGTGGCGCACCCCAGAGGCCCGTAGCGACGAGTTGAACGACTAGCGTTTCGTCCCCCAGCTGGTCGACAAGCCCTCCGCAGCCCCTGTAAGATGCCGGCCCATGGACCGGCGCTCCACTGCCACGGACGGATACAGGTTGAGGCGATCGACTCGTGTCTGGTACGGCTCGGGCGAGCTGTTCAACTCGACCACCGCGGTGCTCATCCTCACGCTGTACCTCAAGTTTCTGACCGATGTGGCAGGGCTCACGCCGCTCATCGCCGGCCTGTGCATCGTCGTCGGGCAAATCTGGGACGGTGTCTCAGACCCCATTGCCGGGCGCTTGAGCGATCGCGCGTCGAGCCCCTTGGGCCGCCGCCGGGTGTTCTTTCTCTTCTTTGCCGTTCCCGCAGGGCTTGCCTTCTGCGCCATGTGGGTGCTGCTCGGCGAGGTGAGCGTCTACGCAAAGTTCCTCTATTATTCGCTCGCCTACATCGCGTTTCAGAGCGTCTCTTCAGCCTTGACGGTCCCCCATCAAGCCCTGGGCGCCGAGCTGACGCCGGACTACAACGAGCGCACCTCCCTTGTTTCGTACCGAATGGCCTTCTCCTTTGGCGGTTCGATCCTCGCCGGTGTGTTGCCGTTTCCCCTGAAGAACGCTGCCGCAAAATGGCTCGGCGCTGACGTCTCGGACGTCGTGGTGGCGGGCGTGTTCGGCGCGCTCTACATCACCCTATGGCTCCTGTTGTTTTTCAAAATGCCCGACCCTCCCCTGCAGGAATCCCACGAGGACGAGCCCCTGTGGTCCACACTGCGCGGGGCGCTGCGGGGGCGGGCCTTTCGCCTGCTGCTCGGCATGTACTTGTGCGCCTTCCTCGCTCTCGATGTGCTGTCCGCGGCAGCCAAGTTCTACGTCGATGTCTACCTCGGCCGCCCCTCTCTCATGCCTGTCGTCATGGGAACCATGCTCACCACGGCCCTCGTCACCCTGCCCTTCTACGTGCGCTGGTCTTTCGCGCGCAGCCGAAGGGCCGTGTTCTGCACGGGTTGCGGTTTGTGGCTCATCGGCTGCCTGCTCATCGCGGCCCTGCCGCGCCAGGTGTCGACTCCTTGGCTCGTGGCGTCACTGCTGCTGGTCGGCGCCGGCATGGCGAGCGCGTTCGTGATCCCATGGGTGGCTCTCGCCGAGGTCGTCGATCTCGATCGCTTTGTCAGCGGACGCAGACGCGAAGGCACGTTCGCCGGTGTCATGACCTTCCTGCGCAAGCTCTCCACGACGTTTGCGCTCATGCTCATCTCGGCGTCCATGGACCGCACGGGATATGTGGTGGGCCTCGGCGGCGAGAACGTCCCTCAGCCGCAGAGCGTTGTGCTCGCCACGCGTTTGTGCATCAGCGTAGTGCCCTCCCTGGCCCTGGCTGGAGCCATCTTCTTTGGGCTGCGGTACCCCATGACCCGCGCCGCTCATGGTCTCCTGCGCCGCGGTCTCTCGTCGGAAGGGACTTTGCCCCTCTCCCCTTCCGAGCAAGAGGAGCTCTCTCAACTGGTCCACAAGATGTGGAGAAAGCCCTAGCGGTCGAACCGCGACAGCATTGCCTCCTATGGATGAGGCTCGGCAGGAAGAGGCCTACCACCAGTTTCTGATGTATTTTCCGTCCACGTCGATTCTGGTGAAGTAGACTTTGCGAAATTTCGACACGTCGAAATTGTAGGTCTCTTTGATGCTCGCTTTGCGAACAATATCTTTAAAGTTTTCGTAGCTGCCGTGCAGGCTCTTGTTTCCTACGACGACCGCCCACATCTGACGTCCCTTGTCGCCCCATTCGCGCGGATTTCCGTCGGTGCGAATCCCCGTTCCATAGCGCAGGACGGCGATGTAGCTGTCTTTTTTTCGAGCGACGAGCCAATTGCCGTTGCGGTGGCCATACATCTCCTCGTTTTCGTCGAATCGATTCTTGGGCCAGTAGAGGTTGACGCCCTTGTCGTTTTTGCTGGCGCCGATCTCGAACTTCGGGAAGTAAGTGACTAAAGCGACGTTTCCGTTTTGTTGTACCTTGGGCAGGTGGCTGTTCTGACTCAGGGCGCCCGATCCCTGTTTCTCAAAATTCAAAGGGATGTCTCCGGTCTGCGTCCAAACGGCAATATCTTCGACGGTCGCCGCCCACGGCCACTGCTGATAACCCTTGTAGCCAGGATAATAGTCCTCGAGGGAGGTCAACACGATATTGCTGTTCTTGAAAATGTTGATTCTCGCGCTGGAGATGGACGAGGCGCGAGAGTACACGGCCCCGATCTTGGAAATGGAGCCCATCCAACTGTCCGGCAGCCAGGCGACGTTGGCGAGGTCTTTGAACTCGCTGCGGTTTTCCAGGTCGAAGTAATCGACGGTATAGGCCGTATCGCTCGCGGTATCAGGGTGGAAGTAGCCGCCGGCGCTCCACTGAAAAATCGTGCGCTCCTGCCTGGGAAATCCGGCGTGGACGGTCGTGTTTTCGTAGGGCTCGTGCCCTTGGACAAGCGTCGTGTTCAGCGAGCTCGTGTAGGTGACGGCTACATCATCCAGACTCATAGGGCTCGTAGCCAAGAAGGCACCCGCGTAATCTGTCGTCGTCAGTTTGGGACCCTTCCCCGTGATCATCCAAAAGATCGATTGGGGGCGGAATTGCGTGTAGTGATTCGTGTAGTTCCGACCGGCGGCAGGATAGTAAGCACCTATGTCGTTGAACACCATCAGCATTTCTCTCATCATCCGCTTGGCAGCGGCCGTGGCTTTGTTCTGGATGTTGCCGTCCTTTGCGAAATCCGCCAGATTGAGCAGCGCGCCGAGAGTAAAGCGATAATAGTCGGTGGAGAAAAACTCGTAGAAACCGTACTGGTTTTTCAAATCCAAATAATGATTCAGGCGTTGCTCCAAGTAGCTGTCCATGGGCCAACCTTGTCGCTGCTTCAACAAGTAGGCGCTGGATGTCCACAGAATCATGTGGTTTTCAGACCAATAAACGTATTGCTCTTCGCCTTGGGTGAGCCAAAAATCGAGGTCTTCTATTCGAGGTAGGATGTCTTGGTCATATCTGTCTCCCGCAAGGTACAGCACGCGAACGACCTCGGCCAAGCGGAAGTCGCCGACTGAGCTCGTCAATATGTTGTTGACGGCCTCGATGATGGTGGTCTTTGGAATTTCGATGCCTTCTTTGGCCAGGATCGCCATGGCGTCGAAACCGCCTGGATTCTGCGTGGCGACGCCCTGGCGATAGTCCGCTTTGCGAGCCTCGGCCCCGGACGGCGGCGGGGGTGTCGGACATGTGGATTTTATTCGACCTTGATCGGCCGCCCACAGAGCGCTTCCGTCATAGTCGCTGGAATCGTCCCATGCCCAATTCACGCAAGGATACAGAAGGGTCGCTGTTGCCAGCACTGCGCTGAACAAAAATCCATGGAGTTGGGGAAAAGCTCTTTTGTCCCAGGAAACCGGTGCGCTGATGAGCATCATGAACGATACCTCCTCACCTCGAGTTGTCTGTTGGGCACATTGCGACTGAATATACTGGGAGATGCTGTCTGGAAACAAGGCGTGTCGGCCAAATAAAAGCTCATTGTCATCCCGAAATGTGAGTTTCCGGCATCCTTCTCCAAGGCTGCGAAACTCGGACATGGATTTAATCAACTCAAACAGTCCTCGCCTTTCCGAAGGACGCCGAAAACTCCCATTTCGGGATGAACACAAGTGAGCTTCGCAGCCGCCATAGACGGACCGCCAGCGCCTTCTGACCCGGATTTGAACTCCGATTCTCTCGTCTCACAACCGGATCCCAGGCCGGATCCCAGGGTGCCTTTTTTTTGCGAATGGTCGGTTAGGTGTAAAATCAGTGTCACAACGGTTCGACTAGTCGCCAAATACTAGTCGGTCATAAAAGGGAGGCAAGTATGACAAAAAATCACCTGTTCATCGGATTTCTTGCACTGGCGGGATTCATTGTCCCGGCTTGCACGGAAGAAGGCGCCGGCGGCATCGCCTGTCAGATGATATACAACAATTGTGAAGATCAGATTAGCGCTGACGAGGACGACTTCGTGGAGGAGTGCGTGGACGAGTATGCCGACGAAGATGCCGATTGCAAAGACGCCCTGAACGACTTTGGCCAATGCGCGAGGGAGCGGGGCTGTGATGATGCCGACTGCGTGGACGACTATTGGGATATAGGAATTGAATGCGGTTTCGACGCGCTGGAAATCCCCATCGAGTAGACCCATCATATTTTGATCAGAAGGAGCCTTCTCCACCGGTCCGCAAAATGTGGAAGAAGCCCTAGCGCTCGAACCGCGACAACATTTTCGATAACCCAAAGCGGGAGAGACCGAGCAGCCTCGCGGCCTCGGACTGGTTGCCGCGGGACTTGGCGAGGGCGGCCTCGACGAGTCTTTGCTTGAGCTCCTCTGTGCGCCGTTTAAGGTTGAGATCCGACTCTTCGAAGGAGGGGACCGAAGCTCTGCCAAGTGACACTTCGGTCGACAGGTGTTCGAGACTGATAGTACCTCCGCTCAAGGCTAAGGCGCGCTGGACCTCGTTGCGCAGCTGCCTCGCATTGCCTGGCCAAGGAAATCGGCACAGCGCCCCCATGGCAGACTCCGAGACGCTCGCGCCCTTGCCCACGACGCTCAAGCGGTAGAACAGATCGGCGCGAAAGCGACCGGCGTCGACGAGGGCGCGAAGATCGGAGTTTGTGGCGACGACGACACGCACGTCCACCTCGATGACCTTGGCGCCACCGAGAGGCCGCACCACGCCGTCTTCGAGCACTCTGAGCAGCTTGACCTGCATGTCGAGAGGCATCTCGCCCACCTCGTCGAGCAGCAGCGTGCCTCCATGGGCCTGGACGAAGAGCCCTTCGCTGTCCCGCACCGCGCCCGTAAAGGCTCCTCGTACATGGCCGAAAAGGATCGATTCCAGCAGCGTCGAAGGAACCGCGGCGCAATTCTCGGCAACGAATGGACGGCGGGCCCTTTCGCTGCTGTAGTGGACAGCGCGCGCCACGAGCTCCTTGCCGGTGCCAGATTCGCCCAAAACCACCAGGGGAAGGTCGGAGCGAGCAAGGCGATCTATCATGGCATACACATTGGACATGGCTTTGGAGGCGCCCACGATCCCCTGGGCGCGATAGCGATCCACGAGCTCGTCTGTGCGCCTATTGAGCTCGCGTTCTTTCCGCGCGATCTCTGCTTGGCTCGAGTCGAGCTTTGCCTCGAGCTTGCGTGCGAGTCGCTCCACCTCGCGTCTGCGACGCCGGTTCTCGGCAAGGAGCGTCGCGTTGTGCAGGCAAACCGCGGCTTGGTCTGCGAGCGCTTGGAGGAGGCGCGCTGTCTCAGGGTCGAAGGCCCTGCCGCGTCGACTGTCCACGTAGATCGCCCCAATCGCGTCGCCTCGCAGCAACATGGGCACCGCGGCAACCGCGCGGAGCTCCAGGGCAATGACGCTGCGAGCGCTACGGAATCTCTCGTCGCTCATGGCGTCGGTGGTCATGGCCGGCGACCTGCTCTCGAACGCCTGAACCGCCACCGAGCGACTGAAGTCCCGATCGTTTTGCGCCAAGGCTCGCGCGTCGAGATTTCGGGCACAGCGAATGCGCAGATCTCCCTGCTTGCCGACAACGAGCAAGAAGCCCCGCTCTGCGTCGGCGATCTCGATGGCTGTGTCCATGACGGTCTCGAGCAGGGGCCCGAGGCGCAGCTGTTCGTTGAGCCTGCCGAGAAGACGAGCGAGCTTCTCCCAACGCGAAGATTCGCCGCCCAGCGTCTCGAGAGGCGTCCTGGCGAGGTGCTCTGCCTTTTCATTATCGCCTGCTTTGAAGTGAGCCCGCGCCAAGGTGGACAGAACTTCCGGGCCACTTCTGAGCGAGGATTCTGCTCTGGTCCGAGCCGAAAGCTCCTCTAAAGCCGACGCATCGACGGCGCCCAAGGCAAGTCCCAACTCGACGAGGAGCCGAAGCCGCTCTGTCTGGGCGCCGCTGTCTTCTAGAAGGACGCCGTCGAGCTCCAGCCATTTCCCCGCATCCTCGAGCTTCGCGCAGCGCAGCGCCAATGACGACAGGAGCAGTCGGGTCGCCCAGATTTCCCGCGCGTCGCCAGCGGTCTCTGCGGCCTGAAGGGCCTCGCCGAGACAGAGCTGCGCTTCTTCCACATGGTCGGCGGCGGCGAGCACGTCTCCCCAAAGCCTGTGGACCACGGCTCGCGTTCGAGGCGAAGCGCTGCATTCGTCAAGCTCGACGGAAAACGTCTTGCAGCTCGCCAGCGCGGTTTCCACGTCGCCGAGTCGAACCAGGAGTTGAGCGCGATTGGCAGCCGCAATGAGACGCTCCTCCGGACGCCCGATGGAACACAGACGCGATATCCCCTCTGCGTAGGCGGACAGCGCCTCATCGAGGTGACCGGTCTCGGTCAACGCAGCCGCGAGGTTGACTTGATACGTGGCGCCGCCATGCCGATCGCCTGTCTTGTCGGCAAGCTCCGTGGCCCAACGGAAACAGCATGCGGCCGCTTCGAACTGCGCCTTTGAGTGATGAAGCATGCCGCAGACGCCCTGCAATCGACTTTCGAGTCGCTTGTCCCCTCGCTTCGCGGCGACCGACAGGCCCTCCTCTGCGATGGTCCGGGCCTGGTCGAATTCACCCGCCGCGAGCAAGGTCAGCGCGGCCGGAACCGCCAACTCTTGGCCGGAGCTTTGCCACAGGCGCTCCTTGGTGACTGTCCTTGCCAGCTCGAGCGCCGCGCTTTCATCCCCTCTGTCGAGGGCCATGCGCATGGAGAGTGCCGTGGCCTGCGCCTTTTGTCCTTCTTCCGCGTCTTGTGGCATCTGAGCGAGTGCGTCCGCGGCGAGGGCGTCGTTTCCCGATAGCCGAGCGGCTCGCGCTTGCTCCAGACGAGCGGCTGCCCCAAGGCGTCCCGCAAGGCCCCGGAGCGACGAGGTGATTTCTAGGACCGCCTCGTACTGACCAGTCAGGCGCAAGACGCGCGCAAGCTCCAGGAGCCCCTCGGTGCGTTCTGTGTCCTCGAGCCAATCGAGGCGCAACCGATGCGCTTCCACCGCCGTCTCGTAGTCTGCGCAAGCTTCCGCGAGCTGCGCGGCGAGCTCGCTGGCCAGGCGCCCTGCGTCTCGATCATCGGCGAGTCGCGCCCAACGGGCCTGCTGCAACGAACCGACGTGGTCACGCAATGCATGTGCGAGGAGCGCGCGTGCAATGCTCCTGGCCCGCTCGACAGACAGCGTCTCGCGCACCGCCTGGGCAACGAGTCCGGGGATTCCCAATCGACCGTCCGCATCGCGCCGAACGGCTCCAGTTCGGCTCAGATGGCGCAGCGTATCGGTCGCGGCCTCGACATCGGAAATCGCTGCCACGGTCACGATCTCCTCAGCGCGCAGAGGGACGTCGGCGATCGCCATGACCTCGGCGAGCGCTCGACTCGGCCCGTCGCCAAAGACGCGCGACGCCGCGATCGCGAGAAGCTCTGTCGGCTTTTGTCCGCTCAAATACACGCGCAGGGCTGCTTCGGTCAGGGGCCGCGCACCGCCGTGGGCCAACGCAGCGCCAACCACTGCCTCTGCGAGCAGCGGCACACCACCGGTGAGGGAGACCAACGCTTCCACGACGTTGGCGCGGGGTGCTTTCCCGCTCATGAGCTCGACGAGCTTGGATAGGCCTTCTCTGGACAGCGGCAAGGTTTCAAAGAAGCGAGCGGGACACGCGCCGTGCTCGACCAAACGCGGCAGGCGGCCGCTCACTTTAACGACGAGCACGAGGCCAGGCCCGCGCCTGCTGCGGCCAAGCCGAGCGAGATGCTCCTGCAGGAGCTCGAGCGTAGGGTTCGCAAGGCCCTCCAGACACAGCACCGCTGGCCGGCTGAGCGCGCTGAGAAAGTCCGCGATCTCCGAAAGCCCGTCCCATTTACGCTGGGGCTCTCGCACGCCTCCTAGAGGCGCAAGGCTCGCGAGCTTTTCGAGAGTCTCGATGAGCGGCCCACGCACCACCGCTGGCAGAAGGTCTGGCTTGGGCGAGAGGGCCACCTGCACCTCGGCCAAGGCACGGCGTAGCAGCCTGTCCTTGCCTGACCCTTCTGTGCCGTGCACGACCGCCAACCGAGGCGTGCGTCCATCGTCCCGGAGGGCATGGAGAACAAAGGATGTCAGATCAGCGGTGACGTCCTCCCGCTCGAGGAGCACGGGACAGCAAAGCAACCGACGCCGCTCAGACAAGCCCGGCGTCTCCTCTTTTTCCCGACCCTCATCGACCCGTTCGAGCAGTCGGTGCGCCCCCACAGCGCTGGACGGTCGATGCCGCCTATCGCGGCTCGCGAGCCGGCGGACGACGGCCCACAAACGCTGCGAGCACCCATCGGGGGGAGTGTCTCGGAGCGGTCTCGCGCTCGGCGCTTGTCCGAGCAGCTCGGCGAGGGTGATCCCCAGGGAGTAGACGTCCGTGGCCTCGTCGCTCACGCCTTCGAAGCTCTCTGGCGCCATATAAGCAACGGTCCCGGCTTTGGCCAGCGACGCAAAATCGCCGGTCCAGGCCAGCCCGAGATCGATGAGTCTGGGTCGATTAAACGGGGTCTCTATCAGAATATTTCCCGGCTTGACGTCCCGGTGGACGAGCCCCTGACCGTGCAACACCGACAAGGCCTCGCAAACAGCCAGACCGATGCGGAGCACGGCATCCTCTCTGCTCACTTTTTCCAAAGTCGCGACAAAAGCCAAGGCCGAGGTTCCCTCGATGAGCTCCTGGGTAAAAAACGCTTGCCCGACCCGACAAGGTCCCGGGCCTTCGACCTGCTCCACGATGCCGAGCTCATAGGCTCGAGACAGGTGGGGATGGTCGATGGCGGACAGAAGCGCGAACTCGCGGCAGGCCAAGGAGTCTGCCGCTGCGTATCGCAGGACCTTGAGCGCAACGAGTCGGTCTTCCCACACGTCCCGCGCTCGCAGCACGATCGCCTCCACGCCCTCTCCCAGATGGCCCAGAATCTCATATCGCCCATTGATGCAGCCAGAGGCCTCTTCACCCATCGCAAACTCCGTTGCCAGATCCCAGGGGGCAATCCACGGGAATCCTAGCACACTCGGACCACATTGGTCGCAGTTCCCTAGCAACTGAGTTGGCTTTGCGGTCCGAGGCGCAGCCTGCTATACCTGCCTGCCATGAGAGCGTTCACCTTTGTCGTTCCACTCATCATGGCGCTGCTGGTTGTTTCAACGAGCCAGGCGCAAGAACCGGAAACCGAGCCCGCGCAGCCTCTGCCTCCTCCACCTGCCGCAGAGCAGCCTCATGCTCAGCAGAAGGCCGACGCGCCTTCTCGATTGACCCTCGAGGAGTGCCTGCGCAGGGCCCTTGCCTCGAGCCGACGCTTGATGGCCGAACGCCACCGACTGGCGATGCTCGATGCCCAGGTCAAGCAGGTGTACTGGGCCCCGTTCTCCGAGATCGGTTTCAAGGGATTCTTCACCGTGGTGCCCAATCGCAAGAATCCATTCAGGCCCTGCACGGGTGACGCGGTTGACACGGATGACGCGGTTGACCCGGGAAAATGTCTCTACGACGAGCCGTCGGACGACAACTTGCAAACAGGCGACGACTGGGGACCGGCCTTGCGCCTGGAAGCCACGGCCGCAGTCCCGCTCTACACGTTCAACAAAATCAAGAACTCGCGCCAGGCCATCGAAGCCGCGTATGAGGCCAAGCAGGCCGAGTTGCCGCGCTTCGAAAACGAAATCAAGCTCCAAGTTCGGCAGGCCTACGAGGCCATCCTGGGCGGAAGAGAGATGCTCTACACCGTCGACCAGGGCCGGTCATATCTCTCCAAGGCGCGCAAAACCGTCGAGCAAAACCTCGAAAAGCAAGAAGGCACCTCGACCGAAATCGACCTCATCAAGCTCAAGGTGATCGAGGCCCAGGTCGGCCAGCTCGAGGCCCAAGCGCGGGAAATCGAGCGCGTGGGTCTCGCGGGGTTGCGGTTTCTCATAGGCGCGAACAGCGGCCAGGACGTCGATGTCGTCGACCTTCCGCAAACAGCCCGCGAAGAACAGCTCGGTCCACTTTCGCAGTACGTCGAGCAGGCCATCGATATGCGGCCCGAGCTCGCGGCCCTGCGCAAGGCGCTCGAGGCCATGCGCTCCAAGGTCAAGCTCCGCAAATCCGAGTTCTTCCCCAACCTCGCCCTGCTGGCCGGATGGCGCTTTGCCTACGCTCCTGGACGCGACGATATCAAGAGCTGGGTTCTCAGCGACAGCTTCAACTACGGGCCAGCGTCGTTCTGGTTCGGCCTGGGCCTCGAATACAAACTCGATGTTGGACTAGATATTTTCAAGCTCAACGAGGCCAAGGCCGAGCTTGCAGCTCTGTCTGCCGAGAGCGAGCTCGCCCTCGATGCCATCGTGCTCGAGGTCAGCAAGACCTACGAACACGCGGCCGCCAGCCGGGCAGCCCTAGACTCTCTGTATTCAACAAAAAAACTGGTCAAGGGATGGATCGCTGCCACGGCCATGAACCACGCCGCAGGGCTCGCCTCGACCAAGGACATGAGCGATGCCCTCAAAGAGTACTTTTCGACCATGGCCAACGTGCTCAAGACCACGGCAGACCTCAATATATCTTTAGCAGAGCTCGAGCGGGTCACGGCATCGCCCCTGGAGTCGCCAAGGGCCGACAAGTGAATAGACGCGCCCGAGGTTCCGTCGTACCCTCGAAACACTTCGAACGGAGAGCGACATGAGAAGATTCTGCCAACTGACTTTCGTAGCGTGGATGCTCTGCCTGCCCACCCTCGCCTCGGCAGCGGCGGAGACTCCGACCGAATTCATCAAGAGCAAGGAGAAAACGCTCGAGCCGCTGCTCAAGAACACCGCTTCCAACCAAAAAAAGATCGTCCACGTCATCACCTCGATGATGGACTTCGAGGCTGTGTGCCAAGAGTCCCTGGGCAAGCACTGGTCGCAGCGCACAGACGCGCAGCGCCAGGACTTCAAGAAAACCCTGCGCGCGGTCATCGAGAAGAACCTCATCTCGAGTCTCAAGGAGAACTCGAGCCGCAAGCCCGAGTACAAATCCGAAAAAATCGATGGAGACAAGGCCGCGGTGCTCACTTTGGTGAAAACCAGCGATGATCCCCGAGCCGAGAAAACCGAGCTCGAGTACAAGCTCGAGCGCCGGGCCAACACCTGGATCACCGTGGACATGGTGACCGACGGCGTCTCCCTTGTGGCCAACTACCGCTCGCAGTTCAACAAGATCATTGCCGAACAAGGCTGGGATGCCTTGGTCAAGAAGCTCAAGGACAAGCTCGCGCAGGACACCCCGTCGCAAAAGGACAAGCTGTGACCCATCCCCGCTACGCAGAAGAAGAAGAATTCGACCTCGAATCGCGTGTGCTCTGCGAGGACGACGCGTGCATCGGCGTCATCGGACCCATGCGCGCTTGCGGCACCTGCGGTCGACCCTATTCCGGCCTGCCCCAAAGCTCCAACAGCACGACCATCGAGCTCTCTAGCGTCACTCGACTCATCGACTACGAGTCCGAGGCGCAGGCCGACCCAGACATCGATGAGCGGGTCCTGTGCTCTGACGACGCGTGCATCGGGATCATTGGCCCCCTAGGCCGTTGCGGCACCTGCGGGAAGTTGCTCTAGACGCGCATCGCCTGCTCGTGTCGTCCACAAACGTAGACGCTTTTTTGCCTCCCCCTTGCTCCTTCTTCCAAAATTGGCCAATGGTTTTCGGCACGAATCTTGATATGTTCCCCATAGGGAAATGGAAAACGGTGCTCAAAAAAGGTTTTGGCCTTGGCAACTCGTGGCGCTCGTCGCATGGAGCCACTGTGTGTTGGGCTGTTTTCCAGGCTGCTTGGGCGGCGATCCTTGGCCACCGCCAGATCCGGCGACCGATTCCGACCCCAATCCAGTGACCTGGCCTGCTGATGACGGGCCTGTGCCTCGAAACATCTTCTGCTCAGCTCCCAGCCCCGAAGGCCTCGTTGTCCTAGCAGGCCTGCCAGGCGCTGTGCCGCGGGGAGACCGCCTCACTGTCACGAACGCTTGGGGCGACAAGACCATTCTCGCCGTGGCCTCTGACGGTTCGGTGGCAGGCTATGTGCCAGCCCGAAGCTCGGAGCGCCTCGAGCTCGTCGCCACCCAGAGCCAGGAAGAAGGTCAGAGTCTCGAGATTGTCGTACGAACGGGTCGACGCAGCGGCTACGACGGCGCCATCGATGGACTCGTTCTCGGCGCCGACGAGGACATCCTCGCCCCTGACGACGAGGGACAAGTTCTCGTCCACGGCAACGGAGAGCTTCTGCGCACCGGCTCACTCGTGGTGGGCGCCAACCTCGACGCATCCACCGCGACGACGACCATGGTCTCCTGCTCCCCGTCCTGCGCCTTCGACCTGTTCGTGCCTGGCGGAAGCGGCGACGAACTCGGCCTGTTCCTCGTGGTCTCTGGGCAACAAAGCGGCTACACCGAGGCCGAAACCATCGACGTGCCGTAAAGCCAGGCGCCCTTGTCCCAAAGCGGTGAAGGGAACGCAGGCAATCACCGATCACCGGGGCGACACTTTTCTCCTCAACGCCACGGAAATTTTCTTCGACTACGTGGGGGACGACGACGGCCTATGCGAAAGCGGCGAGCGTTGCGTCTACGCGCCAAACATGGGCGCCTACCAGGGTCATGGCGACCATATGATTGAGTGCGTGTTCAGCGATGGTGGCGGGCCGGTGACCGGGGTGACCATGTACGCCTACCCGTTCAACGGGCGCTAGCAGGGCAGATCGGGTCAAACATGTAGGGGTGTAGATGTAGGGGTCAGGACAATTAAAAGGGTCAGAACATATGTCAATAGGACGGTCTCGACCCCTCTGTCTCGACCCCTCTGTCATAGGACGGTCTCGACCCCTCTGTCCCGCTGTCCCCCTGTCTTGAAATTGCTGCTATTTTAACGGAAAATAAATTTATCGTGCTTAACCCAAATGTCGCTATATGCTAAAAAACTATTTACACTTGTTGGATCAATCATGTCAGACAGTTTTCCGGTGCCGTCCACCCTCCAACCAGAACGTCTGTAAGTCGAATCGCCACATGGGACTGTCCCACTATAGCAATATCTAAGGGCTTGGCGTTCCCAGAGAAGGCCAGCTTTTATTAATACATATCCTGTCTTGTTCAACATAGAATTATGATTGGGGTCGTATTCGTGTACCACGGTTATAGTGGGCATAAAACCTTCCCAGGACATTTTCGGTTTACTGATCTTTTTATTGTAAGCCTGACAGAAATCCAAATTTGACGGTAGAATATTATTTCGGGCCATTGTATTCCAATCTGTAATGTTGTTAAAGGCTCCACCGAGGAATCCACGATATATTTTATTTGTTTGTATAGTTGCTTTAGTAGGCGGGTTGGCTGGAGGTAAAAACTTCATCTTTATACCAGATTCGGCTCTTTGAGCACTTCCGTTTATGTCTGTGCCACTGCTGGTTTTACCCCTTACGTAATTGAATGCGCTCTTTTTTTCAAATCCCTCCCAGGCCTTCTCCCTTTTGACTCCTTTTGTTTCCCATCTGAAAGTGTTGCTCGCGCTCAAACTAAAACCGCTAAAGGGGGACCATCCAGCGGATACACCCAACGGGAATCCGCTGTAATAAGTCCTTTCATTAGAATCTATGGCCACTGCGTCCCCACCATCCCAAAAGCTTTTAGACGGCCTATATGCCGGCACGCTCCTTGCGCCGTATCCGGAAACAAAACTGCCATGTTTGACGACATACGCCGTTGTTTTGACGCAACCATCATCCTGTTTAGCAGAACTAAATATACTGGCTTCATTATCAGGATAAATACCGCATTTCCTGCCTGAGTTTACGTAGCAGTTCTCGAAATTGTCTCCTGTCCATACATCTGTAGTGGTCCGCCAAATAGTGCCTTGATTTTGATTTAATTGTTTGTAGGGTTGCACATATATATGGGCGACAGCCCGGTAACCATTCTTAATTTGGTCGAGTTGAACTGAATAAACGGCAACGGAACCTAAAGCGGATCTTGGTTGTAATTTGGGGTCGGCATTATTTGCAACAAAGGCATCGAGGTACAGAAGGTCCTCCATCTCATCCATGCTTCCACCATTTATTTTGCCGTCTTCGCTGAACTTCAAAGGAAGAAAGCTCTCGCTATTCATTGACACAACGATTGCTGTTCCACCAGGGGCAAATCCAGCCACTTCTCCTGGTACATCCGACATGAGCTCCATGTAGGTTTGCGCAACTTTTGCGCCCGGTCGATTTTCTTCCTGGACCTCATCGCCGTTCAAAGAGTCTTCACTTTCAGCAGGATAAAGATCATTACTATCGACAACCAAAACACCCTTGAATTGCGTCAGAAATTTTGTCAGATCTGCGTCAATCGCTTCTTCTGAATTCATATAGACGACGGTTCGAGGAGTTGTGGGAATGTCTGCGATCTTGCCTATTTTCTGTAGTTCCAATCCCCTGTTTTGGAGCGCTTCGCCGTAAGCGCCTAGGGAATCGGTTAGTGTGAATGCAGTCATCGGGATTTCTTCATCTTGAATATTAACGTCAATCATACCGCCGTCCTCACATGCGACGGCGATCAATGACACGCAGACGATGCATTCCAAAAATCTTCGTTTGTTAAAAGGATGATTTGCGTTCATGACGAGTCCTCCTTGTTGTTCGAAATGACAAAATTGACTTTCTATTAACCTTGTTTAACCTCCTTTACAGCTTAACCAACTACAGTCGTTGGTTGCTTTGTTGTCCCGTGCGTATCTCCCTAATCTCAAGCTTCAAAAAATGGGCCAAACGAATTGGTCCTGGATGGGCATTGCTAACAAATGCGCCAATCGTTTGAAAATAAAGAAAAAACAATCCGGCATGGTTTTCGATTGTCGAAACCGAGACCATGAGAACATGGACAAAGTGTAAAGCAAGACTGTCGGATTGCCGTATCAGTGTAAAGAGAGGACGACATATGCGTCAGTAGAGGTCGGCCTAGTCGTGCTCGGCGACCATCGTGGTGCCTCCTCAACGGTGCGCGAGTTGGCAGTAACTCATCCGAAACTCACCCGCCTCCCGAGATTCTGTTCGTCATACGGCTTTCTTGATCTCGACGCTATAGCCAAGCTTTTCGAGGCGTTGGAC
>JALOQD010000491.1 GCA_025453525.1 Myxococcota bacterium
GAAAAGGAAATCGAAGAGATGTGTATCCAAGCACGACTCAAAACGGCAGCTTGAAACTTGACTCATCTGCCATGATGTCAGGCTTTGAAGATGTCTAGTTGGCATCCCGAAATGGGATTTTCCGGCATCCTTCTCCAAGGCTGCGAAACTCGGACATCGAATTATCCAACTCAAACAGTCCTCGCCTTTCCGAAGGACGCCGGAAAATCCCATTTCGGGATGGAAACTAACTATCGGAACGGGCATTGCGTGAGGGGGAAGAGGAATCCTATGAGGACCATCCTGTCATCGTTCATTATGTTCATCATCGTCGGGTGTGTCACCTCCGCCGCGGCCGAAGACAAGGTCTTGGGCGAGAAGCACTTCAAAGCCGGAGTTTCTCTGCTCAAGTCCGAGGACTACGAAGGCGCGGCCACCGCATTAGAGGCGTCCATCGAGGAATACCCCACCAAGAGCGGGCTGTTCAACTTGGCCAACGCCTACAAGCTGCTCAAACGCTACAACGACGCGCTCTCGGCCCTCGAGCGATTGAACAGGGACTTTGGTAATCAACTCGACAAGGAGCTCAAGCGGACCGCTCATGGACTGGCGCAAGAAATTCGCGACCTCGTGGGCAAGCTCACCGTAACGGTCGCGCCCGCTGGCGCCGAGGTTTTTGTCAACGGCAAACCCGTGGGCACTGCGCCGCTCGCCAAGCCTCTGTTGCTCGCGCCGGGCCACTACGAGATCACGGCCCGTCTGAACGGCTTCGACTTCCAGGCCGACAAGCTGCGCCTCCTGTCTGGCGACGACCTCGTGGCAACCCTCACTGGCAAGCCGGTGGCCGCCGCGCTGGAGCTGCCACAGCCGTCCCGATTGGAGCCGCAGACCGCTGAGACTTCGCTCCAAGAGACCGCCTCCGAAGTGTCGCCCGAGCCCGAGCGCCGCAAGGTGACGCCCTGGTTCTGGGTCGGCCTCGGCGCCACCGTGGCAGTTGGCGCCCTGACAGGCGTGTTCTGGGGCCTGTCCGGCGCTCCGGCCGACAAGGCCAACGCTCACCTGGCAGCGTTCAACGAGCTCACGCTGCCAGAGCAGGCAGGCTCAATCGGCAAACAGATCGTGGCCGACTGGCAGGTCGACGCCGACGAGTACACCAAGCTGCGCAACCTCGGCACGGGCTTTGCGATCGGCACCGGGGTCTTGGCCGTGGCCACTGCGGTCATCCTGATCGTGGATCGCAAGAAGTCGAAGAGCGAACAGCCAGCGCCAAGGGTCGCCCTTGCGCCAGGCGTTGGCGGAGTGACCCTGCTTTTCTAGGAAGGAGCGTGTCCATGGATATCATGAAAGCTGTCGAGGGCACGAGCCGTCGCACGGTCAACCCCTGCGACGGGACCGATCGTCCCATGACGTCTGCCGCCGCCTGTCTGGCTGGCCAGGTCTGCTGCATCGACGCTGGCCCCATGAACGGAGGACGACTATTCACTCGGGAGGACCCATGAACCATTACTGCGCCACCTTTCTCTGCCTGTTGCTGGTCGCGCTGATCCTGCCCGCCTGCCAGACGCTCGAGGCGCCCGTTATCCCAACTGACACCGGCGAAGGCGAAGGTGAGGGCGAGGGAGAGACCGATTCCACAACGTCCACGGATTCGTCCACAGCCGACACCGACAGCCATAACGGCACGGACACTGGCACCAACACTGGCGACGATTGTGGAACCGATTCCGCCGACTGCGATCACAATGGCGTTCCTGACGACAAGGCGTGGGTCCATCTCGTCGTCCAGTGCACTGGCTGTGACAACGTCTCTTCCGTGGTTCTGTACGGCAAGAATGGCGATGCGTTCAACGGCCCACCCAACTACTACCATCTCTACTCCAATCCGCCCTGGCCAATGGACATGATCCTCAACAGATGACCTTCGCGGCGCATCAGGACCTTGGCGGAAACAACTCTCAGCTACCAGGTCCGGAAGACTGGGATGCGTTGCCCGTCTGCATCACAACGGTGAAGAACGAACTGACCGAGCTTGTGCTCACCTTGCTGCCTCCTCCCATCGACTCGGATACCGGCCCGGACACTGACCCCTAGTTGGAATGCCCCTCGCTCATGCCTAATGGAATTCTCAGATCTGTCAGCTGGGTAGTCGGGTCTCACGTCTTCTGCTGCCTCGCGGATTCCCGGTGGGCTCTACATGATCTGAAAGAGAAATTCGACCCGCATCACCTGCCCTCGAATCGCAGGAGTTCCCGTTCTAGGGCAAAGCGCGCAGGAACAGGTCCCACCCAAACGGAGGAACAGGTCCCACCCAAACGGAGGAACAGGTCCAGGAACAGGTCCCACCCAAACGGAACAGATGAATATCACCCGGTTTGTCGGGAGTCCGCCGCTCGCGGGGTCAGCATCGGCAGTCACCGTGGCTTCCTGGCTGCGGTCCTGGGCTCGATTGGGGCGCGGTATGTTCTGTGGCGCCCCGAAATTCGGCGCGGTCTGGCACGACTCGGGTTTGTGCTGGCTCATCTGGGTGCAAACAGGGGTTCATAAGGCGCAACTCGGCCCTTGGACGATTGGGGTGTCGGCGCTTTGAGGGGTCTCGGGCGCGCGCTGCTAGTCCTAGCCGATGGGCACGGCGCAGGACGGTGGGTAGCTGCCTCTCGGCCACTCCACGGTCGGTCTCTTGCCTGCTTGCGCGGCGTTGACAAAACCGT
>JALOQD010000040.1 GCA_025453525.1 Myxococcota bacterium
TCACCGCCGCTGGCGAAGACGTGCGGTTCAGCTCCTTGGCGTTTGTCCCGAGCCAGCTCCTCGTGCTCGAGTTGCGCTCCCTCCTCGACGGGCCACAAGACGTCGAGCCCCGGAAGTTCGAGGTGACGTACTACGATCGCCTGGGCAAAACGTTGCGTACTTTCGAGAACGAAGTCGCTGCGAAGGCCTCGTATTTCGAGGGGGTGGCTGGGCCAAAAAACGAGAAGTTTATGGTATCGGAGGCATTCGATGTGCTCGTGGCTCCGCCGGCCAATGCTCGCTACGTGGGTGTCTCGGCGGGCCGTCCGATGATCGTGCGAGGGTTCGTCGAAACCGGATTCGAGCCTGAGGAAATCGACGCGTACCCGATCGTCGAGCCGCCAGCAGTCTGGCGATTGCGCCAGGTGCCGAGGCCGGGCTGGGCTCGCGTTGAGCCAGCCAACCGCGGGGTGCTCGCGGCCCAGGACCGCATCTCGAAAGTCGTGGGACAGACTCGCATCGAGCTTCTCGACGACCCGGACGAGGCGACGACAGATTGGCGTTCGGCGCCGGTCCGCGGTGCAGCACAGGAGGAGATCATACTCGGCGAGGTGTTCCCCGCAGAGACCGAAGCCGCAGTGAGCGACAACCGAGCCCTTCGCCTCTCCTGCGCTCCTGGCGCCAAGGCGAAAGTGTCCCTCATCCCCGACCCCTCAGCCGAGAATCTGGGGATCTTGGACGTCACCTACTACGTGCCCTCGTCGCTCGAGCTCGGCGGGCTCATTGGGGTGGAGCAGGAGGGTAGGGTCGTGGCCAAGATCGTGCCCGTCACCCGCCTCGACAGCGTGCGCGTGCGCAAAGTGCGGCGCCAGGCAGACCTCCTGTGGAAGCACGAGTTCAAAGGCGGAGACCCGCGGGTGTTCGTGCGCATTGCGCCGGGCAGGGGGCGACCCTATGCGCCGCCGGCCGGCTGCCGGGCGTACCGCTCGTTTACGGTCACGCGCCTTCCTCCAGGAGGCGCCGTGAACCTGGCTGTGGACGCCGATCCTCAGGATCCGAGGGCGGTGAACATCGTGGCCTACGGTACAAAGGCCGATTCTCTGGTGGCGCTCATCGACCAAGGGCGCCTGCGTCGGGCTGGAGAGCCACGGGTTGGCAGGCCGACTCGCGCCACGCAGGAGCTCGCATTGACGTGGCGTCCCAGAGCTGCGTCGTCATTTCTGCTCACGCGGCCCGACGAGCCGCTCCACACCTCGCTGACCGCCTTTGTCCAGTTGGGCGCGGATCTCTCCAAGGGCGCTCACACGCTCACCTTGCGCAACAAGGGCGCGCGGGAAGTGTGGTTCCGTGCGTTCCAGGCTGCGAGGGCGCCACAGAAGAAGGCGTCGGTGGAGGTCAAACGACTGCAATGAAACGCTTTGACACCACGAGGCGCATCGCGATGACCGCGGCCTTCGTTCTCTGCCTCGGCGGCATAGGCGCGACCGCGCGGGCGCAGGTCGGGGACACCGATTCGGGAGCAAACGAGGAACAACCCGCCGTGGACGCTGATGACAATATGGAGCAGCGCGAGAGTCCGCGGAAAGCCAGGAGGAGGACCCTCGAGGCGCTCTTGAATGAGGTGCGCCATCCAGAGCGGACCACGGTGTTCCATTCGCCGCCGTCCAGCCATTTCGACGTGCTGTCGGCGGTGATGCGGGATCTCTCGGCCGCGGCGCAGACGTGCGACGAAGCGGCGGTTGTTTTCGCCCGCAAGAGGCTTGCGCCCATCGCCATGGAGCTCGTACGGCTGCGGCAAAGGGGCACGACGTTCCTCGTGGTCCGCGAAATGAAGAACGCTCTTCGCGGCAACGGTGTGTACATCGTAAGATGCGGCGATGCCGTGCCGCTCGCCTTGGAAGCGCCGCACAGCTACTTCGACCTGAGCACCGCAACCGTGACCTACAAGGCATTTCGAAAGACCAAGGCGCGCTTCCTGCTCATCAATAGCGTGCAGCGCTACACGGGCCGCAAACTGGAGGTGGCCACCGATGACGCGCATCCGGCGGATATGGCGCACAATCCTCGGGGTATGTTCCAGGCCGCACACCAGGGAATTCTCGCGGCCTTGGGCCAGACGTTGTTCGTTCAGTTTCACGGGTTCGACGCGAGCTGGCGGGATGTGGACGTGGTGTTTTCCGACGGGCGCGTGGAGCCCCAGACTTTGAGCGAGCAGCTCGCTCGCCTCTGGGTCGATCCATCTCTGAGGATGGTGGTGTTCGGCCGCCAGTTCAAGGGACTCGGCGCCATGACCAATGCCCAGGCCCAGGCGACCCATGCAGCCGGTGGCCGATTCTTGCACCTCGAGCTGTCCCTAGAGTTGAGGCGTGAGCTCGGAGGTGGCGGCAAGCGACTGAGGGCCTTGTGCGAAGGGCTCGTCGAAGTCGCACAGAAAGAGCCATGACGCGAAGGGGCAGCACCGCCTTGGGGTCGTGTGCGATGGTGCTGCTGGCCGCGGCTTTCGCGCGGGGACAAAGCCTTGAGGGCGAGCCCTCCCTTTCGCCTGTTCCGGTGGCGTTCATCGAGCCCCAAACATCGAAGGTGCAGCGCGTGGTTCCGGCTGGAACGCCTTTCGATCTGCCGCCTCGGGCGGTCGTGGTCTGGTATGGTACGAGCCGGGATCTGTTCTCACTCGAGTGCTCGCTCGGAGGGGCGGCCCAAATCGAGGTTTCGGCCTTTGGAGGCGAAGGTGCAGGCCTTGCCTTCGAAAAGGCGGGCCAGCTCGAAGAAGGAGGAATGCTGCTGCGCATCCCCCTTTTCGCTTCTCGCATCGCCCTGCGCGCGTCGGAAGCGCTGGGCAGTTGCAGTGTTGCGATCCTCACCACCAGCCTGACAGAGTCCCAGTGGCGAAGGACCGTTTTCACCGCAGGCGAAACGAAGAAAGACGCACGAGAGCCTTTGTCCTTCGAGCTCAAGGTGCTCGAGGCGCAGGTGCAGGGACGATGGAGTCAGGCGCCACTCGCCCGAGACTCGACACAGTGGCGCGCCAGCGCCGCAGTGCTCGGAGCCCCGCTTTCAGCCTCGGCGCTCAGTATTCGGCGCCTCTTGGTAGAGAAACCTTTCTGTGCGTCGAGACCCGAGTGGCGAGCCGCGAGAGTGCGGGATGTTCGAGACCTCCGAGTGGAAGCCGGCTTTGTGGAGCTGCAGTTCTGGCCAGACCGAGAGGAGGGAATCGAAGACCAGGAGGTTTGTTTCGACTTGATCGTGGACGCCGTGCCTGTGCCGCGCCGGTGTGTTGAGAGCTCTCCTGCGTTGGATAGACAGGCCCGGCTCCTCGATCCGAACGCTTTGCTGCGCGCCGATGACGGGCGGGCCATCGGCGCTCCGATACACATTCGCTTGGGTCTCGATCGCACGCGTCACTTGAGCCTGCGCCCTGTAGGACGAAAGGGATGGCTGTCAGTGCGGTGGTTTGCTCCCAAGACAACCTGGGGGGAGGAGCGCATCGCCTTGCCCGGCCTCATCGTCGCTTTCCCCATGAACCCGCCGCAGGAGCAAGAGCTCGGTTGGCAGATCCTCTCTCCTGCACAGAGCGCTTTGTCCGTGCGCTCGCGCCTCGTGCTCTTTCCCCTTTCCCCCCAAGCTCGAGAGCAGGCGCAGGCAGCTCACAAGGATCAAGAACGCGGGCTTTGGATTCCAGTGGGCTCGAGGAGCGTGGCGTCGCAGCCCGACGAGCGAGGCCGAAATCGGGTTGAGCTGCTGTTCGAGCGGAAGGGACAGCCAGGGACGCCCTGTGCCGTGACCGCGTCGCAGCAGGCCTTTGCCGGTGCGCTTCTAGAGGAACTGACCAGCGCTACGCTGCTCTTGCCCCGGGCTATGGATGTCCCTTTGAAGGTCGAGGGCGATTGTGCTGTGTGGCATCGCACGTCGTGGAGAGAATTGCCTGCGCAGTTGGACTCTACGGCGCGCACCCTCGTTAGGTTTTTGTCCGTGGAGCCAGGCCAGTCTCTGCCTCTGCCGCTGCCAGGTCCGAGCGTGGAAGGGCTGGCCCAGCTGCGGGTCTTTGCCGACGAGGATGCAGATGCGGCCGACGGAGCGTTGATTCGGGTCGAGGTCGGGGGGCGCTCCAAAGAGCTGGCGATTTTTGGGCAGGGGCCCGGCCGTCTCGTGCGGCGACCGCTGCGGCTATTGCCCGAGGACCGCGGTGCGGTCGTGAGAAACCTCGCCGATGTGCCGGTGTGGGTTGCGCTGGCCATTCGCGCCCCGGTGGAGCCAGAGGAGCCGCTCTCAACGCCGCAGGGCGCAGAGGCGAAGACAGAAGGGGAGTCGGACCACCTCTTCGCCGATGCCGTGGCTCTGCGCCTTGCCATGGAGAAGCGCGAGCCGGCGCAGCGCACGACGGACGAGCTCCTCAGGCTGTCTCGAAGGCTCTGTGCTCTAGCCGAGGTGTCGTTGGCCCGCGATGTGCTGGCGCTGGCAGCGCAAAAGGCGAGGACTGAGAAGGAGCTCGAAGCGGTGCGCCAGGAGGACGAAGACCAACGCCGTTCGCTCGATTCATTGACCGCGGCGTTGGAGGCCGGCCTCATCGTTCCGCTCTCGAGGTGGCTCTTGCCGGTCGCGACCGCAGAAGTCGGCAAGCAGCGCTTGCCGCCGCTCTTATGGCGGCGTGGGGCGGCAATGTACGATGTGGCCTTGGCCTTGCGTGGACGATTTTTAGAGAACCCAAGCCAAACCACACCGAGCGAGCTTCTGCTCGTTCACTCGATCGCCGTGCGGGAGAGCGACTTTCTCCTTTCCGCCTACGCCACGTTCGCGTTGCGAGGGGCAGGAGAAAACATCTCGACCGACATCGCGTGGCTCAGGGAGCTCGTCTGGGCAGCTCAGGACGGCCAATACGTTCCTGACGAGTGGCGTCTGCTGGGAGCGGTGCTCGCTTCGCTGCATGCGGAGAAGCTCGGGCCAAAGCTCGAGCCACTTCGTCGGGCGCTCTTGGCGCTGACCACCTTGGAGGAGACGCAGGCGTTTTTCGGCGTGGAGCGCACGGTGCTTTTGCCCAGCGAAAAAGTGGCGCAGGACGACGGGTCGAGCCTGTTGCGCTTTGGGGAAGCGTGGGATCCACGGCTCAGCCTCGAGCTTGGCAGTGGCGACAAGCGCTTGTTGGAGCTGACCCTGCCCTCGGCCGTCGATGCGCGCCTCGAGGTCCAGTGGGCAGTGCGCCTCGATGAGGACGGCAAGCCGCCTCGATGTCGACTCGTGCTGCGAACGGCGAACCAGGATCCGGTGGTCATTCCCCCTGCCAGCGATCCGTTGGATGCCGGGAGCCGAACGAGCCCGGTGCTGCGCCTTGCCTCTGGCCCGAGCCCCGTGCTTGTGGAGCTCGCCTGCGACGATCTGCGCGACCAGGCAAGGGCGAGAATGCGGCTGTGGCTCGGCCGGCCTCTAGCCGGTGTCTCGGCCAAGGCCTGGCGCTCCCTCGAGGGCATGACCGAGCTGCTGGTCTTGCGCGGGCCAAGGCGTTGGCTGGCCCTTTCTCCGGGTAAAACGGCCTCCATCGACGTGCTCGGTCCGACGACCCTGCGAGTCACGGCGCTTGCGCAGCCTCCGAACGGGCAGCCTGCTGCCTTGCTCAGATGCGCGGCCCCTCAAGGGCCAGGAAGCGTCAAGGAGCTCTGGGATTCGGAAGAGGTGGCGACGAGCGTCGAGATATCGCTCTACGAGGTCGGCACTCACAAATGCCAGCTCGAGGCGCGTCGCCCGCTCGTTTTTACCGGCGCCTATCGACGGCCCGATGCCTCTGCCAGCCTGCTGCGCCGCAGCTTGTCCCTGGAGGAACAGGTGGCGTACCCGCAACGGGCTTTCGTCGACGAAGAGGTGGATAGCGAGCTGAGCCCAGGGCGGATGAGCGGCACGCCACGGTCGGCCGCGGGTCCTGGAACGGTGTGGGCCGGTTGGATGGCGGCCGAGGACTCTGTGGTTCGGGAGAACGACGAGCCGCGACCCTGGGTCACCGGACCCCGCGCAGGTTGGCATTCGCGAGGCGTGGACGGCATGTTGTGGTGGAAGATCGACACCGAGCTGCGGATTCGCCCCACAGGCTCGCCTGCTGGACTCGCGCAGGCAGCAGCCGTCTTTCTTCCCGGCCTCGACCTGGTTCTCAAACCGCGGGTTGTCGTCGCTTGGCAGGAAATCGACGGTGCGCTCGGTTGGAGTTTGCGCGGCAGCCTCGAGGCCGAATACGAGCTCGAGCTCTCTCGAAGGCTCCGATTGGTACCGTTCCTCGGCATTCGCGGCGCCTGGTCGCGGGTGAAAAGCGTCGAGGGAATCGGAGCAAGACAGGTGGACAGCGCTGTGTTCAACGCCTATTTGGCTGAGCATGCAGCGGCTCTTTATCCCGGGCTGACCCTCAAGCTGCGTCCCATCGACCCACTGCTCCTCCAAGGCGAGCTGCGCTACGTCACCAACGAACAGCTCAACCCCGCGGACCCAGAGCGCTTGGATTTGGATTTCGATGCCTTTGCCGGTTTCGATTTCGGCCTTGTCGCGCGGCTATCCGCTGGTCTGTCCACCCGCTTTGCGGACGATGACCGAAAAACGGCACAAGCCCTGCCTTCGATAGGGGGCGGTTTGTCGTATGCGTGGTGGATGAGTCCGCGGCTTGCGCTGTTCGCCCACGGCTCTGGCAACTACATTTTTATTCTAAACAGCTACGATGCCTCGGCCTTTCTCGGGCTGGTGCTGTCCTTTGGCGGCGGCCTGGGCGACGAGCATCCGAGCTGGACGCCCCTGCCTTCCTACCTCGAGGCCCGTCGGCCTCGGGATGCCGCTGTGGTGCCTCGCCATTAGAATTTCCTTAAAGAAAAGCACTGCCCTGGGTCGTGAAAGGGGGGATAGCCGCAAGCAGGCGCTTGTGTCGGATTCGCGCTATTATGGGGCCCCGACGGGGCTGCGGTGACATGTCGCGCCACAGCCGGTGTTGCACATCATGGAGGCGGTCCGAGTGGGTAACGGTATTGATGTTGATGGATACTACCGGCGCTTTGGGCCGATGGTGCTCAGGCGGTGCCGCAGACTGCTCAAGGATGAGGAGCTCGCCGTGGACGCGATGCAAGACGTTTTTGTCCAATTGGTTCGCCACGAGGGGAGGCTCGATGGGTCGGCCCCGGCGAGCCTCCTGTACCGCATGGCGACCAATGTCTGCCTGAACCGCATCCGTTCCAGGCGACGAAAGCCTGAGACCCAGGACGACGACTTGATCTTCCGCATCGCGGATCTCGCCAAATCAGAGGATCGCCTGTCGGCTCGCAGCTCTTTGTCGCGGCTTTTTGGGCTCGAAAAGGAGTCTACGGGCACGATCGCCGCCTTGCACTTGGTCGACGGCATGACCCTAGAGGAGGTCGCCCGGGAGGTGGGGATGAGCGTCTCTGGTGTGCGAAAACGGCTGCGTCCGCTTCGCGAAAGGCTGAGCGAGCTGGAAGGAGCCCTGTCATGAGCGCGCAGCGTCCCGTCGTGTCCGATCTGCGGCTCGAAAAGCTCCTTTTGGGGGAGCTCGACGCGGACGATGAGAAAGGGCTCCGCGCCGCCATGGACGCTGATGAGGCCTTGCGGCAAAGATACCAAGAGCTCGAAGCGTCAAATGCGGCGATTCTGGCGAGCTACCCACCGCAGACCATGGCCTTGCGCATCATGCAGAAGGCTGGGCAAGCCGCCGGGGTCGATTCTGCTCGCCGGATGTCCATCCTGTGGCCCGCTCTCGTGTCTGTGCCCATAGCCGCGGCCATTGCCCTATTGCTCGTCGTCGGTCCCAATGGTGCGCCTGGTTCTTCGACCGAGGTCGGACTCGAACCCACGAGAGTCAAGGGGGATACCGGGCCAGCCCTCTTCGTCTTTCGCCAGGCAGGCGGCGCAGAGGAGCTGCTGGTCGAGGGGCAGAGCGCGACCAAAGGCGACGTGCTCCAGCTTCGCTATGCTGGTCGGGGAATGAAGTACGGTCTCATCTTCAGCCTCGACGGTCTCGGCAAGGTTACGCGGCATATGCCTGTGAGGGGCCCTTACTCGCAGGCTTTGGAGAAGTCCGGGGTCTCTACCCTGCCCATGGCCTTTGCCCTCGACGATGCGCCGATCATGGAGCGCTTTTACTTCGTGGCTGCCATGGAGCGCTTTAGTGTCGACAAAGTGCTCGAGTCGGCCGAGGATTTGGCTGCCGGCGTTCGCAAGACATTGGACTTGCCGGTGGGCGCGGTGGCTGTGACGTTTACGGTGACCAAACGCTAGGGGGGCTGACGACACCCGATGCGATCCTTGCATGCGACGCGAGTCTTTTTTAACAGAGCCCTGGCTTTGCTCGCGATCCTCGCGGGCATCTTCGTCCCCCGAAGCTCTCTAGGTCAAGCCGTCGAGGTCCGCAGGTTTGCCCTGGTCGCTGGCGCCAACGACGGTGGACCTTTGCGCAGTCCCTTGCGTTATGCCCATGCCGACGCCAAGAGCCTTCTCAAGGTGCTGCGTCAGCTCGGGGGCGTGATGCCGGGGGACAGCCTGCTGCTCCTCGAGCCCGACCGGTTCGACCTCGAGGCGGCCTTGAGTCGCCTACGCGGCATGATCGAAGAGGTGCGCAGCAGCGCCGTGCGAGTAGAGCTCCTCTTCTACTATTCCGGTCACTCCGACGAGCAGAGCCTTTTACTCGGGCGCGACGTAGTGACCTACAAGGAGTTGCGCACTGCCCTTGCCGAGTTGCCGGCTGACGTGCAGATCGCCATTTTGGATTCGTGCTCTTCCGGGGCGCTGACACGCCACAAGGGCGGCACCATGAAGGCGCCGTTCTTGCTCGACGCGTCGATGGACGTGCGCGGCTACGCCTATCTCACGTCGTCGGCGCAAGACGAAGTGGCTCAGGAGTCAGACCGAATAGGCGGCTCGTTCTTCACCCATTTCCTCGTGGCTGGTCTGCGGGGTGCGGCGGACAGCACCGGAGACGGGAAGATCACACTCAACGAGGTCTATCAGTACGCGTTCCGCGAGACCTTGAACCGGACCCAGAGCAGTCAGAAAGGTCCGCAACATCCGAGCTATGATTTTCAGCTCGCCGGCCGAGGCGATTTGGTGCTGACGGACCTGCGCGGTGCGTCGGGCTTGCTCGAGCTGCCCGCCGACCTCGGCGGAAGAGTGTATTTGCGGGATGCGCGCGGCAACTTGGTTATGGAGGTATGGAAGCCCTACGGCGGGTCGATGCGCCTCTACCTTGAACCCGGCGCCTATGAGCTCTTTGTCGACGCCAAGACCGAGCAGCGCAAGGGTTCTATCTCGGTGGGCGAGAACGGCACCACGCTCGTGTCACTGCGCCAGCTCGATCCAGTTAAGCCCGACATCGTCGCCTGGCGTGGCAAGGGCGGGAAAACGACCTTGGGCTATCGGGGAGAGGAAGGGGAAGAACTGCGGCACCGGCCAGTCAGCGTGGGCATTGTCCCGGGTCTGACGACGGACAGCGCGGCCGAGTCCTTGGTGCTCAACAACTTTTCGCTGAATTTCGTGGGATGGGCGGATGCGCTGCGGGGCTTCGAAATCGGGTACATAGGCAACGTCCGCAAGCTCGACATGAGCGGTGTGCAAGCCGCGATGGTGTTCAACTTCACCAGAGGCGACGTGCTGGGCATTCAGGCGAGCGGCTGGTTCAATCGAGCAGGGGCCTCCCTGATCGGGCTCCAGGGAGCGGCGCTCGTCAATAGCGTGGGAGGTCCTAGCCGCGGTATGCAGCTGGCCGGACTCGCCAACATGGATCGCGGATCGATGACAGGAGCGCAATTCGCAAGCGGTGTGAACGTGGCCGGCGGGGGGCAGTCGCGCGGCTTTCAGCTCAGTGGATTGCTCAACCTCGGAGGCGGCTCATTCGAAGGGGCGCAGATCTCGGCTCTCGCCAGTGCAAACAGAGGGCAGATGCGCGGTCTACAGCTCTCTGCAGCCTGTAACGCCACCGCGCAGACCGTGACCGGCGCTCAGATATCGTCTGTCAACTTCGCCACGGAGCTCCGCGGTTTCCAGCTCGGTCTCGTTAACGTGACCAAGCAGATGCGGGGCGTGCAAATCGGTCTTGTCAACATCGCCGCCGAATCGGCGAACGGCCCTACCATTGGGCTCGTCAACTACGCTGGCGATGGCATTCTGGCACCTTCTGTTTGGACAAGCGATCTCGCGGCGATCAACATTGGCCTCAAGATGGGCTCCCGCGCGGTCTACAGCCTACTGGGCGCCGGCTATAACCCCTTTTCACGCTCGCCTTCCTTCTCGCTGTTCGGCGGAATCGGAGCGCACTTCGACTTTCATCCGGCCTACCTGGAGGTCGACTATCTACTGGCGTCTGTGCAGAAGAACATGCGCTGGTCCTTCGAAGAGCCGCTTCTGACGCACACGGTGCGGATCGTCTTTGGGCTGCGCGTGTTCGAGCAAATGTCGCTGTTTGCCGGACCTACCATGGGGCTCGAGCAGTCCTACAGCGGCGCGCGCGCGAGCTACCTTCCCGAGCTCTCCCACCAGACGTTTCGAGACGCTCGGCTTTCGGAGACCCTCGGCTTTGTCGTAGGCCTTGCCATCGAGCCACGAATCGGCGCGCTCAACAACTTTTAGAGGTGAGAGGTGCGATGCCCGCGAAGGGTCGAATTTTGGTGGCAAAAAAAAAGATTAAAGCATCGGGGGCTCAAATCCGTATTAATAGATGAGAATCTCTGGAGGTGACCCCATGAACAAGCTCCCCATCTCGATAATGGTGTTGGCCTTGGCCCTGCCGCTCCTATGGTCGGCGACCACTTTGGCCACGGGTCTCAAGCTGACGCTCGGCAAGCAGAATATCGATCTCGTCAATCGTAAAATAAATTTCAAGATTAATCGAAAAGCCGATTCTGCGCAGATCACGTTGTTCAACCTCGAGGGCGTGGAGATCTCCCGGAACGTCGCCCTCTATAAAGGGGCTCCGGCTGGCACGCCTCTGTCCGTGACCTGGCCGAACCTTCTGGCAGACAGCGATGGCTTCCGCCTCAAGCTCAAGGTGATGGATGTGGCGGGTGGATGGGTGGAGTTCGAGATCTTGCGGTTTTGGATCGCCGTGCCCCACGAGGAGGTGGTCTTCGAGACCAACCAGGCGGTCATCCGGCAGAGCGAAGCGCATAAGCTGCGAAGCGCCACCGAACCGCTCGTCACGGCCATCGCGAAGATCGGCAAATGGGGCGAGGGGCAACTCTACATCGCCGGGCATACGGACACCGTGGGCAGCCTCGCAGACAACCGGACGCTCTCGCTCCGGCGCGCCCGGGCCATAGCCGATTTCTTCTACCGAAGCGGCGTGACCAAGATCCCCATCTACGTGCGCGGGTTTGGCGAGGAGGCGCTCGCGGTGAAAACCGAGGACAATACCGACGAGCTCCGCAATCGGCGCGCCGACTACATCGTCAGCACGTTCCCGCCCGAGATGGCAGGGCCAGGCTCGTGGATTCGCTATCGCTGAGGAGAGACGAGCAAGGGGGACCGCCGCATGATTTCACACTGCGCTCGCAGAATTCTGTGAGGACCGAGGTAAATGGACGAGGAAAGGGAGTTCATCAATAGGTCTTTGTCGGCAATGCCGTGGTCTTCGGGATGGGAGGACGTGCCCAGCAGAACATGACCCAGCTCATGGGCCAACGTGAAGGTCTGACGGCCCCGGGCGAGGCCCCGTCGATCGAGGATGATGGTTCCCCATAGGGGTGAATCCGGATGGTCCGCGAAGGACTGCCCGAGCAGGTGGGAACAGGAGAGCTTGTCCACGATGACCAGGCGAACGACCTTGGGTGGGCTCGGCCTGTCCAAGTGCACGAGCGCTCGCTGCTCTGTGCTACCCGTGGACGCGGCATCTGGGAGGTAGCAGGACAGACCGTCGCGCAGATCGATACTCGCCACGCTGATGGCCCCGGCGCTCGTTTTGGCCTCCACCGAAAGCCGTGCAAGGGAACCGTCTGAGTGATGGCACGCCATGTCCGCGCTCGCAAACGCCTGCGACGAGCGGCGTGGATTTGCGATCACTTGGCACTGCAGACCCTGCGTTGCGAGAAAGTCGGAAAGGCGCGAAGCGGCGATGACCGGTTCCATCAGGCCGTTGCCGCGAAATGGGCGCAATACCCGGCCTTCGTCTACCACTGTGACGTCCGATGAGTCGGGGAGCATCCCCAGGTCGTCGCCCAAGGACAACAGAGTAGCGGAGGGTGGCCCCTTGAATTCAAAAGAGCCTGGCGGTTCTAGGCGTACCGAAATGCCGCATCGTCCCAGGACTTCATTCGTCCAGTCCATGTGCGCGGCGATGGCTTGGGTCATGGCCCAGCGTTGCGCGGCGCCGAGCTTCCCGTGCGCCACAACCTTGGTGGAAAGGGGACAGAGGAGCAATGGAGAGAATTTTCTGGGCGGACCGACCTTTGCGTGGAGGGTCGAGGGAGGCTTGCCCCCTAGGCTCACATGAACCGTGACATCGTCCCCGACCACCCCTTGCAGGGAAGGCTCCTGGGCCCTGGGCCGAAAGTACGTTCCTCTGAGCTCGACCCAGGGAGTCGCCACCTCCCCGGTGCCTGTTTCCTCTAGCGCTGTGAGACTCACATGGTCTCGCGTCTTCCCAAAGCGAGGCTCGATGGTGACGATGGTTGCGTGGACGAGCGGTCGAGGCTGGCTCACAGTGGCGACGATGCGGAATCGACATGGACGCTCTCCATCCGCGGGAACAGGAAGGGTCATGAGCCCGGATTCATTGGACGCGGAGCATTCAGATTGAATACGCGGCGAAAGAACCCCGACCTCGGCGCTGGCCGCGCGCGAAGAGAGCGCAGCCACGGCCGACCACAGGAGCAGGTGTAAAAAACAACAGCCCGCCGGGAAGCCAGGAGGCGAGCCTTGCCAGAAGAACCGAGGACTGTTTGAGTCGGTCCGTTCGATGTCCGAGTTCCGCAGGTTCGAAGGGTAAGGCTCGCCTCTGGCGGGATAAATTGTCGTTGGTAAAAAAATGCGTTGCAGCGACACGAGGGGCAAAAGACAGCATCAGTGGATGATGCCATCCTCCTTGAGGCGGACGAGTAGCCGCAGGGCGTCAAAGCGAGAAAAACCGCAAATATCGAGGACGTTTTCGAAAGTCAAAACCCCATCGACGAGTGAAAGGAGGAACGTGACCGTGGGGTCGAGCTTGCGCCACATGAGCTCGTCCATTTGCACGTCGCAGTGGGGCGTTGCGCCTAGGTCTCCGAGCCGAGTTTCGTACATCCGCTCGAGGGTCGTCCGGCTGTCTCGAAAAATCGCGAGGGCCTCGCGGTCGTTTCTATCTCTTTTGAGTATGCTCTCAGCGTGGACGAGGGCGTCAGAGTAGTCACCGAGGTCGTAACACTCGTGCATGGCCTCGCGCTGCTTCTTCGCAGCGGTTTCGTCGTCGACCGCCCCGCCGCCGAACAGGACGTCGTCATTGGGCAGAAGACTCGCCAGCGATTGGGAAATGCGGGCCGTGGCGGCAGGTGAGCTAGGAGTCGGCGGAACGTCCAGGATGGCCCCAGCGATGGACGCTGCGGGCTCCGAAGGCGCTGCGGGCTCCACGGAGATCTGCTTGCCGTGAACCGAGATGAAGCGCCGCGTCTCGGTATGGGAATACGTGCCCGAGGGTTTGGGACGGGGTCCGGCGAACCAGTTGGCTTCGACGTCGCTCTGCGCCACGGCGGTCTTTGGGACGAACGGTGGGGGAGAAGGGGCAGCCACCTTCGGTTCGCCGCGGGCCATGGCTTCGCGCAGAGCTTTGTCTGGGTAATGGCGCGACCGCATTGTCTTATCGAGCGACACTTCCGAAGTGACGCGTTCCGAGTCGACGACAATCTCGGGTTCTTTGCGCAGCTCCTTGGCCGGTCGGGCCGTATCCTCGGGGCTGTATTGTTTTGAAGCTTGGACCGTCACCGGCAGCCCCTTGGTCGGGTCATCGACGAGCCAAACTGGATCTTCTTCGAGCAGACCCTCTTTCTTGAGTTTCTCGACCCAGAGATTGTGCTTTTTGGGCGTCATGCACCAAGCCTTTTCAGGATCTCGACAGCACTCCCTTGAACATCTTCTGGGTCCGTTTCAGGGTGTCGATGGCTGTGGTGAGCTGCTCGAGGTGACGCTCGGCAATGGCCTGGCGAGCCTTCTCGATGATGCTCCGCGCTTTGGCCAGGGCTTCTTGGCCGAACTCCGAGCCCTGGACCATGTGCTCGACCTCGGCAAACATGCGGTCGATCTCGCGGATGATGCGCTCTGCCTCTTGACGCGCTTTTTCGAATTCTTCGCTGGCGCGGCGTTCGATGAGGAAATCCTGGCTCTCTGCGGCCATGTTGCGGATCTCGTCTTCGGTGAGACCAGAGGATGCGGTCACGGTAATGGACTGCTTGAGCCCAGTCTCGAGATCCTTGGCTGACACGCTGACAATGCCGTCGGCGTTGATTTCGAAGGTCACTTCGATTTCGACTTGGCCCTTGGGGGCTCGGCGCAGACCAGACATGATGAATTCGCCGAGGAGCTCGTTTTCTTCGGCGCGTTTGCTCTCCCCTTGCAGCACCAGGATTTTCACCGCGGTTTGGTTGTCGCGCACGGTCGTGAATATCTTGGAGCGGGAGGTGGGCACCGTGGAGTTCTGCGGAATGACTTCTTCGAAGTAGCCGCCGACCACCATGATCCCCAGCGTGTGGGGCGTCACGTCGAGCAGCAGCATGTCCTTTGTTTGATCCATGAGGGCCATGGCTTGGATCGCAGCGCCCAAGGCGACGACTTCGTCTGGATGGACACCCTTGCAGGGCTCGCGGTTGAAGAACTCAGCCACGCGGCGCTGCACTGCGGCCATGCGAGTCATGCCACCTACGAGAATGACGTCTTCGATTTCGCTCTTGCTCAGACCAGCCTCTTGGATCGTGGCCCCGCAGATGTCGATGGTTCGCTGGACGAGATCCTCGCAAAGATCCTCTAGCGTTTCTCGGCGCAGGCTGCGCTGCAAGTGCAGGGCCTCGTTTTGGCCGGCAGAGATGATGAACGGCAAGTTGATCTCGGTCTCCAGCTGGCTGGACAAGTCCATCTTTGCCTTTTCAGCGGCGTCTTTGAGGCGCTGCAGCGCCATGCGATCCGACCGCAGATCGATGCCGTGCTCTTCTTTGAAACCCTGGATGAGCCAATCCATGATTCGGGCGTCGAAATCCTCGCCGCCGAGGAAAGTGTCGCCCGCGGTAGAGATGACGCGGAACACTTCGTTGGCGCCGATCTCGAGGACGGAAATATCGAACGTGCCGCCGCCGAGGTCGTACACAGCCACGAGCCTATCGATCTTTTTGCCAAAGCCATAAGCGAGCGCCGCTGCCGTGGGTTCGTTGATGATGCGGATGACCTCCAACCCGGCGATGGTTCCAGCATCGCGAGTCGCCTGGCGTTGGTTGTCGTTGAAGTAGGCCGGAACTGTGATCACCGCCTTGGTGACATCGTCACCTAAGTAGTCTTCGGCAATGATTTTCATTTCCTGAAGGATCATGGCCGAAATTTCAGGTACCGAGTAGGTGCGATCCCGGAGCGCGAGGCGCACATCGTCGTGAGGGCCCGATACGATGCTGTAAGGCACTGTCTCCTTGGCCGCCATGGACGGGGGGGAGTTCCACTTGCGGCCGATGAGCCGCTTGGCCGCGTAAACCGTGTTCTCGGCATTGGTGATCGCCTGGCGCTTCGCGATGTGGCCGACGAGCCGTTTCCCTGCTTCGGTTACCGCAACCATGGAGGGAGTGGTTTTGTATCCGCCGCGATTGGGGATCACCGTCGGCGAGTCTCCTTCGGCTATGGCGACGCAGGAATTCGTCGTACCGAGGTCGATGCCGATGACTTTTTCCATGAAGCTTCCCTTCCTCGCTAAGACAGGCGCATCAACTCTCACACTGCTCGAGCTTCTTGCGAAGCTCATTGTTTTCTGGATCGATGGCGAGCGCCCTGCGGAATGCATCGCCAGCTCGAGAGATATCATGGTTTAGAAAAAGGATATCGCCAAGGGTCGCATAGTATCTGGCCTTCTGACCCCCTGCTGATATGACTTCCTTGACGAGCCCCATGGCCCGGCCGAGGTTGATCTGTCGCTCGACCAGCATTTCGGCGATGAGATGCTTGGCGTCGAGGTTGCTGGCATCCACGCTGATGGCGCGGGAAAACAGCTCTTCCGCGGTATCGAAGTTGCCCCGCCGTCGTTCGACCAGCCCTCTGCTGATGAGGGTCTTGGCGCGCAACCTCGCCAGGCCGGCCTTGGCCGTTTCCATCAGCCGCAGGCATTCGGTGTCCTCTGGGGTGGCGGCGAGCAGCGGCATGAGGAAGCGAATGGCGTCCTCGAAACGCTCCCGGTCGATGGCGAGCTTGGCCTCTTCCAGGTTGGTGCTGGGGACCTTGCTCGAACGGGGAGGGAGCGAGGATCTCCCGAGGGCAACGGCCAGGGCGCGGCCAGCCCTTTCGCGCTGCCAGCGACGGTGAAGGTCGTCGGTCTCCGTAAGGGAGGGGCGCGGCGCTCCAGACGGACGCGGTTCTTCCGAGGGTCGCGGTGGAATCGACGATACCCGCGGAGGAGCGCTTGACAGACCCGACCGAGAGATGGAGGTCGGGAACCCAGAGGGAGCCTTGGGCAAAACCGAGGATCTCCGCTGCGCACTGGGTGGCATATCGGAGGTAGGGGAAGGCGCTGTGCGAGAGGGTTTGGGTACGATCCCTTGCGTGGCATCGTACTCACCCCGGCGCGCTGGATGCGAGAGGATCTCGTAGGCCATGGTGACCCGCTGAAAGATCTGCTCCAATTGCCGGCGCAAATCCCCGATGTCGCGGCCAAAGGTGCGGTCAGGATGGAGCTGCTTGGAGAGCTCGAAGTACCGGGCGCGGATGTCCATCCTCGTCGCATCGGGAGTCACGCCGAGCAGCTCGTAGTGGTTGGCGCTCGCGAGCAGAGCGTTGTACCGCGTCACGAGCTCGAACAGCACAGGATCGACGGGCTCCACGCTCTTGCGCGGTGGAATGGAAGGCGTGGGTCCGCCCTTCTCCAAAGGGAAAAAGCCCGGGATGTCCAGCAAACCTTGGCTTGCGAGCGTTCCGGCAATGCGCTGAGCGAGGAGCGGTTCGAGCCCACACACGTCGCCGATTTCGGCGATGGTCGTTTTACCGTCAGCGGTGCGATAGAAAAGTTGGCTGATGACGTCGAGCTGAGCCTGCACCTCTGGATTTGTCAGCACAGTCGGAATCGATTGGGCGTCGGGCAGTCGCATGGTCAACAGATGCTCTTCGTTCTTCGCCTCGGTGGTCTGGCGCCCCCCACCGGGGTCGCCGCGCATGTTTCTTTTTTAAAATATACCTGGGAATCCGCCCAGAGCCATTCCCTATAATATGAATCGCGATAAGTCTTCGTTCTTCAAGATTTCTGATAGAGCGGCCCGGACCTTTTCACCGTTGAGCTCGATGTGCTCGCCGCGCAACTCCGGTGCGGTGAAGGACACTTCGTCTAGGAGGCGCTCCATTATCGTATGGAGTCGTCTGGCGCCGATGTTCTCCATCGTTTGGTTGACCTCGGCGGCGATTTCGGCGACCGCTTGAATGGCGTCTTCGCTGAACTCGAGATGCACGCCCTCGGTCTTGAGCAGCTCCACGTATTGCTTGATGAGCGCGTTGCGCGGTTCGGTGAGGATCCTCACGAAGTCCGAGACTCCCAGGCTGTCGAGCTCGACGCGAATGGGAAATCGCCCTTGCAACTCGGGGATCATGTCAGACGGCTTCGAGACGTGGAAAGCGCCGGCCGCGATGAACAGGACGTGGTCGGTCTTGATGGGGCCGTACTTGGTGTTGACCGTGGTGCCTTCGACGAGGGGGAGAAGGTCTCGTTGCACGCCCTCGCGAGAGACATCCGGGCCGTGGTCGCTTCGGCTGCGGCCCGAAATTTTGTCAATCTCGTCGATGAACACGATGCCCATCTGCTCGGCGCGGCGTCGCCCTTCCTGTTGAACGGCATCCATGTCGATGAGCTTCTCGGCCTCGGCGGACGTGTAGAGCTCGATGGCCTCGGGGACCCTGACCTTTCTCTGCTTCTTGCGCCCCTTGAATCCCGGGAGGTTCGCGAACATGTCCTTGAGGTTGATGTCCTCGAGTCCCGCGGCGCTGAACACCTCGAACATGGGCGCGCTCGTATCCGAGACCTCGATGTCTACGTAGCGCTCGTCGAATTCGCCGCGGCGCAGGCGGCGCTTGATATCGTCTCTGATTTCCGTTCGGGTGTTGCTCTCGGGGAACTCGTAGGGGGCTGGCGCGGCCATGGTGGAGGCCTCGCTTTGCGCCAGAACTTGGATGAGTCGGTCCTCGGCCAGATCGCGGGCCTTCGTCTTGACGTGGTCCTCTTCCTCGCGACGGACGAGGGACACCGACACCTCGACGAGGTCGCGGACGATGGAATCGACGTCGCGCCCCACATAGCCCACCTCGGTGAACTTGCTCGCTTCGACTTTTACGAACGGAGCCTGCGCCAGCCGGGCTAGGCGCCGTGCGATCTCGGTTTTACCCACGCCCGTGGGACCAATCATGATGATGTTTTTGGGGGCGATTTCGTCCCGTAGGTCGTCGGGTACTTGCTGACGGCGCCAACGGTTGCGCAGGGCAATGGCCACGGCGCGCTTGGCCTTGTGCTGACCTACGATGTATTTGTCGAGCTCAGACACGGTCTCGCGAGGGGTGAAGCTCGAGCCCACGGGAAGGAAGAATTTGTCGGACATGGTCACAACTCCTCGACGGCGATGTCCCCGCCGGTATAGACGCAAATCGTTTGGGCGATTTCGAGGGCAGCGCGGGCGATGGGGGCGGCGCCGAGGTCTGTGTGGGCCATGAGCGCCTTGGCCGCTGCCAGGGCATAGGGTCCGCCTGAGCCGATGGCCAGAATGCCGTCGTCTGGCTCGATGACGTCGCCCGTTCCCGAGACGAGCAGAGAGGTCTTATCGTCGACGGCCACGAGCAGGGCCTCGAGCTTGCGCAAGGCGCGATCCGTGCGCCAGTCCTTGGCGAGCTCCACGGCCGCCCGGGTCAAATTGGCGTTGTGCTCTTCCAGCTTGGCTTCGAGTCTGGCAAACAGGGTGAACGCGTCGGCGCTCGCGCCGGCAAAACCGGCGATGACCTTGCCGCCAGCGAGCCGCCGGACTTTGCGCGCCGTGGTCTTCACGATGGTGTTGCCCATGGTCACCTGACCGTCGCCAGCCACGGCCACGGCAGTGCCGCGGCGAATGGCCACGACGGTAGTGGAACGGAAAACGGGTGCGTATTCGCTCATTGGTTGTCGTCCTTGCTGAATTCTTCGCTGCACGCCAAGGGATGCGCCTTATCGTAGACTCGAGTCAATCCCTCAATGCTCACATGAGTATATCGCTGTGTGGTCGATAGACTAGCGTGGCCTAGGAGCTCTTGAATGTGGCGCAGCTGTGCGCCGGCGTCTAGGAGGTGAGTGGCGCAGGAGTGGCGCAGGGCATGGGGATGCACGCTGGTCCGAGCTCCGATTTCGAGGCCCCTTCGGTGCGTCAGGCGCTGCACAGCGCGGCACGATAGCCTTCCTCCTCGGGCGCCGATGAACACGGGTTCTCCTCCTCTGCCGTGGACGCAGGCCAATTCGCGGCGCACTTCGAGCCAGCCCTTCAGAGCTTCGACGCCCATTCGGCCCAGGGGCACGATGCGTTGCTTGTCGCCTTTGCCCCGCACTCGGGCCGTGCCGGTACCAAGATCAAGGTCGCCTAGGTCCAAGCCCACGAGCTCGCCCACGCGCAGGCCAGAGGAGTAGAGCACCTCGAGAACGGCGCGATCTCGCTTCTCTCCCGCGGTTTCGGACGCGGACCGGGTCACCATGGCCACCGACTCCTCGACGGACAAGACGTCGGGCAGTCCCTTGGGCACCTTGGGTGAGCGCACCGCGGTCGCCGGGTTGTTTTGCACGAGGCCCCGGCGCTTGAGGTAGCGCAAAAGCCCCCGTAGCGCCGAGAGCTTGCGCACCACCGAGGAAGGTACGAGGTCGCTGTGCACCGAGGCGAGGAAAGCCCGCACCACGGGCACAGTGAGGGTTTCGAGCTCGCAGGCGAGCCCCCGAGCTTCGAGAAAGCGACCCAACTGGGCCAGATCCGACGTATAGGCCGACACCGTACGAGGCGACAGGCGCCGTTCGTCCTTGAGGTGGCGCGTATAGAGCTCGATGCCTTCGTCGAGGTCAAGGGGCATGGAAGTATCATAGCCTAACGGGGAGTGTCTGCGAAATGAGCCGAATTTCTGAGCGTCAGCTCATGCAATGTAATTTGTGACGGGGTCTGACCCCTTTTCCCCGTCATGGTGAGAGAGGACTCGAGCTTTTCCGCGAGCGTTTCAGGGCGTACGAGCATGCCTTCGTGTTGATCGGCGGCGCCCCATGCGACGCGTGGTTCACGGCGCACGGAACGTCCCCCACCACCCCCGCCACGCCTGGACCCCGCCTGCACAGGTGGGTTGGAAGGAGGGTTTGTTTTAAGGTACGTCCCCGGTTTGCTCGTCCTTGACGGAACACACATTGTCCTTGCACTCAATTGTCGTGTCACAATCCATGCTGCACATTGGGCCTTCATAGTCCTTGCACATTTCTTCAACTTCCTTGAAGTACTTTGAATCATACTCCTTGTTGATCGGGACGCCGCAATCGCACGAACACTTGACCATCGTCATGACGCAGTCATCGCTGACTGAACACCTTTGGTCCCTGGGATCGACCGTAATTATGTCATCGTTATCGCACGCTCCCAAGAGAGCTCCGGAGAGGGAAACAAAGGCAACCGCAGCCAGAGTCAAGATCGTCGTTTTCGTCATTGTGTCCTCCTTGTGAACTTAAACCGCTGTCACGGGCATGATTGTCCGCAAGCGTCATGCCAGTTACTGTGCCATCGAATAAGTCGAGTGGATTTCACACCTATCGCAGTAAATGAGATATAGAGTGTCTACTCCAGAAGACATCCGTCGAAGCCAATGACAATCATGACCTGGGGCAGGCTTGGGCGGACGTTTCTTTCAAACTTAACAAAATAGATTAACGGGAACAGCTTCCCGGGAACAGCTTCCCACCCAAACGGAAGAGTTCCGCACCTGGAGTGTAGGCCAAATAAACGCTATGTTCGTCGGCGCCACCGGCGGGCGGCCAGCGCCTTTTGCCTCGGTTTCGACACCCCGTTCAACCCCCAACGCGCCGTCGAAACGCCCTGAATGGCATCCGTCAGTCCCACATAGGTGTCTCCAGGGCATCATATTGGCGACGACGGTAGCAGAAAAGGTGAGCACCTGCCCGGAAGAGTCGCGCGAATCACTCCCAGCACGCAGCTCGGCGCCGACTCGCGAAGGAGCATTCCAAAAAGACCGCTGTTGTCGCTGGTCGAAGTCGAGCTCGATCTGCGGCGACGCCCTCGCCGGGGCGATCAGCGGTGGGTCCGCCGGCAGGCCGACGCCTTTGAGGTAGCGGCGGACCGAGGCTGGATCAGTCACCGCCGCGACGATCTTCATCCGGCCGCCACACTCGCACCGGTAGGCATCTTGTCGGGAAGCAGATTTGATCGGTGATCCGATACATCGGACGTCGCGATTGTCTTCCAGCATCGGGAAAACGAGAAAGAAACGCTCGGCAGCGACCATTCGATGCAGCT
>JALOQD010000317.1 GCA_025453525.1 Myxococcota bacterium
GTCAGCGTATTCAGGCCATTTTCCGAGTTGTGAGTTGACTGCGTTGAGATCCCAGCGCGCGGCCTTTTCCTGTGCATAAAGTCCGAAGAGGGCCCCAATTGTCAATACGAGCACGCAGCCCGCGGTGGCAAACCTGAGTGTCTGCCACTGACCCAGGGCCAGCACTTGGGTCGATCGCCGGAACGGAACCTCGACGAAACGGTAGGTCATCCATGAGAGCATGAAGGCAAGGGTGACCAGACCCGCGACCAAGAGTGGGTGCGGCTGCCCTAATGTCTCTGCATTGGCAAATGTCAGCAATGGCCAATGCCAGAGATAGAGCGAGTATGAAATAAGGCCAACGAACACGATCGGGCGGTAGGATAGGGCCAATGCAACCCAAGACCTTGCGGCGGCAGCATTTCCCCAGATCACTAAAGCGGTACCAATGACAGGCAACAAGGCCGCGGCCCCGGGAAAGGGTGTCGCGCGGTCGAGAAGAAAGATCGACGCAAAAATCATCGTGATCCCAAGGAGGCTGCACGCGATTCCGATATGGTACTTCGATCCGTGTGAAGAGGATGCAGGGATGAAGAAAGCCAATAAGGCGCCGGTTGCCAGCTCCCAGGCACGCGCCGGCATGAGAAAAAACGCAGCGCTCTGATCCCAGATCACCAGCCAAACCGAAAGGGCAAAAGATGCGATCCAAACCGCGATCAGTACGAGCAAGAGACGTCGCCGATCACTCAACAGCAACAGCAGAAGCGGCCATACCACATAGAACTGCTCTTCCACCGAGAGCGACCAAAGGTGTAAGAGCGGCATCTGCTCGGCTTGATTATTGAAGTAACTGATCGTCGAGTAGAAAAAATGATTGGCTGACAGTAACAGTGCCGCGATCGCGGATTTTGCGACTGTTTGTTGCTCACCATTAACTGGATATAAAAAGATCCAGGATAGAATCAGCGTGCCGACGATCACGAGAAGAAACGCGGGCAGAATCCTGCGGACTCGACGAACATAGAAGTTCAGCAAGCTAATACGACCCTTGCTGTTTTGTTCTGCAATCAAGAGGTTCGTGATCAAGAAGCCGGAGATCACGAAGAAAACATCGACGCCAACAAATCCACCCGTGACGAACGGCACATTGGCATGATAGGCCACGACGGCGAGCACAGCGATCGCTCTTAGACCGTCAATGTCGGGACGATACCGAGAACTGCCTCGCATAATAGTTAGTCTCGATAGAGAGTTCTTGCTGACTCATCGCATCTGCGATGTGGTTCGGCATTATGAATGGTCATCACAAGTTTTGACTGCTTTTTGAGCGCAACTAGCTTGTTTTCAAGCACGACGATCGTTTCCGCACGAATGCTGTCCGTCGTGTGCTCGGGCCAGTGGAAATAGACAACATCCCAGCTCTTCGCTTCGTAGCCGAGTCTGAAGATCCCATGCTCAACTTTGCAGCCGGGGCGCTCCAGCGAAATCAGCCATTCGGAATTGAATGGATTGCCGGGCCAGAGCCCACCGATGTCAATGGCTGCGTAAACGAACAACGTCACCCTCTTCCGAACAGAATCCGGCGATGAAGCTGAAATGGTTTTTCCAGACCCGTCTACGTGGGCTCATGGCGAACCATTTCACGAACTCACCGGCTTGTTACTCAATTGGGACCATCGGCGACACCGGTGTCAGGTCCTCGAGCCATTCGGTGAGCCTCATCCGGAGCCATGCTTGAACGATCAAAACTGGAGGCTCGTTTCCGCCAGACCCTCGTAGGTGTCGGAAGCGACCAGGCGGCCCCCTTCGAGCATAAAGACCCGGTCGCATTCGCGAACGGTAGATAGCCGATGCGCGATGAGCACGACCGTCTTACGCTGACCCAGGTTGTGCACCGCCTCCATCACGGCCTGCTCGGTGAGGTTGTCGAGGGCGCTGGTGGCCTCGTCCAGAATCAGGAGTTCCGGATCGTGGTAGAGGGCGCGGGCGATGCCCACGCGCTGGCGCTGACCGCCGGAGAGGCGTACGCCACGCTCGCCGACAGTGGTGTCATAGCCCTGTGGGAGCTCTCGGGTCACGAAGTCGTGCAGGTTGGCGATGCGCGCGGCGCGCTCCACCCCGGCCTGGTCGACCCTCTCGGGCGGGATGCCGAAGGCGATATTGGCGCGAATGCTGGCATCGGCCAGGTAGATATGTTGCGGGACGTAGCCGATGCTGGCCTGCCAGGCGCGGAGGTTGTCGGCTGTAATGGGTTTGCCGTCCACGAGCAACTGACCTTGCTGGGGACGGAGCAGGCCGAGAAGGATATCCACCGTGGTGGTCTTGCCGCAGCCGGTCTTGCCGACGAAACCGACGGTGCTGCGCACCGGGATCTCCAGGGTGAGGTCGCGCACTGCCGGGCGCTCGCTCTTCGGGTAGCGGTAGGTGACCCCGTCGAGCCGGATGTGCTCCCTGAGCCCCAATGGCTCGGCGCGCTCCAACGGAAGGCGAGCGCTGCCTTCCGGGACAAGTTGGGTCAGATCCTGATACAGGGTCTCCAACACCGGCCCGGCAAACCGCATCGACACGAGCTGGGTGTAGAAACCCTGCAGCGCGGGCATCAGCCGGTAGGCGCCAAAGGCGTAGACGGCCAGGACCGGTAGCGCCTGCTGCAGACCACCGGGGCGTGTCATCAGGTAGATCACGACCAGCAGCAGGCCGCCGAAGGCCAGGGCCTCCAGCGCGAAGCGCGGCATCTGGCCGGCCACGGACTGGAATGACTGGGCGCGAGCGAAGCGCAGGGCCGGGGAGTCGAAGCGCTGCAGCAGGAGCCCCTCGAGCCCGCCGACCTTCACGTCCTTGATGCTGCCGAAGGTCTCCTGCACGGCCTGGAAGCGTTCCTGGTTTGCCTACAGGCGCTCCGCACCGACACGGGCGAGTGGTCGACGCAGCAGGAGGTAGACGATGGCATAGGCGCCGCCGACGCCTGCAGCCAGGCCGATCGCGAGCAGCGGGTCGACGATGATCAGAAGCACCAGGACGGCCAGCACCACCACACCCTCCGAGATCAGCGCAAGGGCCGGTCCGAGCGCCCGATCGATGACCTGCTCCGCCTCGGTGAGGATGTTCTTGCCGAGGTCCGCGCTGTGGCGGTTGAGGAACCAATCGTAGGGTTGGTGCAGGTAGCCCGCCATCAGCTTGCGGCTGAGGGAGTATTTGCGCATCTCGCTGAAGCGGACCTGAACGTAGGTGGTGAGGGCCTTCACCGCGATGGAGATAATCACCGTGAGGAACACGACGACCCCGAGGAAGAGCAGGAACCGCTCCGGCGTAGTGAAGCCGAGGGTACGGTACGCGGCAGCCAAGTAGGCGTTGGTCTGAACCACCTCCGGATTGGCCGCCGTGGACATGAAGGGCATCACCGAGGCGACCCCCGCCATCTGCATAAATCCCATCACCACGACCAACCCGAGCAGTAAGAGGGCTTGGCGGCGCTCGTGCGGGTTGAGGAGCTGCCAAAGCTTTTGGTAGGTCGAGAACATACGGCGTCTGGCTCGGTGAGTGGGTCGGTATTTGGCTTTGCGGTACCGGCAGCGGACGCGGCCGGCCTATTTTTCGGGTGCCCGGATGCGGCCCGGCGCGAGCGCACGTAGGTCGGCATCCCCATGCCAACATCCCTGTAGGTCGGCATCCCCATGCCGACCCGGGTGCCCGGAGGATGCCCGGAGGATGCCCGGAGTTGACGTCTCCGGTTTCCTCGGGCGGCGGGCGTTGCCTGAGAGGTCTCGGCGGCAAGGGGTTGCCGCCCTACGGGCTTGTCGGGCTGAAGCCCGACCCGCAGACACCCGACCCACAGACATCGGCATGGGGATGCCGGCGCCACCAAGGCACTCGGGTGGCAAGGGTCTACCGCCCGACGGGGTGCGGTCATCGGGTCAAAGGCGACTCAGCAGCGTGTCGAAGTAGGCGATGGTCGGGCGGAGACCGTCGCGCAGCGCAACCTCGGGTTCCCAGCCGAGATGGCTTTTGGCCGCGGTGATGTCGGGCTGGCGCTGTCGGGGGTCGTCCTGGGGCAGCGGCTCGTTGACCAGGGGCGAGCGCGAGCCGGTGAGATCGAGGATGGTCTCGGCCAGCTCGATCATGGTGAATTCGCCGGGGTTGCCGAGGTTGATCGGGCCGGCGAGGTCGTCCGGGCTCTTCATCAGGCGCACGAAGCCTTCGATGAGGTCGTCGACGTAGCAGAAGGAGCGGGTCTGGTTGCCATCGCCGTAGAGGGTGATGGGCTGGTTCTGCAGCGCCTGGACGATGAAGTTCGACACCACGCGGCCGTCGTTGGGGTGCATGCGCGGGCCGTAGGTGTTGAAGATGCGGGCGACCTTGATGCGCATGCCGTGCTGGCGGCGGTAGTCGAAGAAAAGGGTCTCGGCGCAGCGCTTGCCTTCGTCGTAGCAGGAGCGCGGGCCGATGGGGTTGACATGGCCCCAGTAGTGCTCGGGCTGGGGGTGGATGACCGGGTCGCCGTAGACCTCGCTGGTGGAGGCTTGAAAGATCTTGGCTTTGACCCGCTTGGCCAGGCCGAGCATGTTGATGGCGCCGTGCACGCTGGTCTTGGTGGTCTGCACCGGGTCGAACTGGTAATGGATGGGCGAGGCCGGGCAGGCCAGGTTGTAGATCTCGTCGACCTCGACGTAGAGCGGGAAGGTGACATCGTGGCGCACCAGCTCGAAGTAGGGGTTGTCGAGCAGATGGGCGATGTTGTCCTTGGTGCCGGTGAAGAAGTTGTCGACGCAGATGACGTCGTGGTCGTCGGCGAGGAGACGCTCGCAGAGGTGGCTGCCGAGGAAGCCGGCGCCGCCGGTGACGAGGATGCGTTTTCTTAGGGAATATTTCATTTTTTCTATCGGGTGTCACGGGCGGCTTACGAGGCGGGTCCCAGCCCCTAAAGCCGATCTTCCACCGCATCCGCCGGCAGGACGGATTTCATATCGTAGAGAATCGAGTTGGGTTTGGCCCAGCGGCGGATCCTGGGCGCGCCCATCACGACGAAGTCGCGGTGCACGACGGCGAGGATGGCGGCGTCGTAGATGCCGGGCAGGGGCAGGTCCGGCAGGCAATCGAGGTGGTATTGGTGCCGGGCCTCGGCGCGGCCGGTCCAGGGGTCATGGCAGTCGACCGCGATCTTGTAGTCTATGCCGACACGGGCGGCCGGAGGGGCACCCGGATTGGGTCTCTGGATCCTTCGGGCACCGGGCGCCTGGCACCGGGCGTCGGCCAAGAGGTCTCGGCGGCAGGGGCTTGGCATCCGACGGGCGGCAAGGCCGCGTCGGACTAAAGTCCGACCTACCCTACACGCCTACACCCCTGTGGGTTGGGTCGCCGGGATCGCGGCACGCTACCGCCCTACCCTGTCATTTCAGGCATGGATCAGGCCGCGGCGGCTGGTGTTGGGGTGCCTGGGCGGGGCCTGAGAGGAGGCGGCATTATCAGGGAATAGTTCAGAAACGAACAGGCATGAATTCCGACAACTTGCGACCAAATCCGACATTTTCTGGTAAGGGGGTGGGCGGTTAGCTCCTCCTGCCCTACATCTTGTGTTGCCGCCAGTCATAGCCCATCTCATTACACACATCTCATAACCAATTGGCTTCCGATGCAAATTATATCCCGGCCGCGAAGTCCATGACACGCTGTAGACCAAGCCAGATCGTTTTTACGCCGGGCTCCCCGTCGCCCTTACGTCCGAGAAAGCCGCCCAAGCGCGCGATCAGGCGCACGCTCTCCTTGATTCCCGGGCGCTTACCGTCGGGGCCTTTCGGCTCCCGCGCCCACATCCAGGCGTCCAGTACCCCCAGCGGCTCGCGCGCCGGGCTGACCACGTAGGTCGGGTGCAAATACATGCCCCGCTGCGCCTCGTAGCTCAACGGCCCAAGTCCGGCGATCCCCTGGCCGTGGCAGTTCAGTTCGGTGGTGTCCTGGAGGCACAAGACTACCGGGTACTCGGCCATCCGCGCCTGAGTGCACTGGCGGTGAGGCTCTAAGATGTCCAGCCAGTCATACTCCTCGCTCGTCAGAAAGCGATACGCCGCCTGCGTCTCGGCCCACCCGTTGCAGGCCCCGGGGATACTCGCCGTGGGCCGCTCCGCCAAGCGGCTCCAGCAATAGGACCGCGCGGTTGTCGCGGCGCTTGTCACCCAGATCGATCCCCGCGAATTCCTCGTCTGCCCAGCCCATACCACCCCCAGAAACTAATTGGAAGCAGTATGTTACGACAACGCCCCAGATTTGTGTGTAATGGGATGGTCATAGCCATGGATGATATTCTTCTCGGGTACTTGGTCTGTCACGGCGATCTGTTCCAGTAAGCGGTAAAAGACGAGTCCCCGACTGCGGGAGGTACGGCGATTAAAGCGGAAGGTGAATTCTTCCAGATAGGCCTGTAAGTGCTCATCTGACACCGAGCCTTGGTGGGTTCTCAGAATCCAGCGCTTGAGCAGGCTGGCAATGCGATGAACACCGGGCTTGACAGTTACCTTATGGACTCCTTTCTGTCGTCATCGCCTTGATATATATACTCATGACCGATAGTATTGACGGCACTTGGCTTGATAGGCGGCATCGATCAG
>JALOQD010000318.1 GCA_025453525.1 Myxococcota bacterium
ACAGGATCGCTCAGAATCAACCTCGGTCGCACCTCGGCCGAACGCGGACGCTCGCTGCGTTCTCCTCCTCGACGTATCTACGGATACGCCTCGTCGTCGGGCCTTGCGATCGAACCGTGTTCGGCTCGATCTGCTTGGTCGGTTGTTTCGAGCGATCCTGTGAGCGCATTCACGCTTCCACGAGAACGTCTCGGACTTCGACTCCCTCGAGCGCGAGCAGCCCCTGCTTGAACCCCGGGATACCGGACCAGTCTCCGGTGCCGCCAGTTGTGGGAACGATGCGGTGGCACGGCACAAAAATCGGCGCGGGGTTGAACCGCACGGCCCTCAGCACCGGCGCGACCTTTCGCGGATGACCCGCGAGCTGCGCAAGCTGCGCCACGGTGATGGTCGTTCCGTAGGGCACGGTCTGCACGGCTCGCAGGACATCTTGGGTAAAGGGCGTCAAGAACGAGAGGTCAACCGGGGTTTCGAACGTGCGCACCTCGCCCACGGCATAGCCCATGAGCTCGATGCCAGCCTCGATGGCGACCTTTTGTCCCCAACTCGCCCAAGAAATCGAATACCGATAGCGTACCCTACTGTAGTCCCAGCTATAGAAGTCCGGGCCGATGACCGTGGTGACGCCAAACGCCGAAGCGCCCAGGGTAAACGTCCCCAAATAGGTCGGCACATCCACGGCCCATTCTGCCGTGTGCTGGTACCCCGCTGCCAACCGCTTCATCTCGTCGCCGTCGATGCGGGCGTACTCACCGAGCTTGTCGTTTGACGGCCAGTTCTCGCTCATCGTTTCCTCCTTGGCCCTTTGTCGAAAGAAGCCTCTCCTTGTGCCACTCTATATCGGCCGCGCAGGCAGAAGAGTGGACAAAAATCGACAGAGACCCCTTCATTTTTTTCAACGACCCGCTAAGAACCCAAAATCGGGCATTCCCCTTCGAACCTGCGGAACTCGGACATCGAACGGACCGACTCAAACAGTCCTCGGTTCTCACGGGAACACCTGATTTTGGCGCTATAGCGGGTCGTTGATTTTTTTCCCTGTCACCGCAAACTGCCTTCCCTCGTCTGAAGGCTCGATTTCCAGCCCATCTTCTGGTATGAAAACGTCATGATTTCTGTGGAAACCATATCAAAGGTTTGGGGTTGGTCCCGCGACTATCTCATCGCGATCACACTCATCTCCATGCTCGCCTTCTCCTTCATCAAGGTGGCGGTCGTCGGTGTCGGTCCGGCTCCCCAGGGACCGCCCCAGGACTACGAGCTGGGCAAAACACAGATCGAGCTCGAGTGGTCCAAGGGCAATCGAGAGGGCGAGATTCGCGTGCAAGTATCCATGGATGACCCGAGCTTTGCCAAGCCGTTCGTCGACAAGCCCACCACGGCGACGACCCATAGCTTGAACGATCTCGAACCAGGTCGCCTGTACTACTGGCGACTCGTGCAGAACGGACGCACGAGCAGAGTTGCGCGGTTCGGGACCGCTTCGAACGCTGTCAAATTCTAGAAATGGCAATGGGAAAGGACCGCAAGCCATGAGCAGGCCCGTCGACATGAGCAGCCGCCTCGAGCACGAAAAAGACCACGGTCGCTTTCTGACTTCAAACGGCGCAGAGGCCGTGTGGAATTGGGATTCGCCAGCAGGGAAACGGCGAGCCGAAAGGCGAGCCAGCTTCATTGCCAAGGAGCTGACCGCCGGGAGACGAGCCCTCGAAATCGGCTGCGGCACGGGGCTATTCACCCGCATGGTGGCCAGCAGCGCCGCGGACATCGTCGCCACAGACCTCTCGGACGAGCTGCTCGACATGGCTCGACAAGAGTGCAGGAGCCCTAACGTAACCTTCGAGATCGCCGACGCCCACGCGCTTTCCTATCCCGACGCCTCTTTCGACGTGGTGTTCGGCAGCTCCATCCTTCATCACCTGGAGGTGGAACGCGCCCTCCAGGAAGTGCTCCGAGTGCTGCGCCCCGACGGCCTGATGGTGTTTGCCGAGCCGAACATGGTCAACCCCCAGATCTGGGCCGAGCGCAACATCCCCGTGGTCCGCAAATGGGCAGGCGCCTCCCCGGACGAGACCGCGTTCGTGCGCTTCCAGCTGGAACGCTCCATGAAGCGCATCGGCTTTGTCGACGTGAATATCTGGCCCCATGAGTTTCTGCACCCGGCCATTCCAGAGGCGCTCATCCCGCCGGTCGAAAAGCTGACCAGCCTGCTCGAGAAGCTCCCCCTCGTCCGCGAGATCGGCGGCTCTCTGCTCATCCGCGGCTACAAGGCCGTGGTCTGAAGCATCCTCGATTTTTATTAAGAGCAGGTCAGCGGATTGAAGTCCTGATCGAAGGCGGAGACGCAGCGCAGCGTGCCCGTGTTCGTAGGCGACGTGCCGCTGAGCAGGGTGCTCGAGACCCCGGTGAAGACGTTCGTGCCGTTGCTCAAGGACTTGCCGCTCGAGACCACGCGACAACCGTGGAGCTCCACCCGACCGCTGCCGCTGGTCACCGATGTGCGCACACCCGTCGTGCTCGTCCCTCCAGAGGCAGTCACCTCGGTGCCCACTGCCGTTACCGTCGAGGCGACTGCGTCCATGCCCACGACCGTGGCAGCGCCCCATGTGCTGATGACGACGTTCTCGACTCGTGCCGTCGAGGACCGAAGCATCATGGCAGTTGCGTTGGCCGATGTGCTCGAAGTCACGTCGCGCGCCACTGAAATGCTGGAATTCGCAATACGCAAGGTCGTCGAGCGATCGTTGAGGTAGCCATAGGCCTCGACAGTTGCAGCACCAGCCCCGCCATAGATGACCTGGATGGAAACGTCGCGATAGTCCGAGCGAATACTGATATCCTCCCTGACACCCTTGACCCTACTGCCCAGTGACTTGGCGAGGATGGACACGTTGCGCAACTTCACCGAGCCACCGTTGAAGTGAAACACCGCCATGACTTCGTTCAAATTGTCTGAATGAGTGGCATACGCCTCCACCGACACATTCGACATGCTATAGCTGTTGTATGCGCGTATGGCGATAACCTCGCAGCTCGACCCAGTGCAGAAAATTTCTCCGGTGTTGCGAATGGTGAGGTTGCGAATCTCCATCGGTCCGCCGGTCGGAGACACGCAAGGAGAAACAGTGCAGTTCGAGCCAATGTAAACCGTGCTGGAGTTCGTGATCGGGCCGCGCGAGACGAGGAGCGTGGCGCTCCTGCCAGCGCCCTCGATGTCCACGTAGGCCTTTGTCATCAGGCGCGTCGGCACCCCTTCGACCTCGAAACGATACTCGCCGGCCTCGAGACGCAGCACATAGGGATTGGACGCAGAGGCATCGGTGATCGCAGCCATGGCACTGAGCAGCGCTTGGCCGTTGGCCACGGGATCGGGTGTGGCAGGCACGATGATCGTCGTCGGCGACTTGGCGACGTAGAGCTGTCCGTGGTCGTGTTCCGCGAGCGAGAAGTCCACTGAATCGTAGCCGTCGAGCATGTCTGCGTCGAAACCCACACCGCTGTGAGTGTGTTCCGACAAAGAGAACGCGTCGGCGTGCAAACCGTCTATCATATCCGCGTCGATGCCGTGGGACTGGCCGAGGTCCGACCATGTGAGGGCTGTTCCCGCGATCTTGGACGGTGCGATGCCCCCTGCCAGCATCCCATCTGTGACAGAGCCCGCCTCGCCTCGGCGCACGTAGATATCGTCCAGAAGATCCGCAATGAGGACATCGGCGACCCAAGAATCGCTGATGGAGAACGTGGATCCCACGAGCACCAACCCCGTCCCAGCGGTATAGGCCGTCGGCGTCGGCGCATCGGAAATCTGGGAATAGCCAATCTGCGCGCACACAGGCTGGCCTTCGGCGAACCCGCTGATGAACTTGCCCACCTCGCACCCCATCTGGGGGAACTCCTCACACGTTCGCGCCTCGAAAGCGTAGGGGACGGCTCCCACTCGAATGCGGTCAGGGTACTGCTCTTCATCGATCTGCACGCCCAGCCACAGTTCGTCCGCGCCGGTCGCCCCTTCCCAGTTGAGAGAAGTGACCTCGCCGAGGTAGACAGTAAAGACACCACCCTCGAGCTCGTAGTCTTCGTAACTTTCTGACCACAGGGGTGCATCGCCGCCGGTCTGCGCGCTCCACAAGGAGAACACGAGATCGTGTTGTCCCTCGAGGGGCTGTCCTGCGAGGTCAGTGAGGTATCCCCCGACAGGAATGAGATCGGGCACGCTCGCTGCTGCGCGACCCGTCGCGAGGAACCCACCTAGAAACACAAGTGATGCAATCGATAGTTTCTTCATCATGATCCTCATTTACTCTTGCGCTCGCCTTAACGCTCTACGGGAACAGGTGAGTCCGTCGGTCCTACGACAATGCGCAACCGTGTGCTGGCGCCGGTCAACGTCCCCTGGTTTGGCACCCCACTGGCCGCGATCCATCCTCGAGAAATCTGGCCTCGCACGCTTCCCATGAACCCTCCGATGTGAACGAAGCTTCGGCCCCAAGTCGTCGGAGGGGTGTCGGTAGCGTCGGTCTCTTGCGTGACAGAGCTCTCTGGCTCTGTATCGTCCCAAGGCACAATGCCGGGCAGCGGTGTACATCCGAGCTGCACGACGAGCGCTGCCGCACCTAAAAAAAAGAAGATACCAAGGTTCAATACTCGAGAATGTGTCATGCTGTTTCCCTCAACTGGCCTTCCATCAGAAAGCAATAGGCGTGCCAAGGGCTCCCATCGCAGATTTCAATCCCGACCTATCCTGCTTCCGGCTCTCCTTGGCGCGATGCCGATGCGTGGCGATGAGCACGATGGCCGTGGTCACCAAAACTGCGCCGACGGCAAACGAAGCGGCGGAAATGACCTCGTGGGCTCTGGCTCGCTCATTCACATCGGCGAGCTGCGCAGCATCTCGGTCTTTCACCGCCGCGCGGGCGTCCTCAACGTCGCCATTCTCGCGAACCGCAGCAAAGGTCGCGCCCAGGGAGAGGGCCGCGACGCCGAGAACCGCTGTTGAAATCCCGGTGATGAGGGCTCTTCGTGAAACGGCCTGCGGAGGCCGTGGCAACGGCTGAGTCAGAGGCGCCTCGACATTCGGCTCAGGCGAAGAAACGGACGGCATCGGAAGAACTTTCTGGTCGCTGGCGAGCGGCTGCAATGAGACATCGAACCTCAGCGAGTCTCCTGCGGCGCCATCCACAAGAGTGACAAAGGGCGCAAAGCCGTCCTTTTCAACTCGAACCACGTGCTCTCCAGGGAGCAAGCGCATCGGTCGCTTCAGCGGAGTAGTGCCTCGCAGCGAAGAATCGAGCAGAACCCTCGCATCGGCCTGCGCCACGTCGAGCTCGATGCGAACAGTCTTGAGATCGAGCTCCTCCAGCGATTTCATGGCCTTGGCGCGCCGCCACGGCGACGAATCGCTCCCATCTGCGAGATAGCTTTCCAAAAGCTCGGCAGTCTGCACGAAATTGTCGAGCGCCTTGTGGCACATGGCGATGTTGAACAGGACCACGGGCTTGGGCGACAGCGCCTGGGAACGCTCAAACTCTTGGAGCGCGGCTTTGTAGTCTCGCTTGGCGAACAGAGCCACGGCGGCATCGAACGTTCGTCTGGCCTCGTCCTCTGCCTTGCCTTGGGCTTCCGAGGAGGTCGCGGCAAGCGCCCCTTCTGTCTCTTGGGCCCACAGTCCTTGCATCGGCACGAGTCCCAAGGTCACCATGACCCACCAAAAGAGGAACATTGGGCGCCTCGAACAAAGGCCTTTTGTCTGGTGCTTACTCATAATTCGGATCAATTTCCGCGCCCGAGTTCCCGGCCAACGGCGAATCGGCGACAGCACGGACGCGGCCACCTCGAGCGGCATCGTCGTTCGTCTTTGGGCCACCTCCAGGATGCGCGGAGTTGAGCTGCTTCTTGGCTGGCTTTTGACGTACGGCCGAGGATGGCGGGAAGGGTTTCGGCTTCAGGCTCGACAGTTGCGCGTTCGTCTCCACCCTGATCGTCGCCAGCCTGGTCTTGGGTGAAAACGCCGTATGGAACGTATTGGGGGGAGAGCCGCTCGACCTGCTCCAACCTGCGGCGACGACAAACGCGACGAGGGCGATGCTGGCCACCCCAACCAACTTGAGCGTGAGAGGTTTTCTGGGCCGCGGGAGCGACGCGCCAGACGCAGCAGTTCCAACCTCTGTAGCCTCGACCAATACCGGCTCCTCAGCTCGCACCGCTGCCGGAATGCTGGAGATGCGCCTCTCCAAGTCGAGCTTTGCCTGAGTCAGCGCCGCGTGTTCCTCCACAAGAGGGAGTGACAGCAGCGCGGCTCGCATCTCCCGCGCCGAGGAAAACCGCTGCTGCGGCAGTCGGGACATCGCCTTCATGACGATGGACTCGAGCGCTGGTGGCATCCCGGGCGCGAGCATGCATGGCGCGCTGGGGAGCGCCGTCAGGATGTTGTGTATGACTGCGTTGTAGGAATCGCCGTCAAAAGGTCGAGCCCCGGTCAGCGCCTCGTAGAGCATGACTCCCACGGCGTAAATGTCGGTCAGGCTGTCGACGTCGCTGTGGCCGGCAGCCTGTTCCGGCGACATGTAATGAGGGGTTCCG
>JALOQD010000319.1 GCA_025453525.1 Myxococcota bacterium
TAGGCGGCGCCAATATGGTTCGCGTGGAGTTCTTCAAAGACAAAATCTCCTCGCTGGCCAACTCCAACACCACCATCGACGATGTCATAAAAGAGGCCCAATCCGAGGGTTGGGATACCTGGTTCACAGGCCTTCGCTTCTCCGACCTGTCTCGGATGCTCGGCGCATCAAGTGTTTCCCCTAGGACCGGTGCCCGCTCCGGCAAGCGTCTGACCAATAACGAGCGCGACGGCCTGCTCAATAACATTTTGAGCTTCCTCAAAGACAACCCCTGGTCATCTGCCAAGGTCATCGCCAAGCATGTGGGCATGCCGTCCCGCAATATCGGACTGCAGCTCAAGGCAATGCGCGAGAAGAATCAGATTAAGACCCAGGGCGAGAAAGCTTCGATGCGGTATTCGCTGACCTGAGGGCCTCAGCCGGCCGGGCTCAACTCTGCAAAGACATCCCGCTGATCACGCGGAGATCGGCAACCCCCTCGCATGACCGTCGCGAGCGCAGCCAAAGACCTCGCACGACCGGGTAAATTATCGATCCCTTGTCGAACTGGGCAAAGGTGTGGCCGCGCTATATGTCAATTGGGTTGGATTGACCCCTCCGTCGGTCCACAACCTGCGCTAGGCTTTCGCCATGACCAACCCACAACACCACCTCATCCATGACCTCGACCGCGACGGCTGGGGCTCGGCCGCGCTGCTCGTCTGTGAGCTCGGTGCTGAGCGCTGTCACCTGCACCCAACCCAGAGCAAGGACGCCTGTTCGCTGATCTCTACCGTGGGCGCGCAACCCGGCGACCACGTCTGGCTACTCGATATCCCGACTCCCTCCAGTTGGTCGGACGTGCCGAGCCTACCGGACGTCGCGATCACCTGGGTCGATCATCATCCGGTGCGGGCCACCGACGCACCGCCGTCCGAGGTTCGGCTCATCTTGCCTGGGCACAGCGAGCCCACGACAACGATGCACTTGCTCGTGCGGCGCGGCTTGGTGTCGAGCGTCGCCACGCCCATGGTGTTCGTGCGATCCCTGTGCGTGCCGGCGTTTGAGACCGAGTGGACGCGCATCTTCGACGGACTGGGTGAGGCTTGGGACCAGATATCGTTCATGCTGTGCGAGCTGCCAGCGGTGATTGCCGCGGCGCCGCGGGGAGAGGCTCCAGACCAGTCCATGGTTGTCATCGGGAGGACCGTGCAAGGCCAGGCTGCCAAGGTGGACCGGGTGCTCGAGACCGCGAGGATCGAACTTCACGCCCATGTGGTGATCGTGTACCTCGCCGACGCCTTCCACGTGCCGCTCAAGCACTACGGTCTGCGAGCCCAGCGCAAACACGACAAACCCGTGTCCGTGATCGTGCACCGCAGCCGCCGGCTCTACTGCGGTCGCAACACCCGCGGCGCCGTCAAGCTCGACTTCCTCGCCCACTTTGCCGCGCGGGGGTTCGCAGCCACCGGTCACCCGTATGTCGCATTCGTCGATGTGCCCAAGGCGCGGCAGGCAGAAGAGCTGCGAGCGCTGATCGCGGCGGTGGAGGAGGGGCGCTAGGGACCAGCCGCGCGTTTGGTCGTTCATGGGTCATTTCCTGTCCTACCCCTGTCGTACTTTGTCCCCAGCCGGTCGATCGGCCTTCAGGGAAAGGACACCGCCATGATAAGCCCAGCAGATTCGCAACTCGTGCAAGCCTTGGAGAACACGGCCACGCCATGCATCCACCTCGCTCTGGTGATGAAGAAGACGGTTCAGGAGCTCCAGGCCGCTGCCGGATGCAGCGGAGCGCTCACGGGCGTACCCACAGGCTTTTCCCAGCTCGACCACATCACCGGGGGACTGCAGCGTGCGGATCTCATCGTGATCGCTGGACGCCCGGCCATGGGCAAGACCTCGCTCGCCCTGTCTGTCGCGCGGAGCGCCGCTAAGCTCACTGGCCAGCCCGTAGCGTTCTTCTCCCGCGAGGCGAGCCGGGATCAGCTCGCACGTCATCTCCTGTGCGCCGAGGGCCAGATCGATGCGTGGCGGATGCTCGCTAACCAGCTCAACCAGGAGGACTGGCCGCGCCTGGTGCAAGCGGCGACCGAGCTGTCGGGCTCTCCGCTCTTCCTCGACGATACGGCGCACATGACGGCCCAGAGTATCGCGAAGGAGTGCCGACAGCTCCTCGCCGCCTGTGGCCTTGGCCTCGTGATCATCGACTGTCTTCAGCTTTTGCACATGAGCGGCGATCGCAGGTTGTCCCGGGGCGAAGAGCTCGCCGAGATCTTGGTCGCCCTCAAGGAGCTGGCCAGAGAGCTCAACGTGCCGGTCGTCGTCACGTCCCAGCTCAACCGCAACCTCGAATCGCGCCCAGACAAGCGGCCGCTTCTCTACGACCTGCAGGGGTCCAGAACCATCGAGGTGGTGGCAGATGTCATTCTGTTCGTGTATCGCGATGAGGTCTACACGAAGGACGAGTGCGAAAAACAGGGCCAGGCCGAGATTATCGTGGGCAAGCACCGCAACGGCCCCTTGGGCACTGTCGAGGTCCGCTTCCATCAGCGGTTCCGCCGGTTCGACGAGGTTGTCGATGGCTAACCGCTGTTGGCCTGCGTCTAAAAATGTCTCATGGTTCCTCCAAAAGGGAGGACCCCATGCCCGACATTCGCAAGCACGAACGACTGCACCAGCTGCACCAAGCGTTTGTCCAGGAGCACGCGCGGCTCACGGTGGGGCGGATCATGGCCGACTACGGCGTGAACCGGCGCACGGTCAACCGCGATCTCGAAGAGCTGCGGCTCACCTATGGGCTCGAGCTCAAGGCCGAGAAGCTCGATGGCGGGGAGAACCTGTGGCACCTGCCGAGCCGCGCGGTGCGGGTCACTTACAACATCACGGATCTCATGGCCCTGTTTCTCGGTCGGCGGCTGTTCGACTTTCTCGAGGGCACGTTGCTCGAGGACTCCCTGCGCAAGGTCTATGGCAAGATCGAGGCGCAGCTCCACAAGGACAAGGACCTGATAACCGCCCGGGAGCTCAGCCGACGGGTGCATCTGGTGAGCGAGGGACCCAAGAAGCTGCAGCACCGTCACGTGGCCTGCCTCGACGAGGTGCTCGACGCCCTGCTGCGCAACCGCCATCTCGCCGTGACCTATCGCAATGTTTCGGGCAAGACGTCCAAGTTCACGGTGCTGCCCTACACCCTGGTGGCGTTCCGTCGCGGCCTGTACCTGCTCGCCGCGTTTGAGGACAGCGGCAATCTGTCGACCCTGGCCCTCGAGCGAATGACCGCGGTCAAGTCCATCAAAGGCACGTCGTTCGAGCTGCCCGTGGACTACGACCCGCAGACCCTGCTCGACAGCGCCCTGTTCCTCAAGACCGGCAAGCCCACCAAGGTGGAGCTCGTGTTCGACGCCGGCAGCGCGGACTTCATCCGCATCCGCCGCTTTCACCACAGCCAGAAGCTGCGCGCCCTCGAAGACGGCCGACTGTTCATGACCCTGCGCGTGCCTGCCGAAGACGACGACTTCGAGATTGAGAACTTCGTGCTCTCTTTTGGGCCGTACGTGGAAGTCCGCTCGCCACAGGCGCTGCGAAACAGGGTGGCCGCGAGCCTAACGCGGGCCCTCGACAAGTATCGGTAGGTCTCCTTTCTCTCGAATATCCCTGCGACATATCCTGTCCGATGCCTCGCTTACCTTGTCCGAGAGAGGAAGGAGGTCGAAGGCCCTATGCCCAACCGACGTTGCCCTGCCGAGGTTCGCAAGCCGCGAGCGCCCCGCCTTCGCCTGAAGCGCGATCAGCTCGCCGTGTGGGTCGCCCGCAGAATCGAGCTCGCCGGTCGCGCCTCCGAGCGCCGCGCGATGCTCGATGATGCCTCCAGGGTTTCGTCCCTGGGCTTTGACCTCGATGGGTCGAGCTATTACGAGAGGGACGATGTCCTCGACAAGGCGCTCGTCAAAGTGCTCGAGTTGGCCGCGACCTCTCGCGGTCGACAGGCGAGTCGCAGCGACAGCTACTTCGTCAACATCGAGCGCCTCGGCGAGCTGTTCGAGCTGAGCCGGGCGGAGCGCGAGCTCCTGTGCCTGCTGTGCGCCGCGGTCCATCACCAAAGCGTCAGCTGGCTCATAGATTCCATGCAGGGAGGAACAACCACTCTCTCACGGCAGTTCGCCGCGGTGTTGAACGTTCCCGTGGACGCGGTGCGCGCGGCGATCTCCCCAAGCGGCTTCATCGTCCGTAACCGGCTCGCGAGCTTTCGCCAGGGACGGCGCGGCCAATCGCCTTATCTCGACGGCGACTTGGCGGACCTGCTCTCCCGGCACTTTTCCTCCAAGCGAGCCCTGCTCGACGCGGTGTTTCGAAGGCCGCCCCGCTCGCCTCTCGACCTCAAGAGCTTTCCGGATCTGGCGCAGCCGCTGCGGGTGGTGCTCGCAACCCTGCGCGCGGCGCTCGAGGGGCGCGAGCGGGGCATCAACATCCTGCTCTACGGCCCGCCCGGCACGGGCAAGACCGAGCTCACGCGAGTGCTCGGTAAACAGGCGCGTGCCGAGCTGTTCGAGGTGTCGGCCCTCGGACCCAAACACACCGAGACCGCCGAGGGTCGGCTCGTCTCCTACCTGCTCGCCCAAGAGGCGCTCAGTAGGAGGCCGAGGTCCCTGGTGGTGTTCGACGAGGCCGAGGACGTGATGCCCAGATCGGAGCGGTCGTTCTTCTTCGGCCGAGGCCGCCACGAGGGACAAAAGGCCCACCTCAACGGCGTGCTCGAAGACAACCCCGTGCCAGCCCTGTGGGTGGCCAACGACGTGAGCCGCGTGGAGCCGTCGTTCTTGCGGCGCTTCAGCTTGTCCGTCGAGGTCAACGTGCCACCGCGCCCGGTGCGGCGGCAGATCCTCGAATCGCATCTGGGCGAGCTGAAGCTCGACCCGTGCCTGCTCGACGCCCTGTCCGAGCGAGACGATCTCGCCCCCGCGGAGATCGGCAAGGCAGCTCGTGTGGCCCGGCTCATCGCTCCTGACGACGACGTACCCACCGAGGTGGCGGTGAAGGAGAGCCTGTCCATGAGCCTCGCGCTCAAAGGCAAGGCGCTCGCGCTGCCGCCTCTCAAAGAGCGGGCGTTCGAGCTCGAGTACGATCTCGCGAGTCTGCGCGCCTCCGAGGACCTTCCACGGCTCGTCGACTCCCTGCACCAGGCCGAGCGAGGCGCCATCTGTCTGTACGGCCCGCCGGGAACGGGCAAGACCGCCTTTGCCAAGCACCTGGCCACCACCCTCGGACGCACCCTCGTGACCAAGCTCGCCTCGGACCTCTTGTCCATGTGGGTGGGCGGGACCGAGGCCAACCTGCGGCGCATGTTCCGCAGCGTCGACCCCCAGCGCGACATCCTGCTGCTCGACGAGGCCGACTCGTTCTTCCACAGCAGAGCCCACGCCTCCCACGGCTGGGAAGTGACCCAAGTCAACGAGCTGCTCGTGCAGATGGAGCGGTTCGAAGGGCTGTTCCTGTGCTCCACCAACCTCATCGACAACTTCGACCAGGCCGCCTTCCGCCGCTTTGCCCTCAAGATCCGCTTCGACTACCCCGCCCTCGACCAGTGCCTGCGCCTGTTCCAAAACGCCTGCCGCGCCTCAGGCCATGAGCTCGACGAACGAGCCCTCGCTGCGTGGCAGCAAAGGCTCGAGCCCCTCGCCACCCTAGCTCCCGGAGACTTCGCCGCTGTGCTCAACCGAACGAGGCTCACCGGAAAGGCCCTCGAGCCCGAGGCGCTGCTCGAGCGACTGGAGGAGGAGTGCGCGTGGAAGCCCGGGGCGAGGCAGAGGAGGGTGGGGTTTTAGGTCATGACGCCGCGGATCTCAAACAACGCCCCGTTCGCCGAGTGGCTCGAAAAGAACCAAGCGCGCCTGTCCACGCCGTTGCGCCTGCATCGCAGGCATAAGAACGGAGCGCACGAATACCGGTTCCCCGAGGCCAAGGCGCTGCGCGTCGTCGCATGGGACGGCTCGATCTGCGTGAACGTCCTCCACAAGCGAAAGGTGTTCGACAGGCTGCTGGATCTCGACCTCGCGGTGCAGTGCGGTGCGGACGGCAGGTACTTCTGCCAGTGGTGCGAGGAAGAAGGGCACATAGCGCGCTACCCCGACCGAGCCTCCCTGCTCGAGGGCCACACCTTCGAGCCGTTCCTCGAGTGGTGCAAAGAGATCCTGCGAGAGGACAGGGTGCTCGTGCTCGAGTTCGTACCGGGCCAATGGTCCAGCGCCTGCTTCCGCGAGTCGGGGCAGAGTGTGGAGCCCGGGGCGTGGGGTGGGTCGTGAAGATGGTTCTCGTGGACGGTAGGAAGATACTACCGAGGCCTCCATGACACCGTGGGTGGAGTCATTTTGAGGGATGGCCACATGAGAGACGGCAAACGAAAAGCAGCAACTAGCCATGGATGAGCTTCCCGGAAATTGTAGACACCTAACATTGGGGCGAGAATGTCGCCCTGGAGGTCTACATGTAACCGTTCACCCCACCCCTGTCAGGCCGTCTCTGCCTAGTTGAGATTGGGCACGATGGACGGGATGATGTGTCCGGCGAGGTGTGCTTGATAGGCAT
>JALOQD010000320.1 GCA_025453525.1 Myxococcota bacterium
TTCCGCTGACGGGCCCGGTGACTATGACGCCCGTATGAACACCGACGCTCCATCATATTCCCTGCAATTTGCTCCCTCGTTTTTCGTGATCGCGCTCACACCCTCGTGGTGCGGCAAGAAGATCCAGAGCGCATCGAGACCGTGCGCCTGCTGCGCGTCAACACACCAGAGAAGAACGAGCGGGGCCACGAGGAGGCCAAGGAGGCGCTCAAGTACCTGGTGCGCAGCGCCGACGTGACCCTCGAGTTTGAGAACGAAGGACCGGAGAAGCGAGATGGCTTTGGCAGGCTGCTCGCCTATGTCCACGCCGATGGGCTCAACGTGAACCTCGAGCTCGTGCGACAGGGGTGGTCGGCTTTCTATACGAAGTATGGAAAGGGCCGGCTGGCGGCGGAGTTTGAGAAGGCGGAGGCGGAGGCGAGGAGGGCAAAGGTGGGGTTGTGGGGTGAGGAATGAGGTTGAAAAGGATGCTCGACACGAGGTTGCGGCTACCAACCGGAGCCTTTTTCGCAAATCATCGCGGCCTTCACCCGCGCCCAAACGCAGGAGGAGATGGCCCATGTTCCTCTTGGGAATCCTGGTCGGATTTACGGCGAAGCGCTCCGGGAACTTAAACAGGATAACCCTGCAATCAACTGTAGCGAGAGGAGTTCCTGGCCGTTTTCGCCCAAGAGCCGAGGTTTCTCGTACAAGACACCCTCCTTTACTTCCCAACCCAGCTCCTCCCTGCTAAAAAGAATCGTGTCCAGAACTCGTTGGTCGACGACCGTGGCAAATACGGGCGTGAGTCAGTTGTCGCTTCGTATTGGGAGGGGAAGATGGCTGCACCGATTTCGAACACAGTCCTCGACGAAATCCTCGCGCTTCAACTCACGGTCGCTTGGGCCGGAGAGGCGAGCTGTTCTCCTAAGCGGCTTGGCTGGTGGCGGACTGACCTCATCGACCCCGCTGGCGGTGGCGACCTAATGGCCCGGCTCGCTCCGCGGACCCACGTCTTTGCTGGCCTCGAAGCTGTGCGCGAAGCTGCGTTGCGCGCAGACGCCAAGATCAGGGGTCAGCAGCCCGATCCCGACCGGCTGCGCACATTGTTCTACTTGGGGTTTGCGTTCGACGAGCACCTCGGCGACCGCCTCGCGCATCACAAGCGCTCAGGTCTCTCACCCGCAGAGTGCCTGCCTCTCTTGCTTCCGCTCGGCGTGGACTTCTCCGTCGAGGCGCTGGCGAGTGTGCTGAAGCCAGCGGGAGCCAATGCCGAGCACACTGTGGTCCCCGGCGGCAGACAGCTCAAGGGCTCGATGCCCGATGAGCCCGCACAGGCGGCGCAGCAGCTGGCCGCGAGCCTGGTGCCGTTTGCCGAGAGCTACCCGATGCCGTTTTACGTGGTTAAGTGATGGCGACCGCGGACACCATACCCCGCCCCGCTGAAGTGACTGAGGTGCATACGCGCCTTTTACGCCTCGCGCTTGGGGTCGAGGATTCGCGCGCCTACTGGGCGCATCTCGATCCGTCCGTGCCCACTGGGCCGCGGGCCATCCAGGCATTTGAGCAGCGCTGGTTCGGCGGCAAGAGCCTCGAGCGTGTGCGCGCCCTGCTCGCCAACTTCTCCGTGCGCTACGACACCTTCCCCGAGGCGCTTGCGGTGCTGCGACGCTGGGACAACATGGACCGGATAACCCGTCAGTTGTTGTGTCATTGGCACCTCCAGCTCGCAGACCCGATCTACCGGCGCTTTACAGGTGAGTTCCTCGTGCAGCGCCGCGAGGCGTTCAAGCCCGAGTTCGACCGCCATGTGGTCACGCGCTGGGTCACCGCGACGTATCCCAACCGCTGGTCTTCCGCGACGGTCATCCAGTTTGCGAGCAAGCTTATGTCGGCCACTTCCGAGGCAGGGCTGATCACACCCAAGCGCGACCCGCGCAGGCCCGTCGTACCGCGGGTGTCCGACGCGGCGCTCGAGTACATGCTGTACCTGCTCCGCGGCGTGCAGTTCCAAGGCAGCCTGACGGACAATCCGTACTTCGCCTCGGTCGGCCTCGACCTTGCGACCCTGACGGCGCGGCTCAGCGCGTTGCCGCTGATCACCTACTGGCGGGTGGCCAACGTGGACGACTTTGGTTGGAAGTACCCCTCCTTGGGTGCGTGGGCGGAGGCGACGCGATGACCGAAGAAACGATACCGAGAACAGATCTCGACGAGGCGCTCGCCGGCCTTAAGCAGGATGTCCTCTCCGCCGACGGGCCGCAGATCAGCACGATGCGCAACTACCGCTTTGCCATTGTGCCGTACCGCCCCTCCGAGGAGTTCAAGCTGCGCCAAAAGGTGCGGCAGCTCTGCGATACGCTCAAGTCTGAGGGCTGGAACGTGCTGACGATCTCCCTGCACAGCCTAATGATGAAGCGCCTCCGCGCCACTGGGGATGCGGTGCTCGCGAGCCTCGTCGACCGCGAGCGTCGCCTCTACGCGAAGGACCCAGCTCGCGCCCTCGGCCATCTCAAGGAAAAGATCGTGCCCTACGTCGAGGGTCCAGAAGGTATCGCCGCTGACGTGGTCAAGCTGATCACCGACTTCGCCGAGCAGCACCCGGACCAGGCAGAGCGCAGCCTCGTCTTCGTGGGCCGCACGGGCGCGCTCTACCCGTTCTTCCGGACGTCGGCGCTGCTCAAGCACATCGACGGCAAAACCAAGAACATCCCGGTCGTGCTGCTCTACCCCGGAGAGCGCCGCGACGTGAATGCCCTCTCGTTCATGGGTGAGCTACCGGCCGACCGCGACTACCGCCCGCGGATCTACCCGTAGGAAGGACGCCAATGAAGATTCAGGATCTGTTCGAGAAAGACGTAACGCGCGACATCCCGCCGGTGGTCTATTTCCACGAGCAGAATCCCAAGAAGCTGCGCGAGGAAGTCGACGAGTACATCATCACCGGCGGCTACCCCAAGGGCGATCCCCGCGCCAAGCGCGTCGAGCACGGCATCCACGAGGGCTTTGTCGGCCTGCTGACCGGGATTGTCAAAGAGCTACAGAAACCGAGCGGCCCCGAGCTGCCCGCATCGTGGATCTCGGGCTTCTACGGGTCAGGCAAGTCGAGCTTCGCCAAGCTCCTCGGCATGGCGCTCGATGGAGCCAAGCTCGACGACGGCACGGCCCTCGCGGATGCGCTGCTGCGGCGCGATGATTCGCCGCGGCGCAAGGAGCTGGTTGACGCCTGGAAGGCGCTGCTTGAAAAGGTCGATCCCATCGCCGTCGTGTTCGACATCGGTGCGGTCGCCCGCGACAACGAGCACATCCACACCGCGGCGCTGCGCCGGGTGCAGGCCCGGCTTGGATACTGCGCCAAGAGCAACCTCGTGGCGCAGTGGGAGCTCAAACTCGAGCGCGATGGCTGCTGGAACGAGTTTCTCACCGCAGGGCAGAAGACGCTCGGTAAGCCCTGGTCCGAAGCCAAGGACGACGAGCTCGCCGAGGACCACTTCTCCCATGTGCTGCACGTGATCATGCCCGACCGCTACGACTCGCCGACGAGCTGGATCGACGCACACGCCGGTGCACAGGGTGGCGTGGGTACCTCGCCGATGGAGACCATCGAGTCCATCGAGGCCATGCTCGCCATCCGCGCCGAAGGCAAGGTGCTGTTCCTGGTGATCGACGAGGTGAGCCAGTACGTGCACCAGGACGACAACCGGATGCTCAAGCTCCAATCGTTCGTCTCCGAGCTCGGCAAGCGGCTCAAGGGCGCGGCGTGGATCTTCGCGACCGGCCAGCAGAAGCTCGAAGACAGCGGCGACACGCTCCACATCGGCAAGCTGAAGGACCGTTTTCCCGAAAAGCTCCGCGTCCACCTCGCCGCGACCAACATCCGCGACGTGGTCCACAAGCGGCTGCTCAAGAAACGGGCGGACAAGGAGCCTGCGCTGAGGGAGCTGTTTCACAAGCACCGTTCCGATCTCAAGCTCCACGGCTATTCCTGCGAGGAGATCACCGAAGAGGACTTCATCGAGATCTACCCGATGCTGCCGGGCCATGTGGACCTCTTGCTTCAGATCACGACGGCGCTACGCACCCGGTCGTCCCGTGTGCAGGGCGACGACCATGCCATCCGTGGTCTGCTCCAACTCCTCGGCGAGCTGTTCCGTGCACAGCAGCTCGCGACGCGCGAGGTTGGCGAGCTCGTGACCCTCGACGCGATTTACGCCGTACAGCAGACCGCTCTCGATCCGGATGTTCAGACCGCCTTGGCGCGCATCTTCAACCACCCGCGGTTCCGCGACGATGAGCTGGCGCAGCGCGCCGCGCGGGCCGTGGCCCTGCTCGAGCTGATCCAGGAGCAGCTGCCGACGACGACGGAGTTGGTAGCCAAGTGCCTCTACTCGCGGATTGGACTCGGCGATCAAACCCACGAGATCGGCGAGGCCCTCGAGAGGCTGCGCACCGACCCCGAGAGCCTGCTCGGCTACTCGACGCAGCACGGCTACAAGATCCAAAGCTCAGCCGGACAGGAGTGGGACCGCGAGCGGCGCGACGTGCCTGTCACCCCGGACAAGCGCAGCGAGCTCGTGTTCGAGAAGCTCCAGGAGCTGATCGGCCTCCCCGACCGTCCGCGGTGGAAGGGTAACCCATTTCCGTTCTCGGCGTTCTACTCGGATGGCCGCAGCGCAATAGACAAGCGGATTCAAGATCCGCGCACTGGCGCGACTGTGACCTTCGATTTCCGCTTCCTCGGCAACAGGGAGGAACGCGCGGCGAGCACCTGGATTCAACGCAGTGACCAAGACCCGCTGCGCGAACGGCTCGTGTGGGTGGTCAGCGACACGGGGCGCATCGAAGACCTCGCCCGAGAGCTGCTCCAGTCGCGGCACATGGTCAAGCGCTACGAAGGGAGGCGCGACTCGCTCCCGCGCGAGAAGCAGAGGCTCATCATCGAAGAGCAGAACCGCGCCGAAGGGCTCGAGACGCGGATGCGCGACGCGGTGGCTGAGTCGTTCTTCGACGGTGCGGTGTATTTCCGTGGCGGCTCCATGAAGCCATCGGACTACGGCGCTGCGTTTGCCACGGCCCTGACCGAAGTCGCCAAGCGCTGGGTACCCGAGATGTACCCGCACTTCACCGACATCGCGGTGACCGACACCGAGCTCGCCCAGCTCCTCGAGCCGCAGCTCTCCGGCCCCTCGACCAAGTTCATGGAGGCCGGCCTCGGCATCTTGTCCCTCGACGCGGGCAGGTACATCGCAAGCTGTGCCGGCGACGTGCCGAGCCGTATCCTCGCCTACCTCGAGGCGACGGGCGCTTCGGGCAGCACGCTCATCAACCACTTCAGCAAGCCGCCCTACGGCTACCCGGCGGACGTGATCAGCGCGTGCCTCGCCGGTCTGCTGCGGGCGAACAAGATCCGCATCCGCCCCGAGGAAGGCCCTGAGATCACCTCGGTGCGCGACCCGGGCGTCAAAGACCTGTTCCGCAAGGTCAAGGAGGGTCTCGGCCGCGCCGACATCTTCCCGGCGCACGAGACCGAGCTCTCATCCCGCGACCGGATCGCCATCTGCAAGTTCTTTGAGGAGCGTCTCGACCTCAAGCTCAACCGGGAGAACGACCCCATCGCCGATGCGGTTTTTGCCCAGTTTCCAAAGCGGCGCGAGGCGCTGCGACACATTGAGAGTCGCCTCTCGCGGCTGCCCGGTCGGCCCGAGCCCCCCGCAGCGCTCGGCAAGCTCGGCCGCGCCCTCGAGGCGTGCATGCGCACGCGCCAAGTCGAAGAAATCGTCATCGCGGTCAAGCAGAACCTGGACCAGCTGCGCGACGGGCTCGAGCAGCTCGCGATCTACAACGCTGAGCTGACCGAAGCCGTTCTCTCCGTGGTGCTCAAAGCAGCCGAGGTCCGCGACCACCATGTGAAACAACTGCGCGAGGTATGCGAGCAGGGCGAAGTCGGCGCGGCGGTCGAGGCGCTCGAGGTACACCTCAAGCACCAACGGCCATGGCGAGACATCCAGGAGCTCGAGCCTGCCCTCGACGCCATCCGCGCACGCTATGCCGAGGTGCGCCGCAGTCTCATTTCGGCCCAGTCGCAGCAAGTCGAACAGGCGCTCGGCAGGCTTAAGACCCGCGACGACTTCGAAAAGCTCGACGCGGATCAGTCGCACCTCGTGCTGCGGCCCATCGAGGGCGTGATCACCGTCACCGACGAGGCGTCGCTCTTTCCGTCACTCGCCGAGCTCAAGAACGGCTTTGTCTCGCGTTTGCTCGCGGCCGAGGATCACGCCAACGAGCTGCTCGACCAGGAGCTCTCCAAGGTGCGCAAAGTGGACGTCATCAAAGTGCCGGACAACATCCGCGGGCGGGAGCTGACGAACATCAAGCAGCTCGAGGCGCTGCTCCAGGAGCTCGACGAGCGCCTGCGCCCACTCATCGCCAGCGGCAAACGCGTACGGCTCGTATAGGCGGAAACAAAAGCATGACCAAACTGACCCCCGAGGCCAAGTCCCAGCTATCGAACACCATCCGCGGTTTGCGGGAACGGCTGTTGCGGGAT
>JALOQD010000321.1 GCA_025453525.1 Myxococcota bacterium
ACTACCGGCTCGCGCGCACGGCCATCAATGCACTCACCACAGTGCATCTGGCGCCAAAGCACTTTAGTGTCCTGTTCGAGAGGATCACGAGGAACGGAGACGCGTTCATCGCGGCCGACAAGCTGGGCTTGGCCAGCACCTGCTACCAGATCATCGCCGTGAAGCCCCATGGGGTTTAGGGCCGTTCGCATATCGTCATCACGGATCTTCCCCTTTAAAAAAAGGGCAGATGCTGTCCTGTAAATTTACCTTTTAGGATCGGTGTTGGAACGGTGGGATCTGCGCTCAGAGCTCTCGACTTGCTCCTTGGAGAAGCCGCACGCATGCGGGTCTGACACCTCTTGCCGTTGCTCGTCGAGCACGTCTCTCACCTTTTGTCTGAGCTCTGAGCCCCGGAAAGGCTTGCCGATGAACTGGACGCCGGCGTGGAGCACTCCGCGCTGCACGATGGTCGAGTCGTTGTACCCGGACATGAAGAGCACCTTGGTCGCGGGGCGCGCCGTCGAGAGCTTGTCGGCAAGGGCCCGGCCGTTCATCCGAGGCATCACGGCGTCGGTGAGCGCGAGATGGATGTCGCCGGAAAAGGCCTCGGCGACGGACAGGGCTTCGACTCCGTTGCTCGCCACGAGCACCGTGTAGCCCGCTTCCTTAAGGATGTCTCTCGTCACATTACGAACGAACGGCTCGTCCTCGACCAAGAGGATCGTCTCGGTGCCAGCGAGGCGAGGACTCGGTGGATTCGGCAAGGAGACTCGGGGCGCGACCGAGACCGGGACCGGCAGGAAAACCGTGAAGGTCGTGCCCTGGCCTTTTGCGCTGTGGGCCTTGAGCTCGCCGCCGCTTTGTTTCACGAAGCCGTAGGTCGTGGAGAGGCCGAGCCCGGTGCCCTTGCCTATGGCCTTGGTGGTGAAAAAAGGCTCGAACGCATGCGCAAGCGTCTGTTCGTCCATGCCTTGCCCAGTGTCGCTGATGCTCAACTCTACGTAGGGCCCCCCTGGCAAGCTGCTTTGCGGTTGGTCGAGATCTTCATCGATATCGACATTGGCGGTTGTGATAGTGAGCGTGCCGCCGCCGGGCATGGCGTCGCGGGCATTGACCGCGAGGTTGATGATCGCCTGTTCGAGCTGTGCTTTGTCGACGGTGATGCTCGAGAGATCCGGGGCGAGCACCTGCCGGATTTCGATGTCCTCGCCGAGCAGCCGAGCGAGCATCTCGCAGAGCTCCGAGACGACGGCGTTGAGTTCGATCGTCTTGGGCTGCAGCATCTGCCTACGGCTAAAGGCGAGGAGTTGCCCGACGAGCTTGTGGGAGCGTTCGCCAGCCTGCTCGATGGCCAGGAGCTTCTTTCGCAGCGAGTCGTTCAAACCGGGCTCGCCCAGAGCGAGCTCTGCGTTGCCCAGGATGGCCGCGAGCATGTTGTTGAAGTCGTGCGCCACGCCTCCGGCGAGCAGCCCCACGGCTTCTAGTTTTTGCGATACGGCAAGCTGCTCTTCGAGCGCAGCGCGGGCCGCTTCGTCCCTTTTTTGGTTCGTGATGTCGATGGCGATGTGGACAGCTCCGGTCAGGCGACCGCCTTCGTCTAGGAGCGGGTGGACAGACACTTCCACACTCCGGTCCGCGATCGCGACCTGCAAGCGCTGGGGTTCCTTGGTCTCGCACATCTTCATCCACGGGCAGTCCGGAATGGGCCCTTTTTCGCCGTGCATCGCCTCGCAGCAGGTGAGCCCGGCCAATTCGTCGAGCGACTTGCCAAAAAGCTCTGCGCACGCGGCGTTCATTGTGTGAATTTCGCGGTCATTGCCGATGACCCACACCGCGTCCCCAATCGCATCGAAGGTTCCGCGCCACTGCCGCACCTTGCTCTTTTCGGCTTCGAGCAGCGCTGCCTGGGCCTTGCCTCGCTCTGCCTCGAGCGCGGCGGCCTGTGCCTTCCGACGGTCCGAAATGTCGGTCAGAACCACGCGCCATTGAAGGATGCCGCGGTTGTCGTCTCGATGGGCCTCGATGTCTGCCTGCAGCCAGGTCGGGTTTGTGGTGGCGCTCTTGAACGGTAGCTCTAGGCTCTGTCTGACGCTGCTCTGTCCAGCCTTTTTCAGGGCGCTCCCCAAAGCGGCCTCGAAGCCCGGCGCAACGTAGAAGGAGAGGCCCGAGGACAACAGGCGAAGGCGATCCGCTCCGAGGAGCCGCACGGCCGTGAGGTTGGCGCGCGTGATGATGCCGCGAGGGTTCAAGGTCAGGTAGCCGCACGGCGCGAACTCGTACAGGTCCGCGTACTCTCGGTGCAGGGCAGAGAGCTCCAATTGGGCGCGACGTAGCTCGTCGTTTTGGATTTCGAGCTCTGCCTGGTGGACGTGCAGCTCGTGGACCATTTCGTCAGGCTCGGTCGCAACGACCGCGCTCGATGAGCCGTGGTCTTTTAGAGCTTCTTCGGCGCGCGTTCGAAGCGAGGATGTCGCGGCTTTTTGTGTGACGTTTCTGTCCATCAGGTTCCTCTGCTCAAGGTCGGGTTTGGAGTCGCGGCTCTTTCGACAGTGGCGATGGCATAGGGCTTTCCCACCGCGTCCACGAGGCAGGTGGCTGTCATGCGGATGGCCAATCGCTCCCCGTGCTTGGTGATGCGCTCGGTGTCGAGGGAGTCGAGCGCTGCGCCGTTTTGGAGCTGCACGGCGAGGGTATTCACCTCGTCGCGTCTGTCCCGAGGCACGAGCTCGCGGATGTTCATGGCGAGCGCTTCTGCCTCGCTCCAGCCGTACAGGCGCTCGGCCGCCGGGTTCCACGAAAGGATACGCCCTTGCAGGTCCTGCGCCAGGATGGCGTCGGCGGTGTCGCGGGTGATGACCGCCAGGTGGCGCAGGGATTTTTCCTCTTTCTTGCGAGCGGAGATGTCGTTGAATAGGACAGCGACCTTTCGCTCCTGAGGCTCGCCGATTCGAAAGGCGAAGACGTCGTAGTAGCGGTTGAGCAGCGTCACCGGGTTTTCCATGCGCCGCGCCACGCCGGTCAGTGCGACGTGGCCGAACATTGAGAGCCAGTGGTCTGCGTGCTCTGGCGCGACGTCCTTCATGGCGCGACCGACCGCGTTCTCGAGGCCTGTCTGCCGTTCGAAGGCCGGGTTGATGCCTAGAAATTCGCAATCCACTGGACGCTCTTTTGCATCGAACAGCACGCGGAGGGTGCAGAAGCCTTCGTCGATGGCGTCGAAGAGCAATCGGTACTCGTCCTCCAGGGCTTGGAGCTTGGCCTCTGCCGCCACATGGGGCGTGAGATCCGAGGAGCACGTTGCCACGCCGATGACCTGCCCGGCGATGTCCCGGAGTGGCTCGGCGGCGATCTCATGGGTCTTCCAGCCATCGGACGAAGGGAAGGAGATCTCCTGTCTCGCGGCCCGCTCGGTCTGCAGCACCTGTCGTTTGAGGTCCATGAGCTGCCGGTTGCCTTCGTTGTCCGCCAGCTCGTCGTCCCGCTTGCCGAGCATCCCCCTTTGGTCGATGTCCGGACGCGAGCTTTGGACAAAGGTGTAGCGCAGCTCCCGATCGGTTTGAGCAAAGACGAGCGACGACAGCTCGATGGCTGGGTGGCAGCGGTTCTGGCTCTCGAGCAGTCGCTCCTGCGTGCGCTTGAGGTCGGTGATGTCGCAGAACGTCAGCACCGTACCGTCGACGATGCCTTCGCTGGTGAGATACGGCAGGATGCGCATGAGATACCATGCGCCATCGATCGTCCTGACCTGCTTTTCCTTGGGGACAAGGGAGTCGAGCACGGTCTGAACGAGCGCGCCCAGATTGCCGGGCTTTTCCAGGTTGGAAGCCAGGTGCGTGAACGGCCGTCCGATGTCGGAAGAGATGAGATGGACGACGGCGTTGGCCTGGGGCGTAAAGCGCCGCACGCGCTGTTCTTTGTCTAAAAAGATCGTGGCGATCTGGGTGCCGTCGAGCAGGCTGCGGATGGCGTCGCGGGCCGTGGCCAGCTCCTCCAATTTGCCCTGGAGCTCGGCATTGACCGTCTGCAGCTCTTCGTTGAGGGAGTGCAGCTCCTCCTTGGAGGATTCCAGCTCTTCGTTGGAAGATTGGAGCTCCTCGTTGTAGGACTGGAGCTCTTCGATGGACGACTTGAGATCTTGGTTGCTCGACTCCAGCTCGTCGGTGGTGTTCTGGTGGCTCTCTCGCGCCAGGAGGAGCTTTTTTTGGAGCTCGGCCAGGCGCGCCGTGGAATCGTCGGGCGCGGCAGCCTCGGCGTCGGTCGAGTCGACGCGAGGCTCGGGGGTTTCGAGGTCTTCGAACACGACCAAGTAGCGGTCGGCGACGTTTTGGCTTGGCTCGAGCCGCTGGACGTGGAGGTCGATGAGCCCTCCCTGCACGACGATCTGCCGGCGCGAGATCGGCGCCTTTGTCGTTCGCGCTTGGCGCAGCGCCGAGGAGAGCTCGCCTCGCAGACCCTCTCGGGCGAGCTCGACGATGTTGAGGGTGGGCGTGCCAGGGTGCTGCTCGAGGTACTTGCCCATGCGGCCGTGCACATGGAGCATGTTGCCCGAGGCATCGACGAGAACCGCGGCGGGTGCGAACCGCTCGAGCAGCGTCTGTCGCGTGGCTTGCCCTGCATCCTCGAGTTGTGTCGCGGCGGTGGTGATCGGGGGCTTTCGCGGCAACGGCTCGAGCATCGTCGTGTCGCTCGGGAAGTGGACCTTTGGGCGCAGGGCAGGGGGGACGTCTCGCTTTCGGAAGATCTTCCACTTTTCATTGAGCGGGGAGAACAGGCTCGTGAAGCCGCCCACGGTCTCGGACGAGCCGAGCATGAGCACCCCGCCATCGCGCAGGGTGTGGTGGAAGAGGGGCAACAGCCTGCGCTGGGCTTCTGCACCAAAATAGATGAGCACGTTACGGCAGCACAGGAGATCGAGCCGGGAAAACGGCGGGTCCATGAGCAGATCGTGGGGCGAGAACACCGCGCAGTCGCGGATCTCCTCGCGGATGCGGAAGGCGTCGCCGTCGCGGTGGAAGAACTTCCTGAGCCGCTCCTCGCCCATGTCCGCGGCGATACTGCCGGGATAGATCCCTTTGCGCGCCCGCTCCACGGCGCTCTTGTTGATGTCCGTGCCAAAGAGCTGCAATTTGACCCGGCTGGAGGTGGCCTCGAGGTGCTCGCGCAGGACGATGGCCAGGGAATAGACCTCCTCACCCGTGGAGCACCCTGGCACCCAGACGCGAAAGGTGGTCGCGTCGGGCATCGAGCCCAGCAGCTGCGGCAAGGCCACGCCCCTTAGGACCTCGAAGGAATCGGGATCGCGGAAGAAACTGGTCACGCCGATGAGCAGATCGTGAAACAGCGCCGAGACCTCCTCGGGGCTCTCGCGCAGGAAGCGCGCATAGGTCTCGAGGTCGTCGATTTGGTGGAGCCCCATCCTTCGGCCAATGCGGCGCTCGATGGTGTTGGACTTGTACGCCGAGAAGTCGTGACCGAGGCAACTGCGCAGGATGCCGTAGATCTTGTTCATCCACGCGCCTCGCTCCGGGCCCGCGTTCGCGTCGGGCGAGGTCTCGGGGACGATCAGCGTTCGATTTTGGAAGAAGTAGTGCACCAGCCGAGCGGGCATCTCCTCTGGACGCAGGACCAAATCCACCAGGCCCGTGCCGATGACGCTGCTGGGCATGCCACCGTAGGCCGCCGATGTCTCGGTTTGAACCAGTACGAGCCCTTCCTTGGCCTTGATCTCCCGAGCGCCGAGGGTGCCATCCGAGCCCGTGCCCGAGAGGATCACCGCGGCGGCAAGAGCGCCTTGGTCCTGAGCCAAGGAGCGCAGGAAAGCGTCGATGGGCATGGAGTAGGGCTTGGGCAGGCGCTCGAGGAGCTGCACCTTGCCCTGAAAGACGTTGAGCTCCTTGTTGGGCGGGACGACATACACATGATTCGGCTCGATGACATCCCCATCCTCTGCGGTTGCGATGGGAATCCGCGTCATGCTCTGGAGCAGGGTGGGCATCATGCTCGGCTGATGGGGCGACAGGTGCACCACGACCACGTAGGCCAGGCCGCTCTCGGGCACCACCTCGGCAAAGAAGCTCTTGAGCGCTTCGAGTCCGCCCGCAGAGGCGCCTAGTCCGACGATCGGGCAGCGCTGCGACGGCACAATCGACGCCGGGTCTTTGTGAGCCTCTGATTGGCTCACCTCCACGCAGGTGAAGTCGTCTGTTTGGGTCATGGGTCTTTCTTCTACGCCGTTGACTGTACGAACAACTTTGACGAAAAAAGAGCTCGGGACGCAACTACTTTGAAGCAGATTGAAGTCTCGTTTACCTTACATCAAGAAGGAGAAATACATAAACAGACACAAGGGTACCGAGACTCTTGGAATCTTACCACCATGCGATGGCTCAAGGTTTCTCGCGGTCGTCGATTTTCGCAAGGGCTGCCTCGTGGTGTACGATGGCTGCCATGGTCGAGGTTCCTCCCATCCTCCGCGTTCGCGATCTGCACGTCGTCGTCGACGGGCCCAGCGGGCCGCGTCCTGCCCTCGAGGGCTTG
>JALOQD010000322.1 GCA_025453525.1 Myxococcota bacterium
TGACCCCGGCGCGCAGCGGGTGTGCCTCGCGAAAGCTTGGAGCGAGGCATCCCGCGTTGCAGACGGGGGCATTTTCCGAGGCTTTTTTTCTTAAGCAAAGGCACAAGGCTTTTGCGAGCCTGTCACATTGTTGTCACACCCGTTCTTTATGGTCTGGGCAGGCGCAATGAAACCCCACGAGGAGATGACCCGATGAGACTCGCAAGAATCGCTGTGTGTTCGCTCGCCCTTTTGACCTTCATGGCCCTGGGTTGTGGCCAAGGCACTCCGCCCCAGGCCAGCCAAGACGTCCCTGCTGCGAATGCCTCCGAACCCGTGCCGCAGGCGGTTTCCATCGCCGGCGCAGGAGCGACGTTCCCCTACCCGATTTACGCGCAATGGGCCCATGAATACGAAAAGATCACGGGCACCAAGCTCAACTATCAATCCATTGGCTCAGGTGGCGGCATCGCCCAAATCAAGGCCAAGACCGTGAACTTCGGCGCATCCGACGCTCCACTCGAGGCCGCCGAGCTCGAGACAGAGGGGCTCATTCAGTTTCCACTGGTGATGGGAGGCGTGGTGCCGGTGATCAACCTCGAAGGCATCGCCGCCGGCCAAATGAAGCTCAGCGGCGCACTTCTCGCCGACATGTTCCTCGGCACTGTCAAAAAATGGAATGACAAGCGCATCAAGGAGCTCAACCCCGACCTCAACCTGCCGGACAAGGACATCGTCGTGGTGCACCGGGCCGACGGCTCGGGAACGACCTGGATCTTCACCAACTACTTGGACAAGGTCTCCCCTGCTTGGCACGACAAGGTCGGCGCCGGCAAGGCCGTGGAATGGCCCACTGGCATGGGCGGCAAGGGCAACGAGGGAGTCGCGGCCTACGTGCAGCGCGTCGCGGGCAGCATCGGCTACGTGGAGTTCGCCTATGCCCTGCAGAACCAGATGAGCCACACCCTCCTCCAAAACCAGGCCGGCAAGTTCGTGGGCCCGACCATCGAGAGCTTCCAGGCCGCGGCCGCCAGCGCCGACTGGAAGAACGCCGCGGGATTCTACATGGTGCTCACGGAACAGCCGGGCGACGGCTCGTGGCCCATCACAGGCGCGTCGTTCATCCTGCTCCACAAACTCCAACCCGATTCCGTCAAGGCCAAGGCCATGCTCCAGTTCTTCGACTGGTGCTTCAAGAGCGGCGCGAACAAGGCCGTGGACCTGCACTACGTCCCCATGCCGCAGGCTGTCATCGACCTCGTTCGCAGCCAGTGGGCGACGCAGCTCAAGGGACCGGACGGCGCGGCGATTCCACTTTGATGCCATGAGCCTCCTGCCTCACAAGAGTCGCGGGGAACGGGCCGATCAGAGCTTTCGCGGCCTGACCCTGATCGCGGCTGCCTCGGTTCTGCTCCTCATGGTTGGACTGCTCGTCGAGCTCGCCCTGAACGCAAGGCAGGCCATGGGCCGCTTTGGCCTGCGGTTCCTCGCCTCTGACGCATGGAACCCCGTGACGCAGGAGTTCGGCGCCCTGTCCAGCGTGTATGGAACCGTCGTCTCGACACTCATCGCGATGCTCCTGGCAGTCCCGCTGGCCCTGGTGATCGCGCTCTTCCTCGTGGAGCTCGCCCATCCCACCGTGGCGCGCATCGTGGGCAGCGCCATCGAGTTGCTCGCCGCCGTGCCGAGCATCATCTTTGGCATGTGGGGGCTGTTCGTCTTCGCGCCGTTCATGGCAACGCACGTGCAGCCTTTCCTGGGCGAGCACCTCGGCTTTCTTCCGCTGTTCCAAGGGGCTCCCATGGGCATCGGGATCCTCACCTCTGGCATCATCCTAGCGCTCATGATTTTGCCGTTCATGACCGCGGTGATGCGCGACGTGTTCAAGATGGTGCCGAGCGTGGTCAAGGAAGCAGCCCACGGCATGGGCTCCACCACTTGGGAGGTCACCCGAAAGGTCACCGTGCGCTACGGCGCCATCGGCCTCGTGGGTGCGCTGTTCCTGGGCCTGGGCCGCGCCGTGGGCGAGACCATGGCAGTGACCTTCGTCATCGGCAACAGCCACCGCATCAACCCGTCCTTGTTTTCCGCGGGCAACAGCATCGCGTCGACTCTCGCCAATGAGTTCACCGAGGCTTCCGAGCCTCTGTACCTCTCCTCGCTCGTGTACTTGGGCCTCGTGCTCTTGCTCATGACGCTCGCCATCCAGCTCGGCGCTCAGGCTTGGCTGCGCCACATCAAGAAGACCCTGGGAGGCTCGGCATGAAGAAGCGCCCCACGATGGGGAGAAAGGTGGTGGATGCGGCCGTAAAGGCCTTCAGCCTGCTCGCCAGCTTGCTCGGCATCTTCTTTCTCGGCTGGATTCTGCTCGAGGTGGGGCGCCGCGGTCTAGGCGCCCTGAGCGTCGACTTTTTCACGCAGCTTCCCGCGCCTCCAGGCGTCGCAGGAGGAGGTCTTTCGAGCGCCATCTTCGGCACGCTGCTCATCACGGTCGTGGCCACGCTCATCGGAGTGCCCATCGGCGTGCTCGCTGGCGTGTATCTCGCGGAGTTCGGCAAGCACAACCGCATGGGCGCGTCCGTGCGCTTCGCGGTCAACACGTTGATGGGCGTGCCGTCGATCCTCATTGGATTGTTCGTCTACACCATTCTCGTGCTCCCGCTGGGCCACTTTTCGGGTTGGGCCGGAGCCGTGGCCCTGGCGATCATCATGCTGCCGGTCGTGGCGCGCACGACCGAGGACATGCTGGGACTCGTCCCAGACTCTCTGCGCGAATCGGGCCTGGCCATTGGCGCGCCCCGCTGGCGAGTGACCTTGGGCGTGGTGTTCAAGGCAGCCCGCTCTGGCCTCGTGACCGGGGTGCTGCTCAGCGTCGCGCGGGTCAGTGGAGAGACAGCTCCCCTGCTCTTCACCGCGCTTTCGAGCCCGTACTGGCCCACGAGCTTGTCCGGTCCCACGAGCAATCTCACGGTGACGATCTTCAACTACGCCATGTCGCCCTACAAGGACTGGCAACAAGCGGCATGGGGTGCGTCGCTGCTCATCATGGCCTGCGTGCTCGCGCTCAATATCCTGGCCCGCGTGGCCTTCAAGGAGAAGAAACAATGATGACCGCAACCACCTCCTCGCTCACGCTGGACCTGCGCGGCGGCCTCGGAAACGAAGGAGCCAGAGCCCTCTCGGTCACAGGCGCCAAGGCCGCGACAGACGGGCTTTCGGAAATGAAGATCCGCGCTCGAAACCTGAGCTTCTTCTACGGCGACCATCAGGCTCTGTACGACAACGACCTCGATGTTCGCACCGGCAAGGTCACGGCCGTGATCGGACCGAGCGGCTGCGGAAAATCGACGCACCTGCGGGTGTACAACCGCATCTTCCAGCTCTATCGGGACCAGCGCGCCCAAGGCGAGGTGCTGCTCGACGGCGTAAACGTCTTGTCACCTTCGGTCGATCTCATCGAGCTGCGCAGGAGGGTGGGGATGATCTTTCAAAAGCCCACGCCCTTCCCCATGTCGGTGTTCGAAAACCTGGCCTATGGCATCAGGATCCACTACAAGCCGTCGCGCTCGGAGCTCCACGATCGCGTGGAGGCCTCCCTCAAGTCCGCGGCCCTTTGGGACGAGGTCATGGACAAGCTCCACAAGCCCGGAACCGCGTTGTCTGGAGGGCAGCAACAGCGGCTATGCATCGCCCGCGCCATCGCGGTGGAGCCCGAGGTGCTGCTCATGGACGAGCCGACCTCGGCCATCGATCCCGTGGCCACGGCCCGCATCGAAGAGCTGGTGGTGTCGCTCAAGGACAAGTACACCATCGTCATCGTGACCCACAACTTGCAGCAGGCCGCTCGCATCTCCGACTACACGGCGTTCTTCTACCAAGGTCGCATCGTGGAGATGGGCCTCACGCAGCAGGTGTTCACCAAGCCGAAGAACCAACAAACCGAGGACTACATCACCGGCCGGTTCGGCTGAAATGACTTTTGCTCCGGACGCGCGGCTTTACGTGCCTCGCAAAACAGGCGCTCGCATGGCGCGATCCAGTCCGGCCCAGAAAGGCCCCAATGACGGCGAAATACAGGCTACAGCGCGAAGTGGAGAAGATCAAAACCGAGTTGCTCCTGCTCAGCGGCAAGGTGGAGCGCGCCATCGACCAAGCCATCAAGGCCCTCGAGAATCGCGATCGCGAACTGGCTCGAACCATCATCGAGCGCGACGAGGAGATCGATACCGCCGAGGTGGACTTGGAAGAAGCGTGCCTAAAAATTCTCGCGCTTCACCAACCCGTGGCCAGCGATCTCCGCTTCATGGTGGCTGTGCTCAAAATCAATAGCGACCTCGAGCGCATCGGAGACCTGGCAGCGAGCATTGCCGAGCGCGCCATCTTCCAGATCGACCACGGCTGCATCGAGATCCCCTTCCCGTATCGAGAAATGGCTGGCAAGGCTCAGTGGATGGTGCGCTCGGCTCTCGACGCCTTTGTAACGCTCAGCCCGTCGCTGGCCCAGAAAGTGCGAGATGCGGACGACGAGGTCGATGCCATCCACCGCGAGATGTATTTTAAGATTTTGGCCAAGGTAAAGGAAAACCCCGACAGAGCCGAAGCCCTCATCAATCTCATCGGCCTGTCCCGCGCCCTAGAGCGCATGGCCGACCAGGCCACCAACATCGCAGAAGACGTCATTTATCTTGTCGAGGGCGAAATCGTCCGGCACCACCACGGTCAGCCGCCGCGGAGTTAGATCGATCTCCCCCTCTATCGTTGTCATCTGTCCGTGTTAGTCCGTGTAAGTCCGTGCTCGTCCGTGTGTCCGTGTTATTAGAAGGCGAGCTGGAGCTGGGTGCGGACGAGGCCGCTCCCCAGGTTGCCATCAGCGGACTGGTTGATGAGCGCGCCGCCATCGGTCTGCCACTTGAGGTTGTGACCGAAGAAGTAGACTGCGAGGCCGCCCATGAGCTCCTGCTGATCATTGTCGCCGCCGTCAGGCATGAAGGCCCCGTAGCGCACGACCGGCTGCACGACCCCTTTGATCACGTAGCCGGCTTGCACATGCCAACCGAGACCCGCGTAGCTCTGGTCCAAAAAGCTCTTGTCGTCCTGCGCAGTCGCGAGGTAGAAGCCGCCGGTCGATGAGAAGCCGTGCACCTTGAGCATGTAGTCGAGCTCGGCGCGCACGTTACCGTCATTGGAGTTATCCGCATCGAAGTCCGCGATTGCGGAGATCGCCGTCCCGAACCTCGCTGGTCCGCCCTCGAGGTCTGCCTCGGCGTAGCCCTTCAGATCCTTGGTGTTGAAACCCACACGCGCCACGAGCTGCGGATTGAACGTGACAGGGACATTGTTGAACTTCGCCTTGCGGCTCACCTCGCCGCTGACGTCCATCACTGTTGGATCCTCCGCGTTCGGCGTCGCTGTGCCCTCTACATCACCCTCAAACCACGGCTTGTCGCCGCCCACGCCGTTGAATACACCAATGGCCCACTCGAAGGTCGGCGACTTGGTGTAGTTGTTGTGCAACATCAGGCCGAGGTCGTAGCCCGCGCCAAAGGCCTTGTCCGTCAGCGCCACGTCCACCATCTCGAGCCTGCTGCTCGAAGTGATCTGTTGGCGTGAAAACGGGCGCTTGAACTGGCCCACCTTGAGGAAGAGCGCCTTCTCGATGAACTCGGCGTCCACCCAGTATTCCTTGAGCCCGACCGTGCCCTTGCCAAAGTCGGCCTGGAACTCGTACTTGATTCGCTTGGTAAAGGCATTGCCATCGAGCTTGAGGCGGCCGCGCGGGATCGAGAAACTGACCTCGCCCTCCCGGGTCTTTTCGCCCGCGTCGTCGATGGTCTGCACGCTCTCGTACTTAAAGCGGGTCTGCACCTGGGCGCCGATACGCAGCTTGAACTTCTCGTCCTCGGTCCGCATGAAGAATCCCTCATCAAAGCCGAAGAGTGGCTTGACCTCGGCCTTCGGCTCTGGAGTCACAACAGCGCTTGCGGCAGGAGCCGCCAAAGGCTCGACCTTCGGGCCCTGAGGCTCTTGCGCCACGGCTTCTGTGGGGCTTTGTTCCGCGGGCGCCGGTTCCTGGGCAAAGGCAGGCAGGGCCATGAGGCAGAGCGCCATGAGCATGGACAGTCCAACGAGGGTTATCGAACGCATGTTCTTCTCCAATCGGGGTTATTGCGAAGACGCCGTGTCTTCTTTGGGATTGCTTCAACGCGGTGAAGACTCTACGCCCCAAAAATGAAGTTTTAGTGACAGCGCTGCGAACTCTACGAGAAGCGGACTGCGCCCCAGCCGGATTGCCTAGCTGTCCATGAGCCTGTCGCACGGATTCCTAACCAGCTTGTTGCGACCTTGTCACACAATTGTCACATTCATGGTCTAAAGATACGCGTCGTCTCGGTGCACCTTTGTCATACGGTTGTCACATTCGCGGTCTAGGGCTAGTCTCCGAGCGTTTAGGGAATAGCGCGGATACCTCGAGCATCGAAACGAGAAGAAGAA
>JALOQD010000041.1 GCA_025453525.1 Myxococcota bacterium
CCCGACGCATGCTTGGCAATGTCGGTCCGACGCTTCCGCCGCGAGCACCGCTATGTTGACCTTGGTTCCTGGGGCTACGCTGAAGTGTGACATCCTGACGATAAGATCAGTCCGCAGATCCCCTGGCCAATTTTCGGCTCGTAAGCGGATCGCTTAAAAAAAATTATCTTTCGAGGAGTGCGCGAACCGCGGCCTGGGTCTGATTTCGCAGCTCGTCCCGACTCGCGGCAGACAAGCCGACGGTCTCGATAGGCGTCCCCACCCGCAGCTCGACGTTTCCCGGATGCACGCCGAGCCTGGTCCTGGGCACGATGTCGAACATGCCCACGATGGCAACGGGAAGCACCGGCACCTGTGCCCGAAGCGCCAACACGAACGCCCCTGACTTGAACGGCGTCATGGTTCCGTCATGCGTACGCGTGCCCTCGGGGAACACCACGACCGAAGGCCCTTTGCGAATGGACTTGGCCGCCCGTCCGATGGATTCCCGGGTCCTTTTATGGCTCGCGCGGTCCACGGGCACGAATCCGGCGAGGAACATGGACCAACCGAACACGGGAATGAAAAACAGGCTGCGCTTGGCCAGGAACCTAAGACCCGTCGGCAGGCAGGCCAGGAGCAGCGGGATGTCGAGCTGGCTCTGGTGATTGGAGCACACGACGAACGGCCGCGACCAGTCGATCCCGGCCGGAAGGGTGGTCCGCACTTTGACCCCGGCGAGCCGCAGCATCATAGGAGCCCAGACGAACCGCGCCAACAGGCCATAGACCTTGCGGGTCGGATCGAGCAGCACGCACACCTGCGCGACGAGCGCCAAGAGGAGGGTGTAGAGAACCAACGAAATGGAACGCAGATTGGGCATGCTGGCGTTATGCCTACCAAAGGCGAGAGGCGCGGGCAAGACGAGCGCTACTCCTTATTTTTTTCCACGCGATCAAGCAATTCGCGCACGCGGCCGACCAGCGTATCGGTGGAGAACGGCTTGGACAGGAACGGCAGGTCCTCGTCTTCCTCGCGAGGAGCGCTCATCACGTCGTCCGTGTAGCCCGACATGAACAGAACTTTGAGGCAGGGCCGCGCTTCCATGAGGCGGCGCGACAGCTCCCGGCCGTCCAGCTTGGGCAAAACGACGTCGGTGAGCAAGAGGTCGATGGAATCGTCGACCTCTTCGGCAAGCCGCAGTCCCTCGGCCCCATCGCGAGCGCTGATGACCCTGTAGCCGTTCTCCTCGAGCAGGTCGGTCACCAGACCTCTCACCGCCGGATCGTCCTCGACGACGAGCACCGTGGCCGGACTGCCCGTTGGACCGCGCTGGCGCCTCGGTTCCACTCGCACCGGAGTGGTGTCGTCCTGCGTCACCGGCAGCAGGACCTCGAAGATCGAACCCTCGCCCGGAGTGCTGCGCACCGTGACCGCACCCTCGTGTTGCTTGGCGATGCCATAGACCATCGAGAGACCTAGGCCCGTGCCCTTGCCTGGCTCCTTGGTGGTATAGAACGGCTCGAACGCCCTAGAGATGATCTCTGGGCTCATGCCGACGCCCGTATCCGACACGCTGAGCACCGCGTATCTTCCAGAGTGGATGCCAAGCTGCGTCGCGGTGCGTTTGTCCAGGATGACGTCCCGCGTGGTGATGCGCAAAAGGCCGCCGTTGGGCATGGCGTCGCGGGCATTGACAGCCAGGTTCATCACCACCTGCTGGAGCTGAACCGAGTCGGCCTTGACGTTGCCCAAAGCCTCGGAAATATGAACCTCGATGTGGATGCCTTCCTCTATCAGGTGTCTCAAAATCCGTTTCATATTGAGCAGCACATCGTTGATGTTGACGATGTGCATTTGCAGCACCTGACGACGACCAAAGGCGAGAAACTGCTGAGTCAGGCTCTTGGCCTGTTCCGCAGCCTCGCGGATCTTCGTGAGCTTCTCGTACGCGGGATCGGTCTGCGCCATCCGCCGCTGGGCCAACTCGGCGTATCCGAGAATCGGTACGAGGAGGTTGTTGAAGTCATGGGCAATGCCGCCGGCCAAGCGGCCGATGGCCTCCATCTTGTGGGCTTGCTGTAGCTGCTGTTCGCTCTGCTCCAAGGCGATTTGGGTCGCAGACGCCTCGAGCATCTCCAGAGAGAGCGCGTGGGCCATCAGAATCGCGAAGCACAAAAAGGCGTACTCGATGAGATAGGGGAAGAGGTAGAGGCCGAACACCACGGCAGCGTCGTTGACCAGAGCCCCGAAGAAGGCGCACAAGGTCAGCACCAGGGGCCAGGCCCTGCGCTTCGTGTCGGACCGCAGAAATCGCCCGGCCAAGATGAACACGTAGCCGTAATAGAGAAATCCCACGCCGGTCAACAATCCCACGACCGCGCCGGCTTCTCCCTCGTGGTAGACAACGGTGGAGCCGAACAGCTCCACGATTTTTTCCGCAGGCTTGCTCGGGTCGAAGGTCAGCGTTCGAGGCACCAGGACCGCCAGGAGGCAAAGAGCTCCGGAAAGGATCCCCAGAGCGTTCACGAGCCACCGCCGCATGGCGCCCGTGTATTCGGACACGAACCACACGAGAGCCGCGCAAATCGCCGGAACAGCCACGACCTGTCCGAGCTGCCATGTCGAGCCCTCGGCCACCGTCTGCGCGTTGAAGAGCCCGGCGCTGAGCAGAGCGTAGGACGTCGAGAAGAGGCACAGCGCGGAGAAAGAGAGATTCACGCCCCGTCGAAGGCGGCGAAAGTACATGAACGCGTGGGTCGTGCCAGCGTAGAACGTGATGGCAGCGATGACGAGAGGCGGTATGGACCATATGTTCATGCACCAGAAAAGATACTCGAAGAACCCGAGGATGACGAGCGACTCCCCACAAAGGGTTAGGGATACCGGCGCACGCGGATAATGGGCTCCTGGCCGATCTGGACAATGAAACCAAAGGTGAATTTGACGAGTCCGTCGTTCTTGCTGATGAGGCCAGCGGGCACGTTGGGAAACGGCCCAGCCTCCGTGACGGCCTGGTGGGCTTCGTCGTCGAGGAACGGCGCCCCCGAAGGCGACAGCACGTAGAGATTCTTGAGCGAGCCGTCTCTACGCAGCACCACGAGCAGCACGGTGGTACGGTCCTTGAACCCATAAACATTACTATACGGATCATGCACCCTATAGGCGCGATCCGGGTGCCAATAGCGCTGGATCTTGGCCTTGACGCGATTGAAAAACGAGGCGTATCGCCAGGCAATCGTGTTGAGCGCCATATCGTCGCCATCGATGACATCCTCGAGGTGATCGAGCCCAGTGCCAGACAGAGCCGTCGCTATCGAGCGCTGGCTGGGAGTCAGATTGATGTCCTTTAGAGAAGGCGGCGCTCGCACCACGCCCGAGCGATTTCCTTCCTCTGCCTCCTCGAACGGCGATGGCACTGTGGCCTGCCAAGGCGCCTCGACCGTGCGCATGCCGCCATTAACGGTCTGCGAATCCTGGCCCTCTCGAGAGGGAGTGGGAAGGGCGTTCGTGCTCTCGCTGCCCGGAAGCCGTAGACTGGGCCTCGTCTCCTTCTCCACCTTGGAGTCGTGCTCGGCGAGGAAACGCGCGTCCTTTGGCCTCGTCGCATCCTTGGGCTTGGGCGCGCTGACGACTTGACCGTCGGGGACCTCCTCCTCGGGCTCGTAATTCTCGAGCTCCTCCTGCGGGGTCTTCTCCTTCTCTTTTTCGCTTTGGGTGCGCCAGAGGTCGACCATCATCTTGCCCGACTCCTTGGACTGCGGCTCAAAGGACAGGGCAAAGCGCACGAGCAGCGGCACGAAGATGATGTGGACGAGCAAGGCGATCACGAGGGCGAGGCGCAAGGCCTCGTTCTCTTCGCCCCGCAGGCTGCGCACGAAGTTTACGACAGCAACGACAGGCAGCACCAGCACGGCCAAGGTGGCATGGGCGAGCAACGACACCACCGCCGCGAGAACAAGGCGGCGCTGTTCATTGTGCTCAACCATGGCGGCTCGTCACGACTCTCACAAACGCTAGATTATCGGGCAGTGGGGCGCACGGTCAAACTGGACGTTTAGAGCTCACGGCACAACGAGCGCCATGCGGGACTCGTACACGACGAGGCCTGGCAGCTCGATGGCCGTCAGGAACCCGCCGTGGCCGCATCGAGTGTCCACGCCAATGGCGCTTTCGCCGACGAAGAGGTCGGTCGAATCGCCGGGAGAATAAAGGGAAAGCTCCTGGGGCAACTCCTCGACGATGGTATGGCCGAACACGACCCGCTTGCCTTCATAAGAGCGAAAGAACTCCTCGCTGCGCTGCCACAAAATCGGCTCGGGATCGTCGAGCTCGCTCGGATGAAGCCAGCGATCCCCGCGTTTGGGAAGACCGGCATGAACGTAGATCGCGTGCTCATCCTCGTAGTACAAGGGGAGTCCCTCGACCCACGCCACGACGTCGGCCGGAAAGAACGAGCCTTGACACATGGAGAGCAGCTCCTGCTTGTCTCCGAGCTCGCCTTCCTTGGGCACAGGCCCCTTCGTGAAAGAGCGCGCCGTGGCCAAGCAACCGTTGGCCATGGGCAGGACGAACTGGGGATAGCCCTCGCGCAGCACCCTGAGCCAGGCGTCCTCGTGGCTGCCGCGCAGACACACCACCTTGGCCGGGATCTGCTTCGGCAAGGCGCGCAACTTGGCGACCACGCCGGCTGAGTCAGGTCCGCGATCGAGGTAATCGCCGAGGAACACGAACGTGTCGGCTTCATCGACCTGCGGCAAGATGGAGAGCAAGGCCTCGAGATGAACGAGGTCTCCATGAATGTCGCCGATGGCAAAGGTACGATGGGCCATAAGGATTCCTCTCGCTACGTCAGAAAACGGAAGTCTAGCGCAGAACGCGGGCGAGGAAAGCAAGGGGACTATTTCGCGCCGATGCCCTTTTTCTTGGCAGCAGCGCACGAGGTCTCGACCCCGGTGGGGGCTCCGTCCACAGAGAGAACCTTGAATTCCACGCGGCGGTTTTTCTCCCAAGCCGCTTCGTTGGAGGCCGAGTCGATGGGGCAGTATTCGCCGTAGCCCACAGAGCGCACCTTCTTGGCCTTGACGCCTTTCTTGGTGAGGAACTCCATCACCGCGGCGGCGCGGTCAGCCGTGAGCTTGAGGTTGTAGTCATCGTTGCCGCGCTCGTCTGCGTGGCCTTGAATTTCGATCATGTCGAGCTGCGGGTTGTTCACGACCGTCGCGGCCACGGCTTCGAGCAGGTCGAACGAGCGCTCCTCTATCACCGCGGAGTCGTACTTGAAATACACCTTCTCCAGGATCTTGATGTCCGTTCCCGTGAGCTCCACGAGGCCCTGGTCTGGGCAGCCGTCGGCGTCGTCCTTGCCGTTGTAGGTCTCCGGCTCGTTGGGGCACTGGTCCTTGACGTCCGGGATCCTGTCCTTGTCATTATCTGGATCTGGGCAACCATCGAGGTCCTCGAAGCTGTCCGCATCCTCGGGCTCGTTGGGGCAGGCGTCGTGGATGTCGAGGATACTGTCGGCATCGTTGTCCGTATCTGGACATCCGTTTTCGTCCTCGAACTGATCGAGATCTTCGGGATCGTCGGGGCACTTGTCCACGTCATCATTGAGGCCGTCGCCGTCGCGGTCGTTGGCGCCGCGCTCAGGGCAGCCGTCCTCATCCTTGTCGCCATCCTTGTCCTCGGGCACGAGCGGGCATTCGTCCTTGGAGTCCTTGATGCCGTCGCGGTCGTTGTCTGGATCGGGACAACCGTCGAAGTCCTCGAAGAGGTCGTGGTCCTCGGGATCGTCTGGGCACTTGTCGAGGTCATCCTTGATGCCGTCGCCATCCTTGTCGCCGATGGACGGCTCAAAGGCAAAGCCGATGAACATCCGGTGCTCCATGCTCTGAAAGCCGTAGTGCTCTCGGGCGCTGGAGAAAGGCAAGCCATGCGCGTAACCGGCCATCAGGTAGCTCGAGCGCTGCACGTAGAGCTTGATGCCCGCATTGGCCTCGGTCGAAAGGTACGAAGCGCCCCAGTCGTTCATGAGCTGATTGCCGTAGAGCTCGACGACCAGATCCATCACGCCTGGCCAGATGGAAACGGAGTTGCCCAGGCCAAAGGTGAGCTGAGGACCGTACTTGAAGAGAAGGTGCTCAACGTCGGAAGGGCACGTATTGTCGGTGGAGGGACACTTATCAAATTCTTTGTTGAGATAGTTCTTTTCAGAGAAACCCAGGGGCAAGCGCACGCCCACGTTCAGAGCGGCTTTGTACCAGCTCCGCGGCTCCACATCGACGATCATCTTGGCCGCGAGCGCGCCGCCGTAACCCTCGCCGGCCAGGCTCGCCTTGCCCACGGGCGCCTGGTACATGATGACCGTTCCCAGACCCAAAGGACGCCGATCGGCGCGCAGCCAGCGCAGCTTGGCGTGAATACCGATGTCGCCGATGCCGCCCTTGCTCGACCAGGCGGCCGTAACGGGTTCGCCATTTACGTCAACGCCGTACGCGGTGCCCGACGGCACCACGATGGGGATCTGAAGACCAAAGGCGACCATGTCCTTGAGGCCCCAGTTGAACATCAAAACCGAATAGATATAGCTATCGATTTTTGTGCGATCGTAGACATCTTTATTTGCCTCGACCGACGGCCAGCCGTTGAACCCGAAGTCCAGCATCAGGCTCAGGGAGATGTTGTTGTGGGGCAGGATCTGCGTGCCATCCACGGTGAAGTGGCCCTTGGTGTCCACAGCCGTGCGGAACAGCCGTGACTCCATGCCCTGACCGGGTTTTACCAGCTCGGTCTCGGCAAACGCGGGCAAGGACGCGAGACCGGCCGACAGGCACAGGGAGATGCCGAAAGCGCGCAGCCGCGAGTGACTCATCAGGACCTCCAGGTATTTCGAACTATCTGTTTTCTCTCGGTTATTCGATTTCACCAAAGACCCTACACCGCGACAACTGCCCTTGTCAACGTGGGTTTCCCCTTTGCCTTCGCAATCAAAAAGCGAGGGGCCCTCAAGAATGAAAAGCGCTTGCTTGCGTCGAAGCCAAGTCGCCATAAAGTGATCGAGAAGCATTTTACGGATTGGCCCAAAGGTGCCCTTAACCAACAAGGAGGTGCCCCCGCTTGTCGATCAAGAGAAACCAAGTATATAGTCTCAAAAATCGTCCACAAAACACGCGTGTCTGAAAGAAAAAATGGGCGGCCCGCAAGGCATGGGCGCCCCAAGGCGCAAAAGCCCTTCAAAGCGAGGGGCCAAAAGGAGAATCGAGAATGAAGGCTAAGCTAGCAGTGCTTCTCGGAGTGTTCGCGCTCGCCAGCACCATGGTGATCTACGGCGCAGTGGCCCCTGGCTGCGACGGGGATTCCCTGTGCGGACCGTGCGGCAAGGTGTCCATGGGCGACACGACGATCTCTGGAGACGCCCGCCTCGACGGTCTGTTCAAGGCCGTGGGCACCTTGGGCGCCAGCGTCGGCTCCATCCGCGGCAACTTCGATGCCGATCTGCGCGAGCTCGCCTTGGCCTTCGGCGTCGAGGCCGAGGGCATGCCCACCGCCGAGCTCGCCACGGCGGTCAAGGGCGCCATCCAGACCGAGCTCAACGCCAACGTGCAGGGAAGCCTGTCCGTGGACTACACCCCGCCCAAGTGCTCGGCCGACATCAGCGTGTCTGTCGAGGCCCAGGCCCAGTGCGAAGCCAAGCTCGGCTGCGAGGGCGGCTGCAACGCCGGCTCCGTGGACGTCAAGTGCGAGGGCTCTTGCCAAGCCGAGTGCAAGGGCGGCTGCGAGGGCGAGATCAAGTGCTCGGCGTCCCTCGACGCCCAGGGCCGGTGCTCGGCCGAATGCAAGGGCACCTGCGAGGTCGAGGCCGCCAACGCCTCGTGCTCCGGCACCTGCAGGGGCTCATGCTCCGGCGATTGCTCTGCCTTTGTCGAGAATTCCCAGGGCGAGGCCGAGTGCAACGGCACCTGCTCGGGCAACTGCTCGGGCAAGTGCGAGTTCACCCCGCCGAGCGCCACCTGCTCCGGCACCTGCAAGGGCGAGTGCATGGTGAAGGTCGAGGCCGAGGCCGAGTGCGAAGGCAGCGTGAAGTGCGAAGGCTCCTGCACCGGGAGCTGCTCTGGCGGCTGCGAGGGCAAGGTCACCCCACCAAAGTGCGACGTCGACTGCGACGCCTCTGCCGAGTGCAGTGCCCAGGCCTCTGCCCAGGCCTCTGCCAGCCTCAAGTGCGAGCCGCCATCCCTCGTCATCGACTTCGGCTTCAAGGCCGGCGTCAACGCCAAGGCCCGCGCCGAGTTCATGGCCAAGATGGAAGTCCTCAAGGTCAAGATGATCGGCATCGTCAAGGGCTGGGCCGAGGTCGAGTCCCTCATCAACGGCAATGCCGAGGCTGGCCTCGAGGCGCCACTGGTGACGATCACGAGCGAGGTCGAGGCCATCATCTCCGGCGGCGTGGGCAATTTCGACATCGCCGCGGGCCTCGTGACGTGCGTAATTCCGGCCTTCAAGGAAGCAGGGCAGGTCATCGCCCAGGTGGGCACTGACGGCGCGGCCCTGATCCAAGGCCAGGTCGAGATCATCGGCATCATCGGCATCGGCGGCTGAGCTGCCCCGAGGTCGAGAGGCCCCCCTGTTTTCACTCTCCCACCGTCACTTCAAATAATTGTCCAGGACATTGCCGGATGCGGGCGTGGGCGAGCTTTCTGGCGCAGGGTCCGCTGCCTTGGCCTCTGCCTTGGCCTTGCCTTTGGCCTTGCCCTTGGCCTTGCCCTTACCTTTGCCGCTCTTTCCCTCATCCTCGGCCTTGGCAAACGGCACAGCCGTCTTCCTCGGTTGGATCGAGATTTCCCCAACAAACGACGGGTCGAGCACCAGGCTGTTGAGGCGAATGAGCACGCCCTCCTCCAGGGCCTTGGGGCTGATCCACAGGAGGGTCCGGTCATCCACCTGGAGCATCTGCGCCTTTCCGAACGGCATGGCCACGCCCTTGTTGCCGCCGTTCGTGGTGATGGTGATGTCGACGTTGCCCTGCGCGTCCTTGACCGCCGTAAAGGCAGCGGCGGTGAACTCTTTGCACTCAGGGGCTCGCGGCGTCACGTCGCCCCAGATGAGGTTCACGTCGCACAGATCCTTGGTGGACTCGCGGCGCCAGTCCTCGCGGGGCAGCTCGCGCGCGGCGAACCACAAGGGCTTGTCGAGCTTGACGGTCCACTCCTTCATGATCTGCTGCGCCACGAGCGGAACCTCGTCCTGTTTGATGTAGACGCCCGTCGGCGAGGTGAAAAGCTGCACCCCGTCCGCGTTCTTCATGGGCTTGCCCTTGTTGTCCAGGGCAGGCTCGTAGACGAACAGCGCCGGAGAATCGATGGTGAGTCCCAGCTTTTTCGCGGCCTTTTGGAGGCCTTTCTTGGCCTCTGGGTCCACGGGGATGGAAGACCCAAACTTCAGCGTCTTTGCGCCGAGCATGCGGTTGATGATCCGCTCGCCCTCTGCAAGCCAGCCGCGGTCCGCGGTGATGCACTGCTGGTCATCGACGAACCGCACGCCCCTATTCCCCACGTCCATGATCATTGGTTCTTCGACCGTGACCGTCCAGCCGCCGACCACCGCTGAGCTCACGCCTTCGGGTTGCAGCTCATCGGCGATCCAGGCTTGGAGCGCCGCGGAGATCTGTGCGCTGTGGCGTTTGAGGAGCTCCTTCAGCTCCGGGTCCGCGCCCTTCGGTTCCACGTCCGGCACGGGCTTGAGGCACGGCGCCTCCGACGCAGAGCCGTCTTGGGTCATGACAAATGGCACCGCGGCCTTGAAAGTCGCCTTGGCCAGCGCGATGACCTCCGGCGCCGCGGACTTGGAGAGCTTGCCTCCCTTGGCGAGCGTCGTCTCGCCATCGGCCTTCTTTCCACCGCAGCCGCAGATAACAGAAAGGGCCAGGACCGTCAGGCTCGTACGAATCAACCAAGCTCGCCGCATCGTTTTGCCTCCTTGATGGTTTCTTCAATCATTCGACTCTAAAAAAAACAGGATCTCGACCTTAGCAAGAACGAAGCCTTTGTCCCATAGCAAAAGCGGGCACAGTCGGGCTATGACCGAGGTCACTAGGAGGAACGCGATGAACGAAAACGCACCCTGGATGAAAGAGCTGAGCGTCGCCATTACGGTCATCGACGCCCAAGGGACGATCCTTGATATGAACGACAAAGCCGCCCTGACCTTCTCGAAATGGGGCGGCTCACAGCTTGTCGGACAAAGCGTCCTGCCGTGCCACTCGCCCCGCTCCCGGGAGAGCATCGAGGCGCTGCTGCGCACCGGCGGAGCCAACACCTACACCATCGAAAAGGCCGGCGCGCGCAAGCTCATTCACCAGTGCGCCTGGACAAAAGACGGACAGGTGGCGGGTCTCGTGGAGCTCTCCATCGAGCTTCCTGAGCACATGCCGCACCACGTGCGCCCAGCCTCATGAAAGGCGGGCGTTCTACGCGTCGACCTTCGCACTCCAGAGCTTGAGAATGACCCTGGGGTCGAACCCGGGCACGAGCTTGCCGTCCACCTCGAACACGGGCACTCCCGAGGTGGGCACCCCCTGGGCTCTTCCCTTGGCCGAAAGGTCGGCTGCGGCCGCGGCGTCCTCTTCCACGTCGCGCTCCACGTAGGGGATACCCTGATCGAGCAGCCAACGCCGGGCCTTGACACACACTGGGCAGTGCTTGGTGGCGTACATGATGACCCGGGTTCCCGGTGGCGCGGCAGCCTGGCTCCCGGCAGAAGGAGCGGCACTGGGATCCTGAGCACCCGCCGGCTCTGGCGCCTCGATCTTGGGCCGTAGGGCTATTCTCTGCTTCTCGTAGTCGTCGCGACGCACGGCCTTGACGGTGTACGTGCCGCCCTTGGCCTTGGTCGAAAGGTCGGCGATGAACACCCACGAAGGATCCCGCGCTTCAGGGGGCGAAGTCGGGTCCTGGACTCTCACCGCTCCCCTCGCCTCGCTCGGCACCTCGTCCACGCGGCTGGCCACCTTGGGACCGTCGGGCGAGTCGTAGGCGAGCACGAGATCGGCTCGCTCATCGTTGACGAGAGGCGGCTTGGGCGCCTGGTTCGCATCGCTTGCCGGCTCTTCTCCACGGCTGCAGGCGACGCCCAACAGGACCGCCGCGAATCCCATGCTACATTTGATGAAAAGTGGTCGCTTGGTCATGACAAAAATAACTAACACACAAAGTGGGTGTTTGTTCCCAAACGTTCATGGCCGCTGTGGCGACCACCAATGAACCGAGAAAATGACCCCGGCGCGCAGCGGGTGTGTCTCGTGAAAGCTTGCAGCGAGGCACCCCGCGTTGCAGCCGTGGGGCATTTTCCGCGGCTCTTTTTTAGGAGCAAAGAACGAGGGACGAAATGCGCGCAGCCATACTGACCCTGCTCTTTGTGGCCTCGGGATGCAGCGGCAACGATAAACAGGAGAGCCCTGGAGGCGAGATCCCTCCCCCGGCGCCAGCCTGCGACGAGGCGGGCGGTTCGTCGGAGGTCGCGACACCGCTGCTGCTGCGCGGCTTGGGAGGCGGCTGGGAAGAAGCCTGGCTCGGCTCTCCCGCGGTCGCCGATCTCGACGCCGACGGCCAAATGGAGATCGCCGTCGCCAGGGGAAACGTCGTCAAGGTGTTTCGCCCAGGGGGCACCCTCGCGTTTGAGACCAGCGGATGCGAAGGCCGCATCTGGTCTTCGCCTGTGGTGGCCAATCTCGACAGCGACAAGGCGACCCTGGAGCTCGCCGTGGCCTGTCGAGGCGCGATCTGGGCCTATGACTCCGAAGGCGTGCCCCTGCCTGGCTTCCCGGTCCAAGGCATGGACGAGCTGCGCTCCTTGGCAGCCGGCGATCTGGATGGCGATGGCCACCTGGAGCTCGTGGCCGTCTCGACGAGTCGCCTGGAGGCAAACGACCAGATCGACATCCTGTATGCGTTTCGTCACGACGGCAGCGCGCAGCCGGGCTTTCCGCCCAACACCAGCGGCGCTGCGGGCTGTGACGAGGCCTGTTACGTGACCGGTGGCTATGACCAGAACCTCGCGCTGGGAGACATCGACGGCGACACCGACGAGGAGATCTTCGCGACCCAAGACAACGCCTACCTGAGCCTCCATGACGGCGACGGTCGAGCCTTTGACTGTGCGTCCATCTTCGCGGGACGCACCAAGTTCCAAGGTGTGCGGTTCATGCTCGACTACACCCTCGCGCAACAGGGTTGGGCCGAGGACGAAGAGGCGGCCAATCAAGCCCACTTCACCAACTCCGCGCCGGCCCTCGCCGATCTCGACGGCGACGGCATGCTCGACCTCGTGGTGCTCTCCTCGGTACAGAACGCCGCGCAGTCCGATCGCGAGCGCGGAGTCGCCCTGTGGGCCCTTCGGCCAGACGCCACGCGGCTGAGCGATTGGATAAGCCCTTTGCACATTCCGCCATTCCTCTCTGGCCTGTGGGACTTCGAGGGCACCAACGTCGTGGGCGCCACCAATCAGGTCTCAGTGGCCGAGATCGACCCGGAGCAAGACGGGCCGGAGCTCGTGTTCGCCGGGTTCGACGGTCGCATCCACTGCAGTAGCGCCCAGGGCAAGGAGCTGTGGTCCCACGAATACACGACCGACGCGCACGTGCTCACCGGAGGCGTGGCCATCGCCGATCTCTCGGCCAACGGCGCCCCAGAAATCGTTTTTAACACCTACTCCACGGACGAAGGAAAGAGCGCCCTCTTCATCCTGGATAGCGGCGGCAACGAGTTGCACTCGGTCCCCTTGCCCGGTCGCGGGGCCATGCCCGTGCCCACCATCGCCGACGTGGACGGAGACGAAGATCTCGATATCGTCATCAGCCTCAAGGACCCGGCCGATGGCCTGGGAGAAGTCCTCCTCTACGAAGTCCCCTCATCCAAGCCGAACTGTTTGCTGTGGCCCACGGGCAGGGGGAATCTGCGTCGCAGCGGGGCGGTCTATCCTTCCTTGCAGAAGCGTTAAAATCTAAAAAGCGCCGGGGAATCGCCGTGAGCGGAATCAGGGCAGCTGCACGAAAAAGGTGCTTCCCTTTCCCACCTCGCTCTCGACCCAAATCCTTCCCCTGTGAGCATCGACCGCCAGTTGGCAAAATCGCAGGCCCAACCCGAAGACGCCTTTGAGCCTGCCAACCCTCGTCTCCACGCGTCCGAACTTTTCGAAGATCTTCTTTGTGTATTCCTCTGGAATTCCCACACCCGTGTCCGACACGGAGATGAGAGTCCCGGCATGGGTCCTGCTCGCGCAGAGCGAAATCGACCCTTGGGTGGTGAAGTAGGCCGCGTTGGAGATGAGATTGCTGAGCACCCGCCGAATCATGTCCTTGTCCGCATGGAGCTGCAGCGGCGCGCCTTGCACCTGCGCCACTAGGGCAACCTCGGATGACACGATCCGCCGATTGGTCCGCGCCAATTCCTCGACCATGGACCCGACATCGAACGCCGTGGAATTGAGCGTGACCTCGCCCTCTTCCATTCTGTAAATTTCCAAGATGCTATTGACCATTCCCACTAACTTGTCCGCAGATTGCGAGGTTTCCTCAAAGGCCTCCACTTCGTCCTTATCGAAGGCGTTCATCGCCGTGGGTTTGAGATAGGATAAATTGCTGATCACAACGCCCAGCGGGTTTCGCAAATCGTGGACCAGGTAATGGGCGATCTCCTCTCGCATGGCCTGGCTGGTTTCCAAGATGGCCGTTTTCTTTTCCTGTTCGACCACCTTTCGCTCGAGCGCGACCCTCTGCTCGATGTTCTCTCTGAGGTCCTTGTAGAGGCGCGCGTTCTCGATGGCGATGGCCGCGTTATTGGCAAAGGCGACCAGAATGTCCAGATCCTGCGGTTGGAAAGCCGCGCTCATTTTTGTCGTATCGAGGTAGATAATCCCTATCGCGCGATCTTTGACTATGAGGGGAACACACAGCACCGAGCGCACACCCATCATCTTGATGCTCGCCTTGGGCGCAATGCTCTCATCTGTCAAAGCATCGGTCAGGCGCATCGGTCGCTCCTGAGCCAAAACGAGATCGACGATGCTGCGGCTGTAGTCCTTGCCGCCTTTCACGCTTTCCCGTGGGATGCCGTGGGAGACATGACACTCGAGCTGGTCTCCTTGCCGGAGCATGATGAAGCCGCGCTCGGCGCTCATCAGGTCGATGACTCTGGCCATGGCCGAATTGAGAACCTGCTCGAAATCCAAGGATGAATTGAGCTGGTTGCTGAGCTGGTAGAGCACTTTGAAGATATCAGCCGTGTCCTTGCCCTGCATGCGTGCGCTCCTCCACCTCTCGCATCCCCTGCCCTATCTCCGAGCAGTGCGGCCCTGCCCGGGTGATCCCAGGGTTTGGGGTACACAACAAAGATAGCCGAAATTCTCACAGCCACCAGTGAGCCTCGCGCTGCGAGCCCCAATTGGGCATCCCACGAGTCGTACGGAAGAACGCAATCACAGGAGTGGGAACAGGTCCTCCGGGTAGTAGAAAGCCATGAGCACAGAGGCGCCAAAACGGATGATGTCTCCACTGTCGAGCATGCGGGGTTTGTGGGGGGAGAGCCGTATCCTCTTGATCCACGTGCCGTTGCGCGAGTTGCCATCGACGATTTGAAATTTCCGCCCTTCCGGAGATTCCACAAAGCTCACATATGCGTGCATCTTCGATATTTCGGCGTTGTGCAGTTGGATGTCGCTGGTCGTCGAGCGACCGATGATAATCATGTCCGGATATTCATTGAGATCTGGGCGCTTTTTGACCTCGAAGACTCGAACATTGGGGTCAAAGCGAACATCGACCTCAGAATGCTCTTGGGTTCTGATTCGGGTCTCGCCCTTGGTCAGGCCTTCGTTCTCTTCCGAAGATTCGACTCCCAGAGTGACGAGAATGGGCGCAGGGCAGAGCGCAAGAAAACCCTCGACGCGCGCGTCCTTGGCCATCTCCATGAGATGCTTCATTCGTTGAATGCTCACGTTCCTCATGCTCCCCTCTGCCTTGCAGTGCCACGACCCAAAAAACAAATATAGGGACAGTTCCCTGGAAGACCACTGTCCCTACTCAAAATTCATCGGGCCGTCGAACCGCCCGTGGATGGACCCAAGAGAGAAATTCCAGCCGAACGCATGCCGTCGAAAGCGTGCCTTGACCCCCCGCTTGTAAGGGTTCGCCGGTCCTCCTGGGCGTGTTCCGGGGCCTCGCCGAGAAGGCACGAGCGTCGTGGCGCTCGACACGAATGAGGATGAGGTAGTGGGCCCAGCTGACGTGGGACGGGAAGAGTGGCTGGGCTACCCGTCCGGATTCGATCAGCACTGCTGATCGAATCCGCCGGGGCTGAGAATCGATCAGCGCCGCAGATCGTTTGTCTGGTCCACCGAGCTCTGGCGGAAGCGCGGAACCCCTGGGAAATGTGAGATAGAACTGCCGGACCCGCCGCAGCGTCGCGACGCCGAAACCACGGCCGAACTGCTCGCTGAGGCGAAGAGCGAGCTGCTCCATGAGCTGGTCGCCGTAGCCTGCACGGGTCTTTCCTTGCTGCTCGACCTCCACGATCTCCCGGCCGATGAGCCAGTAGGCGTGGACCATCGCCGAGTTCACCGTGCGCGCCACGTGGCCGCGCGCCGACTCGATGATGTCCGCGACGCGCCGGAACAGGTCCTCCTCGCGCTTAGAGAGCTTCTTGGTCATCGGTGCCGGCCTTCCTGCCGAGGAGTGGATCTCAGCCGGCTTCGTTTATAAGATACGACCATGACGCTTAACAACACGAGAAGGCGGAAGAGCCGGATCTCAGAATCGCCCCGATGGAGAGCCACCTGCTAAGCCGTAGTTAAACAGAAAACACGGCTCTCGACTCGCTCTCTGACCCTCTGAGAGCGCTCTTTGAGCCTCCGCGAGCATGTCGTCGCGCGGCGCAGGGCACGCGAAGGGCCGTGCAGATCGGGGTGCGGGTGCTGGTGTCATCGTTTCTCGCCCAAGACAACGTCTTGTGTTGCTTTTCGCATGCGGTGACCAGTGATTGATGGTCATTGCTTGCCCAAAGTAACGAATAGCGTTACTCTGCGCAAGAGGTGACCAAGGAGATGGGCTCCGCGAGAGACTACTTTGACGCACTGTCCGCTGCCGGTCGGCATCACTTCACGCTTGCCGAGGCCGTTGCCGCGCTTGGCGGATCGGTCGTCGCAGTACGGGCCGCCCTACGCCGGGCGAGCCAGCGCGGCGAGATAGCATCGCCATACCGTGGGTTTTTCGTGGTCGTGCCTCCGGAATACCGATGCCTTCGCTGCCTGCCGCCTGAGCAGTTCGTCCCGCAACTCATGAAGCACCTGGGAGAGCCTTACTATGTGGCCCTTCTTAGCGCCGCCGAGCTACACGGCGCGGCGCATCACCGCCCGCAGCGCTTCCAGGTCATGATTCCGAAGAACCGGCGGCCCATCGAGTGTGGCGAAGCGCGGGTGCAGTTCGTGGCTCGGCGCGGCCTCGAACGCACTCCGGTGGTGGAGCAGAACACGCCGCGGGGCAGGATGCGCGTATCGTCTCAGGAAGCCACAGCGCTTGAGATCGTCGGCTACGCAGACCAGTGCGGCGGGCTCGACAACGTGGCCGCCGTCCTGTCGGAGCTCGTCGAATCGTTGGACCAGAAGAAGCTCCTCGAGGCGGCACGTCTCTGTCCCGTCGTCTGGTCGCAACGGCTCGGCTATCTGCTTGAGTTGGCCGGAAGCGATGACCCCGCGGGCGTGCTTGCGGATCATGTTCGTACCAAAGGGGCAACGCTCGCTCCACTCGTGCGAGCCAGGTCGATGAAGGGCGCTGTGCGAGCCGAACGGTGGAGGCTCGCCATCAATGCAAGCATGGAGGTCGACCCGTGATCGCCAAGGACGACATCACCGCGTGGCGGCTCCACGCCCCATGGATCTCCGACCACCAGGTCGAGCAGGATCTCGTCATTAGCCGTGCGCTCGCGCAGATCTTCGGCGTCGCCGAGATCGGCCGCCCGCTACTCTGCGCAAGCGCACCCCAAAAGCGACAAACATTCGACCAGCGCGTTCAAATGTGATGCCGTGATACTCTTCTCGCACTAGACGGGGACAACAAGTTGCTGCCGCGCATGCCCAACCCCCAAACCATTATTTCCAAAAAGTGAGGACAGAGATTCATTTAGCCAGCAGCTCTGAAAAGCTCTCTTCCAAGTGCCTCAGCTTGGCCGAGGCTCCCCACTTTGCGTAGTGGCGGTGGGCATCCAACATGTATTTTCGCGCGCTCGATGCATCATTGGTAGAACGGTAGAACAGGGCCGCGAGCTCGCACGCGAGGGCTGCGTATTGAATGAACCCGTGCTCGAGAGCCGAGTCGATGGCCTTGTCGTAGAGGGCCGCCGCTGCCTTGGTCTTGCCCTTGCGCCTTTCGCGCTCGGCTTCGATGAGCTGGTATTTGTGCAGGTGATTGGCTGGGCAATGACAGGCGAGCTTTTTTAGAAATCTTTGGTTTTTCGCGATCCGCCACCGTATCGCCAGGCAGGGGCGCTCGCCCTCCTTTTGGCAAAGCGCAAGATGGACGAGAGAGTCGTAGAAAGGAAAGACCGCAGCGAGATAGGTGCCCACGACATAGCGCCGAAACGCCATGGCCTGCCGGGCTGATTCCGCGGCTTCCCGGTAATGGCCAAACAAATGCTGGAGAATCGAACAATATAGGAAATAGTGAAAGAGGCTCATCTTCTCGCCTCTTTTAGCGAGCAAAGGCACTAACTCGTCCTCATTGAAGAACTCACCAAAGATCCGGCTCGGGTCCTCGGCATGGCCCAGAAGGTTCGACACGGCCTGCTGGTAGAGCCTATTTCTGTAAAGAGAGGACGTCTGGTTCGCTTGCTCTTGGGATTCCGTATAGAATTCGCATTCATTCAGCAGTCTCCCCAGCTCTTTTCCCGCGAAAAAGGCATGATTGCAGTAGCTGGAAGCACTGACGCCCAAGTAGATGAGATCGCCGACCTCGACCGCGGCTTCATGGCTCTCCAAAATGGATGGAAGCGTGTCGCAAAGAGGAACCCTCCAATGCTGCACGAACACGGTCCACACATAGAGAATCATCGCCCTTTTGCTCTGGTCGTCGAACAACTCGAGCATCTCCAAGGCGAGCTTTCCCATTTCAAAACCGTACTGGTATTTCTTGAGCAAGCTCGAGTTGATCACGCCCCAGCAGGCAAACGCGACAGAAGAGAGGGGATCTTTGCCATAACGGGCCGAGAAAATGGTGATGTCCAAGATCAAAACGGCCCACAACTGCGGATTGTACAGGTACGCGGACGCGCCGATGATGGCCATCAGGCGCTTGGCGGCAATGATGCGGGGATCGCTCGCGTCGGGAAAGGCCAGGATATCTTCTCTGGTCTTGCCCTTTAGCAACCAATTCGTTCGGACAATCTTGCTCAAAATATGTATTTTTGGGGGATTTTTCCGCAGCTTCACCCCGAGCTCATGGATGATTTCAATCGCTTGGTCCATCGCCTCGAACGGCTTGCCCTCCACAGAGAGGGACACAATGAGCACCTCGAACAACTGCGCCCTATCCAAGGTGGCGCTCACCTGCTGGAGCGCCTCGCGGACGAGGCTCCTCGTCCGCGCAAAGTCGCCCTTCAGATAGGCCGCTTCCGCCGCGGAGACATAGAGAGCGAGCGTATCCTGATAGTGTTTTTCCCAAGCGTCGGAGGGGAAGAGCGCAAGGCTTTTTTCAAAATGGTCGACGGCAGCGGCATAGGCAGCGGCGGCCCTGGCTTGCTTTCCGGCTTGGAAATTGAGCAAGAGGAGCCCATAGCGCTCCGCAGGATCCTCCATCTGTGCTTGTCCGGCATTCAGATGCCAAACCACCTCGAAAATGTTTTCGTCGATTTTCTCTTTTTTATATCTGTCCAAAAGCAGGCGACCGATTTCGAGATGCAGGCCCGGCGCCCTGCCCTGCTGGGCCAAATGCACCATCACCGCTTCGCGCACTCGACCATGATAGGGTTCCATGGGCGCTTCCTTGCCCACGCCTCCGCTGCTCAGCAATTTGGCAGTGCGCAGTTGCGCAACGCTCTCGACGAATTCCGCCTTGCTCAACTCGGAGACTTTGCGAAGAAACTCCTCCTTGAGCGGAACCCCCGCGACGCAGCAAAACTCCAGCAGACATCGCGCCGCAGGCGGAAAACGCTGGAGGCGGCTCCAGATCGCGTCTTCGAGTCGAAGGTTGTGTCCGTTCTCCCCTTCCTTGCCGCTGGACGCCTGGTGCACCAGCTCGGTGATGTACATGGGATGCCCCTGTGCTTCCTCGACGATCTCGGAGGCATCCCTATCCTCGGGGTCCAAGCCCGCCTGCTTCAGGCACAATCGAACCAATTGGTGGGAGATCTCCCGCGAGAGGGCATGCAGGCCGAGCCGCCTGAGATCGCCGGGCAATGCGGTCCCCCAATTCAACACGGAATTGCCCCCAAAATCCGCAAAGCGGGACAGAAGGATGAGCAACATCGGAAGAGCTTCTTGCGCGCGCAGGAGCGCGTCGAACAGGAGCAGGCTATCGGAATCGGTCCACTGCATGTCATCGATCAAAACAATGAGCGGATGGCGCTGGGTCAGGGCAACGAGCATGTCCCGCATCGCTCGAAACGCCCGGCGCTGCATCTCGTGGGGATCGACGATTTCTTGCCGCAGCCCAGGCGCCTTGGCGATGGCGCCCACGCGATTCAAGGTGGGAAACAAGCGGGCGAGGAGTGCGACATTGGGTGGAACGAGCGGCTCAACCTCCTCTTCCGGAAGGCTCAACAGATGCGTCACCAGGGCGTCCACGACACCGTCAAAGGCCTTGAAGGGAACCGATTCCCGTTCGTAGCAACGACCAGATAGAACAATGGTATTGGGATGGGCCAAAGAGACCTGTTGAATGAACTGCTGACATAGTGCGCTCTTGCCCACGCCAGAGACCCCTTCGACGACGACGCTCACCGCGCGACCGCTCAAGGTATCTCCAAAGGCGCGATCCAACGTGTCGAGCTCTTCTTGCCTGCCCACGAAGAGCGGGACCTGTTCCGTCGACACTGTGGAGAGACTGGGCGGGAGCATGGGCGGGCCAGAGGAAAATCTCAATCCCAATCGCCCGAGGATCTCTCCGATGGCCGGCCGCTCCCTGGGATCGAGGCGCAACAGGGCCATGCACAGCTCCTTCAATTCTCGGGGCAGCTCGCCTGCGGGATCATCGATCGGCGTGGGATCCTTGTACTGTTTTTCGATAAAAATCTGTTTGGCGTCACCGGAATACGGCAGGGTGCCGGTGAGGGCCTCGTAGAGCATCACACCCACGCTGTACCAGTCGGCTTCTGGACCGACTTCGGTTGCCCCTGCCATCTCCGGGGCCATGTATTCCAAGGTGCCGCTCAGGCTCAGGATGTCCGACGAACGTTCCTGCGGGTCCAAAACGAGCCCAAAGTCGAGCAACGCGGCTCGGCCGCTCCGAGTCACGAGCACATTGGTGGGCTTGATATCTCGATGCACCTTTCCCGCAGCGTGCAGCGCAGATAAGCCGTGAGTGACACCGCGCATCGCTCTGCGCAAACGGTCCTCATCGACACCACACCACTGCGACACAAACCCGGGCCCGGGAGGAAGGGCGGAATGGCGAGGCGACAAGCTCACCAGAGAAGACAGCGGGTCGCGCCGCTGGCTCGAACCGGTCGAATAAGAGAAAAAATCCAACCCCTCGATGAGCTCCATGACAATGAACCAAATGCCCTCCTCCTCCACCAACTCGATGAGGTGGCACAAATTCGGATGGGCGAGATCTTGCAGCGAGCGAAACTCCGTTTTCAGTCGATAGATCTGGTCGGCGTTGACGCGTAAAAGGGTCTTGAGCGCCACGCGAAGGTTGCTCTCTTGCTCGATCGCCTCATAGACGACCCCCATGGCGCCCCGGCCGATCTCCCGCTGAACGAGAAACCGCCCCTTGCCAAGGACTCGCTCTGTCAACCCGGCATTCATGGAGAGCGGCCCGCCCGCGTGCGCCTATGCCGAGCAACGAGACGAAAAGGCTGTCGCATTCGCCAGACGCGCTCGTCGAATTGTAGGTTCTCAAAAAGTCGTGGCATATGCCTTCCGCTCCTGCGGGAACTCGAACATGGTCATTCGATCTTCCGTGGTAGGACGACTCGAACAGTCCTCGTCGCTGCGGCACACGCCACGACTTTTTGAGAAGTAACAAACATATAGAAAATAAAGCACTTTTCTCCAGGCGGTCAAAAGAGCCCACCTGTCTTCACCCCCGCAAGAGCACGTACACCGCTCCTGTGCCGCCATCGTGGGGTCTGGCCGAGGTGTAGGCGAGCACCTTTTTGCCAATGGCCCCTCGGGTGAGCCAGGCCGCGAGCTTGTTCTTGAGCACCGGAATATTGTCCTTGGAGCCCAGGCCGCGGCCGTGAATGATGAGCACGCAGCGCTTGCCGCTTTTGTGACAGTGGGCGATGAACTCGGCGACCTTGGCTCTCGCCTGGTCGCGGTTGAAGCCGTGGAGATCGAGGTGCGCCTCGGTGGAAAGCTCGCCGCGCCGCAGCTTTCGCAGGATTTTGCGATCAAAGGCTTGAACACAAGCCTCGATGTACTCCTCGGTATCGGCGAAATCGAACGTCGTCTCGCCGTGAACGAGCTCGTCGAGGGCCTTCATCACCAGTGCGTCATCGTCTTGCTCGGCGAGCATGGGTCTCGGCTCAGCGGGCTTCTGGGCGAGCAGCGGGCCCTCGGGCAAGGGCCGCACACCTTGCATGGCGCGCGCGAGAACCTCCATGTCGTCGAGATGTTCGTCCCTGGAAGACGCAAGGGACTCAACTGGGACCGGCGGCTCGGGCTCTCTAGCGAGCTTTGGCCCTGTGACCCGCAGCCCGGAAAACGGCCGATGGATGAATGCCTTGGGCTTGTTCTGCGCCGGACCTTTGTCTTGCGCACGCTTCTTCTTCTGTCTCGCCATGGTGTCTCGATTCCCTTTGCCAATATCTTGCCGGCCGACTAAATTACCACATTCATTTTCAATTACGCGCTGTGGCGCGCCATCAACGAGAAGGATGTCGGCTGCTCCAAGGAGCCATAACAATGTGCAAAAATCGCCTCGGTCATATTTTGCCTCGTTTCGTTCGCTTTGCACCACTGGTCCTGCCGCTCCTCCTCGGCTGCGCCGGTGCATCGCCACCACAGGCCGCCGAGCTCTCGAGCGCGACCGTGGAAAAGGCGGAAGGCAAGCTGATCCTTTACGAGGCTCTGTCGCAAAATGGGGCCCGCGTCTACGTGCTGGGCTCGATTCACATGGCCGACAAGAGCTTGTACCCCATGGATCCCACCATCGAGCAAGCCTACACCTCGAGCGACGCGCTCGTGGTCGAAGCCGACGTGACAAAAGTCGATCCCCTGGAGGTCATGAAGCTCGTGGTGCGCTTCGCCAGCTTGCCCCAGGGGAGCGCGCTCAAGCAAACCATTAGCTCCGACGCCTACGGACAGCTCGAGAAGTTTCTCGCAGAGCGCGGCGTGCCCATGAGCAACGTCGACGGCTTCGAGCCTTGGTGGGTGGCGATGAACGTGGGAATCCTCCGATTCAAGGAACAAGGCCTGAGCAGCGATGACGGCATAGACAAGCACTTTCTCGACCGCAGCCATGCTGC
>JALOQD010000042.1 GCA_025453525.1 Myxococcota bacterium
CGAGGAGAGGGAATACTGGTGGTATTCACTGGACGAGCAACGCAGCTGGACGAGATGCATCGGCTGCCCAAACTGGGAAGTTATTTTTGCGTGAGCCCTAAAGGCCTCAAGCATGGAGTTGAGGCTTTTCCGGGTTCGTCGAACCTATTCTCGAAGTCTTGTGAAGGCTATGGCCTGCCGACCCGCACCCGCTGCACCACCACGTTGAACGGTCCTTCTTCGTCCTCGACTTCGAGAACCACGACAGAGCCGATGATGCCTCCGAGGGCTTCCTTGGCTTGGGCGACGCCGCGAATGGGCTTGCCGTCTATGGCGTTGAGCCTTTGTCCCTTGGCAAGACCGGCGGCTGCGGCGTGGGAGCCAGGCTCGACGCTGGTGATGACGACCTTGGCTCCTTTGCCTTTGAGGGAAATGGGCAGGCTGCCTCTCCCAGCCGGAGGACCTGTGACTGGAAGCTCGTCCGCAGAGGTGCTCGTGGTGATTCCAGGCGTGGCCCCGCCTCCCATAGCGCCTCCCATGGTGCTCGGCCTACCCGCGCTGCCCACCGGGTCGTTAAAGTCCACGGGCTCCCGCAGGGGCGTGGGTTCGACTATGGGCTCGTAAGTCGGGCTCGGCATGGCGAGCGAGGTGTCGGTCCTCGCCATTGCAGGCGACGTGTCGAACGTGGAGGTGTCGATGACGAGCTTCACGACCTCTTGGCTCGTAACCGATGGTACCTGGGCAGATTCCCGCGTACCGGCATCGGCAGTCAGGTGGTAGGCGCCAGTCCCAGCGCCGGGCAGGACAAAAGTACCGTCCGGGCCAGTGCGGCCGACGAGCACATGCGCCAGACCTCTGGTTGCTGCCCTGGCCGTGATCTCGGCATCTGGGATGCCCATGCCGTAGCGGTCGACGACTCTGCCGCGCAGTTCGGCGTTGGCAGGGGGCAAGGACATCTCGAGCTCCACTCGGCCACCGAAGTAGGTCACGGCTTGGGCGACCCGCGGGACTCTTCCCTCTACCGTGGCTTCGAGCCGGAAGGATGTGGGTAGGCCAGAAAGCTGCGCGTAACCATCCTTGGCCACTGTGACGCGATCGAGCAGGGTATCGGTTTCGTCGTAGGCGGACAACTCGGCGTTCGACAGGGGAAACCCTCGTTCATCGACGACTCGTACCTGGGCGGTGCAGCCAGGACGCATCCGCAGCACCAAATCGTCGCGAGACTGTCCTGGCCCGAGCGAGACGAACACGGGAGTGGCCATGACCTTTTGGGAATGGCGGGCGCGCAGCAACAGCTTTCCCGAAGGAAGACCCGAAAGGCTGAAGCGGCCCTGGTCGTCCGCGAGGAAGCCTCCGCTTTCGCTGCTCGCCTCATCGGCCAGGCGGGGGACAGGAAGATGCGGCGGGCCGGCGATGAGAGCACCGGACTTCCACGTCATACGCGGCATTCCCTGTTCCATTGCCCGTGCGATCCGCTCCTGAAAAGAGGTGCCACCGCCCTGGGCCAGCAGCATGCTGCCGTCGCCGAGCGTCGCCTCAGCCGAGACGACCGCGCCGGGCAGTGGCTCTCCGCCTTGGTCGACCACGACGCCGCTCACCGACGCGCCGCGTTCGAGGCGCAGCTCCACGATTTGGCCTGCGGTGACCGGTCTGGGTTCTGCCGGGTTGTAGGCTGGCGCGAATGCCGTGGCGATGAGGGAGTCGGAGGGGAGAACACCGAGGTTCGCTTCGCCCTTTGTATCTGTGAGAGCCACGCGCTTGATGAAGTCGGTGCTCGTGGACGACAGGATCGCTGCAGTGCCGGCGAGGGGGTTTCCGGTCTCTGCATCGAGGACGCGGAGCGTGGTCGATGGGGTTTTCAGGAGCGTGAGATTCACCGTCGCGACCTTTTCGGCCACCACGCGGATGAGGGATTCGCTGGCAGAAGCGAAGCTGGAGGTCGCGGCCCAAACGATATAGTCGCCTTCTGCGAGCCCGTCGATGCTCACGGGCACTCCCACAGGCACGACGGCTTCTCGAGCTGGCCACAGATCGGTTCCAGCCAACCACAGCACGGCGCGGGCCTGTGGCGCATCGCTCGGCGCGGTTACCGTTACGGTCAGGCTTCCACCTTTTTGCAATACGATGTTCGAATTTTGTCCACAGCTGGCCTCTTGCGCGGCCTCGGAGGCTCGACCTGCGGCAAAAGCCCAGAGCTGGTAGGGCAAATTCTCGGGAAGATCGCGAATCGTAAACTGACCGGTTTTCGTCGTCACGTCCGTGCGCGGCGCGGCTGAGCTGGGCCATGGTTCGTCCAGGACGCGCAGGGCCACGGTGGCGCCTGCGACCGGCGAGCCGGCCTCGTCTGTGACTTGTCCGGCAAGCACGCAGGGACCAGAGAGCGCCCGGGAGAATTTTTGCTCTGCTCCTAGCTGATCGTCGGTCTGAGAGGATGTCGAAGCAGTGTCCTGGTTCTCGATTGCGGTAGGCTCTGTCTGGGACTCCTTGGGGCAGCTGCAGCGCGTGACCGAAAGAGTGACGACCGCGGCAATGCTGGCGCCGACTAGGGCTCCGGTGCCCAAGGTGGCGATGGTCCGTTTGTCTTTTAGCAGCTCGAGAAGCCTTCTCGCGATGATTCGTATGTCTTTCATGGGATCACCCACATTTGGATCTGGCGCACCACCCTACCATCTCGTCGCCGTAGCTCGAGGAGCTGTCCTTGGGCCTGTGCCGGTATCACATGCAGGCGAGAATGCCCCGGATCGTCCACCTCGTCCAGTAAGAGCCTCGGACTGCCCGCAAGGGGTCGGCAGGATCTATCCTCCCAGGCAATGGGCACCTCGGGATGGAGGTCGCGCCATTGCCAGGCGAGCTGTGCGCCCAAGCCGTAGTTGTCGCACAGAACGCCTGCGTTCCCTTTGGGCGGAGCGATTTCGTCGCGCAGTCCATTCCAGCCGTGCAATCTCGAGACAGGATCTCGCAGGGGAGGCAGCGGCAGAAATGGCCAAAGCGCATGGACGTGAATCACCACCGCGGCCAGGATCGCCATGGAGACAGCTCCCCACCACAGCCGCTTTGTGTTCGGTCGCGACCAACCCTCGCGCGCCGACAGGCAGGCGAGGATGACGATCCCCGGATGGCCGAGGCTAGCCCAGTTCTGCTCCGGATGCGTCGAAAGCGCGCTAAGAGCCGTGGCGCCCAGAGGCACGAGATAGGACGCGACGAGCAGCTGGACATGGCGCTGACGCCAGCACCGAACCGCGCAGCCCAAGGCGAGGAGGGCTATGAGTGGCGTTGCGAGCGCGATCTGACCGCCGATGAGCTCGCCGTATCGCGCAAGAACGACGAACGCTCCGCTGTCTGCATCGCTCTGCCAGCGGCCCAGGAGGTGGCCCAGTTGATTGGCCGCGGCGCTGCTTTGGCTCGAAAGATCGGCTCGCCAGGTTGGCAATGCCGTGATCGCGCCGAGGAGCACGCAGAGCCCAGCGCGGACTTGCCTGCCTGGCGGTTGTCTCACCATGGCCACGATCACCACGCCGATGCACAGGAGGGCCGAGTGTTTGCTCCACAGCCCGAGCGCCACAGAAGCCGCCAGTGCGAAATAGTCCCACCAAGAGGCGGGTCGATCCTGTTTTTGGAGCCGGACGAGGGAAAGCGTGCAGAGGAGCCATGCGAGCCCGAGCGGTGTGTCGGGCGTCGCGATCAGCGAGCCAGCGCTCACGATGGGGAGCAACGTGGCGATCGACGCGGCGGTCGTGGCCCACCCTGCGGTTAGACCGAGCTGCATGGCAAGAACAAAGGTGAGGAGCATGGAAGGCACCGTGGACAGCGCAAAGCACAGCCGCACGCCGAGCTCGGTGTCAGAGTCGACCGCCGTGCCCAGTCGGATGAGGTACGCCACCATCGGCGGGTGATCGGGGTACGCGAGCAGCAGATGTCTCGACCATAGCCAGTAGTAGGCTTCGTCAGGAGCCAGCTCGAGCGACGATGCGAAAAACAGGCGCAGGGCGGTGATGACGGCGCAGATCCCCGCAAAGGAAAGCACCGCGCGGCGCTGCTCAGTCAGGTTTTCCATGGGAGGATCGTTGCTTGCTCGCTTCGTAGAGCGCGATGGCAGTAGCAGCCCCCACGTTGAGCGAATCGAAGTCAGTGGCCATGGGAATTTTGAAGAGCCGATCGCAATGAGCGGCGGTGAGGCGCCGCAGACCTCGGCCTTCGCTGCCCATCACCAGAGCAGTGCGGCCAGACCAGCTCATGGCCGACAGGGTGTCTTGCGCCGCGGCGTCTGCGCCGTGGACGCAATAGCCAGCATCCTTGAGGTCGTCGAGAGTGCGGGCGAGGTTGGTGATGCGACAGACTCGCATGAGCTCGCTGGCGCCTACCGAGGTCCGCACCGCAGCTGCCGTTATCTTTGCCGCGCGGTCCTTGGGCAGGATGACGCCACAGGCGCCAAAGGCGTGGGCTGAGCGGAGGATGGCGCCGAGGTTGCGCGGATCCTGAATCTGGTCGAGGACCACGAGGAGCGGGTGGGTGTGGGTCTGCGCGTGCTCGAGCAGAGCCACCAAATCCACGTAGGGGTAGTCTCCGGTAATGGCGATCACTCCCTGGTGATGGAGCTTGCCGGCCAAGGCGTCGAGGCTTTCCTTGGGCATCACCTCGCACTCCACTCGGGCGCGGCGGGCGAGGTCTTCGATGTCCTTGGTGGTGAGTGAGCGCAAGGAGTCGGCGAGGCACACGACCTCGATGGCGCCTGGGGTTGCCCGGAGGGCCTCGGTCACTGCGTGGGGGCCGGCGAGGATGCGTTTCATCGCTTTTCGGCGAGCGCTGCCTCGATTTCGGCGACGATGGCGCAAGCCGCCTCGGCCGGGCTTTGCGCAGAGGAGATGGGACGGCCGACGACGAGGTAGTCGGAGCCAGCGAGAATGGCGTCTTTGGGCGTCGCGGCGCGCTTTTGGTCGCCCATCTCGGCTTGCGCGGGGCGGATACCTGGCGTGACGATCTTCATCGAACCGCCAATGGCAGCTCGTACTGTGCCAATTTCCTTGGGCGAGCATACGACGCCACCCAGGCCGCAGGCGGCCGCCAGCCTGGCTCGCGCTTCCACTACCTCGGCGGGGGTGCCGGTGATGCACACATCCTGGAGGTCTTGGGGACCAAGGCTCGTCAGCACTGTGACGCCGAGCACGCAGGTCTGCGCGCCAGCCTCGGACGCTGCGGCCTGCATCATCTCCCGTCCACCCCCTGTGTGAATCGTGAGCATGTCGACGCCCAGACCCCTGGCGCTGCGCACCGCGCCGGCCACGGTGTTGGGAATGTCGTGCAGCTTGAGATCGAGGAATACGCCGAAACCGCGGGCCTTGACTTCTTGCACCGCGCGCGGGCCACACGCGGCAAACAGCTCCAGACCAACTTTGACAAGGCCGATGTGGCCTTCGAGGCGATCGAGCAGAGCGAGGCCAATGTCGAGGTGCGGGACGTCGAGGGCGAGAATGAGTCGACGGCTGGCATCGGTTCTTGATTTCATGTCAGTCATCAGTGGGCTCCTTGCCGAATGAGAGTGGGTTGCCTTGAGTGGGGGGATTAAAGCGAAGGTCCACGACCGTGAGCGTGACTACAGGTCGAGGCCGCCCAGCGGATCGTCGTCGAGCTTTTTCTCCGGCTTCTTACCAGCGGCTTTTGCGCCAGAGTCGCCGTCTTTGTTGCGCTGCTTAGCGCGGGCTCTCTTCGTGTTTTCCTGAGCTGCCGCGAGGTCGGCCTTGGCCCTTGCGATGGCTGCGGCGTCACCGCTGGCCTCGGCATCGGCCAGAGATTTTTTGAGGGTGTCTTCCTTGGCCTGAGCCTCGTTGAGCGCGGCTTGGAGTGCCTTGAGCTTCTGTTCACTTTCAAGGCGCTCGGCCTCGCGTTCGAGTTGTATGCGGGTCGTCTCCGCCAGGTTTTTCGCCTCGGCTTGTTGATAGGCGTAGTAGCCACCACCGCCGCCGCCGAGCACGATCACCGCGATGGCCGCCCACACCCACTTGGGGATGTGCTTCTTTTCGGCCTCGAGCCGCTTGACTTCTATCTCGTGGGCCATGAGCCTGGCTTGCTCTTCAGCCCGGGCCCTGGCTTCGGTTTCGAGCTTGATGCGCAGCTTGCGCTCTTCCTCGCTGCTGCGCTTGCGCTCCTCTTCTTCCTTGCGGGCTTTTTCCCCTGCCAGGCGGGAGTCTTCGTCTGCCTTGCGCTTGCGGTCTTCTTCTTCCTTGCGCTTGCGGTCGTCCTCTTCTTTGCGACGCCGGGTCTCTTCCTCTTGCCGCTTGCGCTCGTCCTCTTCTTTGCGCTTGCGGTCATCTTCCATGCCCATGAGCTCTCGCAGAGCCATGTTGACGGAGTTTTCGTTGCTGCTCTTGGCCTTGTCAGTTTTCGCCATGTTGCTGCTCTTGGCCTGTTCAGTTTTCGCCATGTGGTGTTCGCCTCAAGGCTTTGGAAACGCTGAAAATAACCCCGCAAAGACCGTGACTTGCGGGCTTATTGTAACCGAAAAAAACGTAGCGGATGTATGCCTTATTGTCAAACGTCTTGAAGTAAATGTCGCGCTTGAGCTCAAGAGTTGGCGTCAAAAACGAGTTGCGCTATCTGCACTGCGTTGGTAGCCGCGCCTTTTCGAAGGTTATCCGCCACAATCCACAAATCGAGAGCCTTTTCGCACGAGGGATCCCGGCGGATGCGACCCACGAGCACCTCGTCGCGATGCGCCACGTCCTTCTGCATCGGGTAAAGCCGCAAAGAGGGCTCGTCTACCACTTTCACACCAGGGGTCTCTGCGAGCCAAGCCCTGTACGTTGCTGGGTCGACAGCTTGTTTCAGCTCGACGTTCACGGCTTCGGCGTGTCCGCGCAGCACTGGTACCCTCACACAGGTCGCGGTGACGCGAATCGAGGGATCGGCAAAAATTTTGCGGGTCTCCTCCATCATTTTTCGCTCTTCCTTGGTGTAGCCGTCCTCGAGGAACACATCGATTTGGGGGATGGCGTTGAAGGCGATGGAATGAGCCATCCTTCGAGGTGTGAACGGCTGGCCTGCCAAAGCCGCCTGGGTCGCCTCTTGGAGTTCGAGCATGGCCGACGCTCCGGCCCCAGAGACAGATTGATATGTCGAGACGACGATGCGTTCGATGCCAACGCGCCGCTGCAGCGGCAAGAGGGCCAGGACCATTTGGATGGTGGAGCAGTTGGGATTGGCGATGATGCCCTTGGGGCGCTCGTGGCACGCCTCTGGATTGACCTCCGGCACGACGAGCGGCACCTGCGGATCCATGCGGAACGCGGCTGTGTTGTCTACGACTACGGCGCCAGCCGCGGCGGCGCGGGGGGCATGGACAAGGCTTACGGATCCGCCAGCCGAAAAGAGCGCGAGATCGATGCCGGCGAAATCAAAGGACTGCAGATCCTGTACAGCGATATCCTTGCCTTCGAAGCTCACGGTGCGACCGACGCTGCGACTCGACGCCAGAGGAACGAGACGCGCCACAGGGAATTGGCGTTCCTCGAGCACCTGCAACATGGTTTGACCCACGGAGCCTGTCGCGCCGACCACGGCTACCTCGTATTTGCGCTGCATGTTGCCTTCCTCCTGTCTGTCCGCGCCCGTGCCGACTCTACGATTGCTGTATAGGGGGGAATTCCCGCGGGAAAGAAAAAAGCGTGAGAGCTTAGTAGCGACGCATGAGCCCCAAGGCGACTCCGAGAATCTGAGTGGGGCCAAAGTCCTCGCGGCGCACGAGGATGGGGGCGTAGGCCGGGTTGGCCGGCATGAGCCGGATGTGTTCCTTCTCGGGCTGGTAATAGCGCAAAGTCGCGTCATCGCCCACGAGCACAAGCGCGATCGCGTCGCGGTCGGCGAACATTTGTTTGCGCAATATCATAATGTCGCCATCCTGGATGCCAGCGAGGGTCATGGCATCGCCGCGCACCCGGAAGGCAAAGGCCTCTCGCGCATCGCCCAGCATGCTGCGGTCCACAAAGATGTTTTCCACGATGTGCTCTTCTCGGAGCACGGGCGCGCCGGGCACCACTCGGCCGACAAGGGGCAACTCGATGGATCTCGATGTGTCTGCGACGACTGGGTCCATCCCCACCGGGCGCAGGGCGCGGGACTTCATATCCTCGCGCTTGAGATAGCCCTTGCGCTCGAGGGCTCGCAGGTGATCGTTGACGCCATTGGTCGATCGAATGCCCATGTGGGTGCCGATTTCGCGTAAGGTAGGCGGATACCCGCGATCGCTAATGGACTGAGAGATGAACGCCAGGACCATCTGCTGCCGCTTCGTGAGACCTTGCATGGACACCCTTCCTTGAAAGGAGCTTTAAGGCACGTTTGCCGAAAAGGAGCTCTTAGGCACCTTTGCCGATGTGGGCTTGCCGTGAAACGAGGTTACTGAACGGGTGTTTCATGTGTCAAATTAATAGGTAGGAAACTTCCTTGCAACTTGACGGATGAGCAGGTGTCGTCATTGGTCCGACGCCGGCGATATTTCGATTTCGAGGTTGGTCAGTCTGTCGGTCTCTCGGGCAAAGGCCGCGAAGGCAGTGTAATTTTTGGGCTCGACGCGATCGATGTCAATGTGGGCATCATATCCCGCAACGAGCATGGGACCGTTGGCAGAGGCAAAGGAGCGGACCTGTCCAAACGTTCCTTGTATTCGCTCATCGCGCGCCGGGCGAACCAACGCAGCGGTATGGCCTGGCGGGGCGGTGAGGCGAAGCTCGAAGCGCTTGGTCGTGTTCATCGCCAGCACCAGCGGCGTCGTGCGCTGCGCCGCGATGGCCGCTCCTTCGGTCAGGGTGACGCCCATTGGAATCTTCGCGGTCAGCTTGTTGCCCTGCCGTGTCGCGAGTCCGACGACATGCGCTTCGTAGGTCAGCACCAGCGGTTCGCCAGGTGCGTTTTCTCCCTCTATGGCGAGCTTTTGCAACGTCGCGCTGGCCAAGGTGTCCGAGAGGTATCCATCCTGAAATTGCCGAGGGCGATCTCGCTCTGTCATGGCTCGGAGATCCTCGCGCCATGAGGTTGCCAGCAGGCCGGTGAGCTCTTCTCGCACCAGCACCGTGGCGTTGCCATTCGCCTCGAGCGCTACGGACATGGAGATGCGGCGCTCCTCCCTCGGCACGGCGCCCGCTTTGGTGCTCGTGAATTCCTCGGTGTCGACGATGACCGCTGGCCTGTGCCTCATGGCCGGCGGTAGAAACCCGTAAGGGGCGCCGCGATGGTCCAAGTTGATCCAGCCGTCCTCGTGAATGAAGACGGCGATGCGATCGAACAAGTCGAACGCCGGAGCCGCGTTCTGCGTGACGTCGGTGAGCCCTGAGCGCACGAGGCCCAGGCGCGCTTCGTAGCCAGCCATGCGACACAGAACCGCGAACAGCCGCGGCCGCGAGCCTTGACGCCGCAACAAGATATGCCCTGCCGGTTCGAACAGGCCCCCCTTATCGTCGATATTCTCGAGCACCCAGTCGTAGATGGCCATTCGTCTGCGCCGGTGATCGTTTTGGGGAACGCCCGCGAGAATGCTGGCGAGCGCATCGGAAAGCCCGCGAGTCGGCCGGTCGAGCTCAGAGAGGGACTCTCTCATGTCGCCCAGCAAGTCGTGCCATGTGGCGGCGGCGAGCACCCGAATGGAGGGCAGATACTCGCGGGACAGCGGTGCAAGGGATTCTTCCGGCGCTGGGTTGGTGCCACGCACGCCATAGGTCGAGAGGCGCAGCCCCCCGCGAACCACTGTTTTGGCCTGCGGACAATCGCCTCGCGGATCCTCGATGATCCGCATGTCCTGTGGGGTGATGACGACGAGCTCAGATTGATGAAACGCGGACTCGAAGTCGCGGAAGTAGAACCTGCCCGTGTCAAATCCTCCGGGCACGACATCGCTCGGATGATGGGTGGCGACGTACTCCAGCTCGATGAAGTCGCCGATGCCGAGATCGGGCAGACTCAGAGACTGCTTGAACGCCACCTCGTCGGGCTCGAGGATCCGCCCGTCTGGCTTGATGGTCCGCAGGCGCAGGAGCCTGGCGCCGGAAGGCAGCTCGGCTTCTCCCAGGGACTCGACCGCCTCGTCGCTTCGCACCTGCGTAATCGTGTGCACGATGGTCGTCGCCGAGCCATTGGGAGACACGAGGTAAACCATCCGGTCGAGCACGAGCACGCTGGCGGTGTTGTAGTCGGAACGCTGTGCTTTGTAGCGCGCGATGACCTCCAACCCGTCGACGCGGAGCTCGGCGAGAATGGGAGCTCCGTTGAGCTGCGACAAGGTCGTGAGCAGCTCGAAAGGCGCGGCTTCCGGCTTGGTCACGGCCTTTCGAAGCACCTCACCCGCGCCGCTGCGGTCTCCGCTGGCCAAGGCATAGTCGGCGACCTGCAAGCTCTTGCTCGCGTCCGAGCGGGCCTTCTTGTGGAGGGCTGCCTCGAGATGGCTGCGCGCTTGCGTAAAATGTCCGGCCGCCGCCATCACGGCGGCAATGGCCGCTTCGTCTTCGATGGACGACCCCGGCAGGCGGGCGAGCCGTTCGCGCTCGACCTTGGCCTTGTCCCACTGCGCTGCCGACTCGAGATCCTCGGCATAGACCGCCGAGGACGCATCGCAGGCGGTCATGGCCTGGGCGAGCTCCAAGGCGCGTTGATGTTGCTCGACCTGCTGCGCGGCGAAGTGCTGCCAACTGAGGGTGCTGCAGGCTTTGGGCAAGAGTTTTTCGAGCTTGCTCACCTCTTCTACAAGCTCAGCCCGCCAACCTTTCTGTGCCAGGATGTCCAGAAGGTGAAGGTGCAGCTCCGGTTCCTTGGGTGCCCGCTCGAGGCCTAAGCGCAAGAGCTTCAAGGCGTCCTGCGTTCTGCTCTCGTCCATGGCCCGGCTCGCCAGGCGCTTCGTCGCTCGGTGCAGCGAAGGGTCGAGGTCGAGTGCCTGCGAATAGACGTCGCGGGCGGCTTCGAACCCGGACTCACCCGGCAAGTCTGGGTCGGCCTCGAGCGCTTCGGCAGCGCCGAGCATCCCCAGGACACGCTCCTGCCCACCCATTTTCGCTAGGGACTCGGCCAGCGCGTGGGCTTGCCCATAATCGTCATTGAAGAGCGCGGCAGTGAGATGGCTGTGAAGGCTAGAGAGGCAAGGGGCGGCCTGCGGCGCGATGGGCATGGGCAGGACCTTCGCCTTGGCGTTCGCCAGCGCGACCGGATCGCCCCGTTCGAAAAAGGCGCGCGCTTGCGTCGGAAGAAGGGCCAGCGAGAACGATGCGCTCGTTCCGCTCCCCGAAATGGCTTCGACCGCGATCTCGGTCGTTCCGGGTTGCAGCTGCACTCGAACCCATCGCGTCGAGGGCTGGGCCGCCTGCCGGGTGTCCTTTTCGAGCACCGTGGCCTGCCCCACCCGAAGCCGCAGAGACGACGAAGACTGAGCTCTGATGAGCACCTCTGTGGCGCGCTGCGCCGCAACGGTGGTTCTGGCCACATGAGCGCCAGGTCTGTTGTGCGCTTCGTCCTTGAGCAAAACGGTGCAGGTGTTTTCGGAAATGTCTCGAGCAGAGGCGCTGCCACGCCCGGGTCCGAGCTCGAAGCTCGCAGGCCAGGGGTTCGTGGAAAGCGTGCGTGGGAGAGCATCCCACGCGGCAAACGGTTTGGGTCCGAAGGGACCGACTCCGCTCCAATGCAGCAAACACCCCATGGCGAGGTATTCCCGCTTGGCCTCGTCGATGTGTCCGCGGCGCATGTGTCGTCCCGCGATCAGGTTGCCCATTTGAAATCGGGCCTCGGGCGGGAGGTTGAAGACGCGGTCGCCCAACTCGGCTCGGAGAGCGTCGAGCCGGCCTTCGACGTCGACGACGCGAAAGCGTATGGCGACGAGGGCCATGGCCGAAGCCACGGCAACGCTCGGATCCTCGCACGACGTCGCACATCGGCGAAGAACCTCGAGATAAGCGCTGGCAGCGGCCTCGGGATCGCCATGGATGTCGGAAATGGCGGCTTGCGAGTAGCTGGTCGAGGCCGCATCCCGGCAGGTGTGTGTTTTCGCGGACAAAGCCGGACGATGCGCGGCGCAGCCCAAAACGAGGCTCGCCATAATCGGGAGGACCGAGAGCCCGTTCTTCATGGCGCCCTCCGCAAGATGATACGGCCGGACGTTGCCTCGTCTGCGGCGCGGCAAAAGTCCGTGAACGCCGCGTACTCCTCGGGCTGCACTTCCGCGATGTCTAGGGACATGCGCCTTTCGACCTCCACGGTGGCGCCGACTTCTTTGGCGAGTAGCTTCACCGAACCAAATTTCGTGGCGAGCTCGACAGCCGGCGGCAGCTTTGCGACCTTAAAGCCCGCGGGCACATGGACTGTGCTGCGGCGTTCGATGACGCCGGCTGGACCGACGATGAGCGCCGTGGTTCTCGCAGGGAGTCGCACGAACCGCTTCGTCATTTCCTGACCTTGATCCACGGGGATCTCCAGGCTGCCGTCCGCAGCCGTGCGGGCGTATGCGGAGAGCAGTGCTTCATAGGTGTACGAGACAGGAGAGTCCAGTGCATCGAGGGAGGTGACCTTCAGGTTCTCCACCTTGACGCCCGGTAGAGAGCGCGAAAGGAGTTGCTCGAAACGCTCGCGCCGGGTGTGCTCGGTTTCGAGCTCGCGCCGCAGGTGAGCGGCGGTATCGCCCGTGGTGCTCACTTGTCCGTGCAACTTCGCCGCGCCTGTCTCCTGTATCCATAGCTCCAGGGAGCCGCTGGTGCGGTTGCGCATTGCCTGGAGCACAGGTGTCCTCCCCAAGATCGGGCCCTTTCGAGTCAGCCGCAGGGCGAGGACGCCCTGATCGGGGAAGGGTAGGTCCTCGAAGCCGTGTTGTTCGGCTGTGCCATCGAGCCACAGGTCGAGTCCCGGAACATAGGCAATGGCGTGATCGAAGGCAGTGAGAGAAGCGATGGAGGTATCAAGATCGCCGCCGTGACGGGTGCGCACGAGGGCGACCTCTGCCTCGACCCCAGCCTGGCGCAGCATCGTGACGAGAAGGTTGGCCTTGTCCTTGCAATCGCCAAAGCCGCGAGCCGCGACAAGGGCCGCTTTGTAGGGCTTGTAGCCGTGGATGCCGAACTCCAAGCCGACGTAGCGGGTGTTGGTCACGACCCATCGGTAGATGGCCGCTGCCTTGGATCTCGAATCGCGCAGACCCGCGGTGGCCTTGTTCACCTCCTGGCGGAGCCGATCGTCGGGCACGGCGCCTGGCGCGATGAAGCTTGAGTACCAATTACCCAGTGACTCCCAGTTATCGTAAGTCGAAACGTGAAGATATCGTTGAACGCTCGTCGGTCCCGGCATGCCGCTCTCGGGCGTCTTTGCCGGTACGTCGTGGGCTTCGAACAGCGTGGTGAGCGACTGGCCAGCACTGCGCTCGCTTCGTGCGAGACTGGGCATGCCCGGATCATTGAATCGCAGGGTGCGGGCCTTGGGCGCGGTGACCGAGTAACGCCACAGCACCTTGGGCAGGGATTCTTCGATGAGCACGAGATCGCCAAAATATCCGCGCAGCTCGTTGCGGCTCGCGACGTCGTCGATTCGATAGGAAATTTCCACGACATCTCCGACCTGCAAAGACGGCATTGTAATCCCGTGCGCTTCCACGTCGTAATAAAGCCTGTACCAGGGTTCGGATACTGGGACCGAGGCCGTGGGAGAGCCCGAGGAGATGCTGCCGTCTTTCCGATAGACGCGGGCGCAGAGAATTTGGACGAGCTGATCGGTCGACGAAGACTGAATCCAATGCTCTCGCCATTGTTGAACGGCACTGGGACCGAGGAGCTCCACGACGATTTGCCGGTACTTTCGAGACAGTCCGTTTTCCAGAACTTCCACGGCCCATTGGTCGACGAGGAACCTCGCATCGGCGACCGGGTTTTGCGCGTCCCGCCAGGCGAGAAAATCCTGAGGCAGGACGGCGACGTTCTCAAACCGATTATCCGAAGGACCATAGGCTCCGAGGTAGGTTCTAAGGTCCGCGTCCTGGGGCTTCAACTGCGCGGCGAGAGCGATCTGTGCGCTGGCCTCCTCGGCTCTTCCGCTGGCTGCGAGGAGTCGACCGAGGGCTAAGCGCGCTGCAAACGATCTCGGTGCCAACTGCACTGCGCCATCGAGCAGCTCCACTGCCCGGTCGACATCGCCCAGCCCGAAGTGCCACCAAGCCAGGGTCGTCAGCGTAGAGACCGAATCACCGTCTAGGGCGAGAACGGTGGCCGCGTGATGCTGCAGCTCGGCTCGGTGTCCAGCTTGAGCTGCCCGGCGCGCCAGGAACAAAACTGGCCCGAGCTCGTCGGCTGCCATTTGCGAGGCGCTCGAAGCGAAATTCGAGGCATCGTAGAGCGTTTCCGAGCTCTGGCTCAGCTCGAAAGCGGCGAGAGCCACGGCTGGGATCGTCGGCTGCGCTGCGAGGAGCTGTCGTGCCTTTTCGAGGGCAGCGCTCTGGAGGCTGGCCCCTGCCAAGAGTTCCAGCTCTAGGAGCTTGGTATCGAGACTTTCGGGGTCGATGAGCTGCGCCTGCCGTCCATAGGATTGTGCTTCGTCAATATGTCCGACGGCGAGCTCGAGCCTGGCCAGCCTGTCAAAGACGGCGGCTCCTGGTTCGACTTCTGCCGCTCGCTTGAAGGCCTCGAGCTGTTCGCTTCTATCGAGGGAAAGGCTCGCGAGGGCGAAACAACTCTCCTGCGATGGGGAAAGCGCGCAAGCGCGTTTCGCCAAGTCGCGCCCGGTGTGTGTCTTGGGATCGTCAGAGCCGGTGAGCAGCAGGTACCAGGCCGCGACAATCGCCGCCTGTGCGTCTTTCGCTTTTGTATTGGCGCGGTGGACGAGCTCGTCGGCGACGCAGGAAGCCTTGGGCGGCCGAACCGCTCGGAGGGGCGGTTGCACCGAAGCTTTGTGATCGACGCTAGAGGGCCAGGGGCGACCCTGCTCGTCCGCGATTCGCAAGAAAAAACCCAGACCCTGCCGGAGCTCGGCGCAGGTCTTCACGAGCACGCGATTGGGTCCGACTCGCACTTCGATGGGCACTTCAGCTCGATCGGGGAATGCCTGTCGCTCCACGGAGTCGACGAAGGTGAGAGCGCCGTTCCACCACACGGCGCTGGACCCCGAGGCCCCGAGCTTCAGCCTGGCCTTTCCCTTCTTTTGTGAGCTCAACGTGGCGACGGCGTAGCCGCAGGACGTGCCTGCATCGTCCCACAAGTGGAAAAGGTCGTTGTAGCCGAACGAATGGGCAGGCGTGGGCATGGGGCGAAATCGGAGGGGCTCGTCGTCACGACCAATCATGTCTGCGTTCTGGTCGATGACAGGCGCCTGCGCGAGCTTCTCCGGGCCACCGGCAGTGCGCATTCCGCTGCCGCCTTCGTTGTCGAATGGGCCGGCAACGAGAAAATCGGAGAGGAAGCCGCGCTGGCGATAGCTGCTCTGGGCCTGTTCGAACTGGCCTTCCCGCTGGTCGAGTCTGGCGAGGAGCTCGCTCCCGAGCTCGCCGATGCGACGGCAGTCCTTGGCCGCACTTTGCACTGCGCGGATGGCGTCCCTCGTTTTTGCCACTCCGAGGCGATCGCGCAGGGCGTGGATTTGCAAGAGCCGCGCTTCCCCGGACAGGGCGCAGGGGTTGGCGGAGATCTTGGCTTGCCAGGTCGAAAGCCTCGCGAGGTCCGCTCGGTCCGCGGCAAACGATGAAGTCGAAAAAACGGCGACGGCAAGTAAAAGGTGGAAGGATGGGGAATGCCTCATGGTCGAAGACTGTTTCACGGTTTACGGTCCCGTTCAACCGCGGCGGGACACCCAACCTTTGGAAGGCTCTTCGCGCCGATCGGCTGGCAGTAGAACGTGCGATCCGTTGAGCTGAAGGTCTTCTTGGTTGGCAGGGCGCAAACACGTGTTGCCATGGACCTTGAGGCAGACGTAAAAGAGGGTGGCCAAGGAGGTGCCCAGAAGATGCAGGCATTCATGAACGGAAAATTGGGTTTGATTTTATTGGGGCTATTCCTCGTCGTCATGTTCGACGCCTGCTCGCAGAACAGCGGACCGGCAGAGGCGGCTTTCCCCGCCGCAAAGTCCAAGGTGGAGCTGTCCGTGTACGGAACCGGGCTTTGCGAGCAGACCGCGGCGACCATTCGGGAGTCCGTGGCAGCGGTTCGCGCTCTGGGTCCAGACATCGGCCTCAAGGTCTGTCTCGTGGGATTGGCCGTCGGCAAGGGCGAGCGCAAGTCTTTCGCGAGCGCTAAGGGCCCGGCGGAGATCGATGCGGACAAAATCGTGGTTTGCGCGCGGTCCGCAACCGGTGGTGATCGAGCCGCTACGCTCGACGTTTTGGAGTGCCTGTTCAGCGCCCCGAGCGGTCCGACAGCAGGGCTCGACTCGTGCGCGGCCAAGCTCAAGCTCGACGCCCCCGCCATCCGCACATGCGCGGGCTCTTCGCAGGGAAGCGAGCTCTTGGCCGCTGATTTCGAGTTCGCCAAGCAGCAGAAGATCATCACCACGCCCTTGGTGACAGTGGATGGTCGACCCTACGTCGGTGTGCGCACTTCGCTAGAGCTGCAACGCACCGCGTGCTCCGTGCTCGCTGTGGAACAGCGTCCGGCCCTATGCGCCACTCTGCCAGAACCGAAAAAACTCACTGTCTACGCCATAACGGACAAGCGCTGTGCCAAGTGCGACGTGGAAATCTCCCTCCAGCAGCTCATGAACACGGTGCCGGGTATCGAACCCAAACGACTCGATTGGAGCGCCGACGAGGCCAAGGCAGTGCTCGAAAAGGCGGGGATGCCGAAGCTGCCCGCACTGGTGTTCAGCGAGGATCTCGCAAAGCATCCCGAGGTGACAGCTCAGCTGGGGCTCTGGATTGAGACCAATTTTGCCCTGAGCTCGCTGCGCGTGCCAGAGGCGAACTTCGACCCTCGCGGCGAGATCTGCGACAACGGCATCGACGACACCGGTGAGGGGAAAGTGGACTGCGCTGACCCGACCTGTGTGGCGAATGCCGCGTGCCGGCCAGAGGTGCGCAAGCGCCTGGACGTGTTCATGCTAGGCGGGTGTCCGATAGCTGGCAGCTCCATGGAATCAGTGGACAAGCTCCATGAGGAGATGAGCGACCTGCGCATGGGAATCCATTTCATCGCGTTTCGCAAGGAGAACAAGGTCGTTGGAATGCGCAGTCCGAACGAGCTCGCCGAGGCGCAGATAGAGCTGTGCGCCATGAAGCTCGCCAAGAAAGACGCGCAAGGGCTCGAATTCTCGTTCTGCCGCGCTGATTCGAGCTTCAAGCCAGGCTTCGAGGACTGCGCCGAAAAGAGCCAAATCGACCTCGAGGCCCTGGGCAAGTGCGCCATGGGAGAGGAAGGCGCCGCAGCCCTGGCCGCGGACATGGAGCTCGCCGAGAAGCTCGGCATTCGCCGCAGCCCCACCTACCTCATCAACAATCGCTTCATCTACGAGGGCACCCAGAAGGACCTACGCGCTGTCTACTGCGCGCACAACGCTTCGACCGAGGCTTGCAAAGGGCCTGCGCCCGCCCATCAAGGCCATTCGCATTAATCGATGGAGACCGCTTCGACGAGTGCCCGGCGGCAAGACATCGACCGATTGCGAGGCATGGCGGTGGTGATGATGTTCTTCATCCATTCGGCCACGGCCTGGCTCGACCCGCAATACAGCTCTGGTGGGTACTACGAGTGGGTTCTGTGGCTCGGCGGGCTGGTGGCTCCGACCTTTCTCACGCTCGCCGGGCTGAGCGCCGTGCTCGCGGCGCGAAAACAGGGAGATCCGCGAGCCTTGGACAAGAGAGCACCGCTGTCCAAGCGCGGACTACAAATCACCGCACTGGGCATCGGGCTCGCCCTATCGTTTTTTACGCTCAGCGGTTTCAAGGCGCCCTTGGACAGGCTATGGCGCGCCGATATCCTGCCGTGTATCGGGCTGAGCTTGGCTGTGCTGCCTTGGGTCGCTTGGCCTCTGGGAGGGCGCTTTCGCAAGTGGATCGGCTTGGCGCTCTTCTGTGCTCTTCCGCTCGTCGCCTTGGGGCTCGCCTGGCTGAGGGTCGAGTCGATTCTTCCCGCTGCGCTCGGGGCTCAAGCTTCGGTGAGGGCCGGCAATGGTTCGTTTCCGCTCATCCCTTTTGCCGGGTGGATAGCGCTGGGATTTTTTCTGGGAGCGGTATTTCCGGTGCAGCAACAAGCGCTTTGGGCAGAGAAGCGCTTCTTCGTGACCCTCATCCTCGCCGCAGGGCTCTTCTATGCTGCCTACCTGGGGCTTGCTTGGGCCTTTCATCGCTACGAGGTTTTTGCCCCAGGTGGGGTTAGGCCCGTGCGGGGTATGTTGCACTCATTCCTTCACAAGGCCGCTCTGGTCTTTGTCCTGATGGTCGTGGTGCGGTTGTCGCTCGCGGTCGTTCCAGTGCGGGGCGCCTCGGTCCTGTCGCTCTTTGGTCGAACCTCCTTGTTTGCCTACTGCGCTCATTTGCTCCTCATCTATCATTTCGGTGGCCAGTTACTTCAAAAGAAGCTGTCCGCGCTCGGCGTGTTTCTATGCGCCGTCGCCTTGACCGCTGCCATGTTCGGCCTGTGTGTCCTATGGGCCAGGCGGCGGCGCTGGCTCCTGCTGGCAAGGGCGCGCACATGAGCTTCGCAAGAGCGCTGTGCGTTGTCGTCGTGGGCCTGGGTGTCGCCAGCGCCTCTCCTTTGGCGAGCGCAAAGGTCGATGACTGGCCCAGGCTTGCATGGCCGGACTTCGCGGTGCAACGGCAGCTCGAGACGACCCGTTACGAGGATGCGACGGGCGAGGAACGGCTGGCATGGGAAACGGGCGCCTATCACAGCATCCTGCGCGACACCTTCATCTTCTTTGCCGCGCTCGATCGGGTCATCCTGCTGGAGAGGGAGGTCATCGCCTATCACAACGAGCACGGCCTCGAGCTGCGAGGTGATCTCTCGGTGTCTTTCGTCCCCGAAGAGGAGGAGCTCTTTCTCCTCACCTTGCGACGCAAAGGCCCAAAGGATTCGGATTTCGTGGATCTCAAGTTCAGCGTGAGCCTCGAGCACGCGGGCAAAGTCGACGGCATGTACGTCGATGAACGCACCGTGGCTTTTATCCCCGATGGCGTGGAGCCCGGCGATGTCGTCGATTTTGTCTATGTCATCATTCGTCGTATCGATCGCAGCTTCGGACCATGGGACTACCTCGAGATCAACAATTACGGTGCCCATGTGTCCTCTCGTCGCATCGAGGTTTCGGCGTTGAGCAGTATGGCGCTGCGCCAGATCGCGCGCGGGCTTGCGCAGGCCAAGGTGAGGCAGGCAGGCGGAAGAACGCGGTTCGTGTTCGAGGCCGAGCACCTCGATTCCCCTGTGCCGGCGCCGCGCTTGCCCCGCAGCTTTGAGCCTTACTCCGCGCTCCTGCTGACCGAGGCTGCGAGCTGGGAAGATGTCTGCGGCCCGTATGAGACGCTGCTCGAGCATCTGCCCATCGGCGATGACGTGGCGCGCTTGGCTCGCGACACGGTTGCGGGCTTTCCCGGGGATCCGGTCCTGTCCCTTGCGCAGCTCGTTCGGCGACAGATCCGGTATGTCGCCCTGGAAGTCAGCGGTCACAAGCTCATCCCCCAGCAGCCCTCGGCAACGCTCGCCCGCGGCTGGGGCGATTGCAAGGACATGAGCTTGCTTCTGGTGCAGCTCCTGCGCAGCGTCGATATCGAGGCATATCCAGCGCTCGCGAGAACCGCGGACCTCGGCCCGGTCGATCCCAACATGCCCAGCATTGCCGCGTTCAATCACGAGATTGTGGCGGTGCGACAAAAGGGCGAATGGCTCTTCGTCGATCCCACGCTCAAGGAGGCCACTCCGCCATGGGCCGGCGCTGTCTGGCCTGGTGAGCGGCTTCTCATCATAGGCGGTGGGAACGGGCTCGTGGAGGCTGGGCCGCAGCCCGATGGTCTCGACTCGGTGGAGGTCGACTCAAAAGGTCGGTTCGAAGACAACGGTGGGGGACGCTTGCGCTTTGAGGTAGAGTCCGCCACGACGTACCGCGGGCCAGCTGCCAGCTCCATGCGCAGACGGATCAAGGAGGAGGGCGAAGAGGCTGTTCGAAGCGAGGCTGAGGCGTTCTTTGCCACGGCGGTCTCGGGGATGGCCCTCGTGGAGCTCCATGAGGAAATCTCGAGCGCAGCCATGAATGCCCAGCCTCTCGTCATCCGCGAGAGGCTCGCGTTTGCGGGAAAGCGCTCTGAGCGAGACCCGCGCTACTTCCCGCCGGAGCTGGAACAGGTGCTGGCGCTTCCACCTCTTGCAGGACGAACGATGCCCGTGGGGCTCGAGCACCCGCGGCAGGTCGTGGTGAGGTTGCTGCTCCTCGGCGCGGCATCGCCAAAGCAGACCCTGCCCGAGAACCTGCGGTACGAAGATGCCTTCTTGCAGATCACGCGCCTCTCCCAGAGGGTCGATGGCGGCGTCCGCCACACCTGGACAGTGAGGACGAAGAAGGAAGAGGTCCCGGTCGGGGAGCTTCGAGCGCTCGCGATGGAGGTCGCGTCCCTTTTGGCCAACCTCGCCATCCCTCTTTTGCCGCAACGAGCCGAGGGCAAAGGCGTCGGCTCACCGAATGAATCGGTGGCGGCCGGGTTCGTCGCTTGCTTGATGCTGGTCGGCCTGGGGATGGGCGCGCTGCTTGCCGCACTGATGGCGCGGTGGACGCGGCGCTGTTCTGGAAGACGAAAAAAGCCCGGGGAGGAATGATGCATTCCTTTTTCGGGATGGACAGTTAGCCCGATGGCCACGAGCGGGATCCGTTGCCCCCCATGCGTCACTGCAGGGTGACAAGTGTATGGCTGAGTTGTCACCTCCGACCTGGTTTTTCCCGATGACGGTCTGCTCTTCTCCCTGTTTTTAAAGGATTTTCGCACTTCCGTTGCCCTTTGGACTCTTTGCCTGGGGTTGGCATGAACATTGCTTTTTTATAGGGAAATCCAATTCGGCCACATTTGCAGGTGGCGCGGCGGTTTTCTAACCTAAGGAGGCCAGCAATGAAAAGAGTCAAAGCCGAGTTCAATAGCCACTTGGATAAGGAAAAAGGAAAATATCTAAAGGAAATATATTTGGGTCGAATTTGGTTGGTCGGATTTGCCTTGCTGTGGTGTCTCGGCTGCGAAGTGGGAGAATTCGAGGGATCAGGCTCTATCGACGCGGGTCAAAACGATTTGGGGGATGATGGTGAAGGGCAAGGCA
>JALOQD010000323.1 GCA_025453525.1 Myxococcota bacterium
TAGTGGGCTGGAAACTCGTTGTCCTGCGGCACCTTGAACACCTGGAGCTTAGGGCCGCCTGGCGAGATGGGAAAGTGGGCCAGGGAGTCTGTCGAGCCCTCTTGCGTAAAAGAGACGACCTCTGCGCCTGACAGCTCACCCACCTCGTTCACCTTGGCCAGACGACCGGTAAAGCCAGGCAGCTCGGCTGGTAGCGGCAGGCCGTTCTCGTCCAGCCACGTGGTGTACACCAAGATGCACTCGTCCCGCGTCAGCCCCTTGCCGCTGGATCCAATCTGGTACATGCCCCCGGCTTCGTATTCGTAGCCGTTGCAGGCACTCGAGCCATCGGCCTTCTGGGGCGCGCGACGCACCTCCACCTTCAGGTTCGGCGGACGCATGACGATCGGACCCACGTAGATACCCATCGGGTTTTCGTCTGGACCGGCCAATCCAAATGCCGTGCCCATGTAGCCCGTGGCCCGGTTGATCACCACCACGCGCACTTCCTCGCCCCGACGCAAAGAGGCGTTCGCGTTGCCAGGCTGGTCTTTCATGGTGATGAACCGCGTCACGGCATAGGGGTCTTTCACCTGTACATCGACTGTGCCGTCGGGGTTTTCGCCGACAACCGTATGCGGCCCGGCAAAGATCCAGTCATACGAAGGATCATTTGGCTTGACCCCTTTAGCTGTGTAGCCATAGGTCCAATCGTTCTGCGCGCCGCGAACCAAGGACGTGTAGCGAAGCCGCGCCATGGACGCCACTTCGCCTGTCGGCGGCGCCTCCTTGGGAAAGAGAGAATACCCTGTATTGTTGAGTAAAAATCCTTCCTTGGACGCCACGAGCTGATCGTTGCTCATCCGAAACACGTAGAGGTCTGTATTCAAAAAATCGCGAACGCTGATCTGCTCCAATAGCCCCTTGTGCGTCGCTAAAACATCGCTATCGCTCTCTTCCTCCGTGTCCTCGTCCGTGTCCGCGAGCTCCATGCGGTCCAAATACTCTCGCATAGCCCTGTCATAGTACCTCGTCGCTGTCTCCGCTGTCTCGGGCGGCACTGTCGCGTATTCGGACGCAGGCAGATCCGAAATCCTGATGAGCCGCCTTTGCTCGAACTCCGACCATTCTCGGGTGTCCGTAGGGGCAGTCACCAGACATGGATCTTGCGTTGCTTCCCAATTCCTTTGCGGATCGCCGATGGTCAAGTCGTTGCTCAAACAGGCTAATCCGTCTAGCAGCATCACCTCGATGGGAAAGTTCAGGTTCGTCCTATCCATGCACGGATCAGCCTGACCCACCATCGTGAAGTAACGGGAATTGCCCACCCGCGGGTTGAAGTTGGCGAATGCAACATTGGCGTAAACCAGCGAATTGGTCACGTAGTTGCACGTCGACATATCGTTCATCCACGTGAAGTCACGCCAGTGTCCGCTCGTTTTGTCGTCAATTCCAGCGCCATAGGTATTGTTCATGACTGCCAACATCGATGGACCAAACGCGGTCTCCCCTAAGACGATGTCTTCCCGGAGCCCATGGTTCAGCCAGTATTGGCCATCTTCCGTCGTTCGGTTGTACGTAGTCGTTCGCGCGCGGCCCAGGTTCATACCTTCTACCAGCGCTCCCACGATCGGCTCGTACAGCATCTCGATGCCTTCGGGCGGAACGCGCAAAAACCACCGGCCCACCGTGTACGGGCTGCCAGCATACTCGTCGAATATCCGGCGGTCGGCCCCTTTCAGATTCTCCTCGGCCCACTGCGCCGTAGGCTTGAAGTACGCTGTTTTGATGGCAAAGTACCGTTCGCTCTCGGCCAATAAAACGAACCGAGTCCCATTATGAGCTACGAGCACTGCTTTTGTCGTCGTACGTAGTGGAAGAAGGCTCGGGTATTGCCCCATCAACCCGTTATAATAACTCGCGGAGTAGGTCGCGGCGTTTCTGCACAGGGGATTGTCTGTCGTGCATATAGGTGTGCATTTGCCGTAGTCGTCGTATTCGCACCATGTGTACACCCACTCGCCAGACTTGCCAGCGGTTACAACCTTGCCTCGCGTCGCCACCACGCCGGTCACTACTGGCTGTGCAATCGCACGGTTGATGTCAAGGCAGGAAAACCGCAGCTCTCCAGCGCGCTTCACGCAGTACGAAGACCAATACTCTGTGCAGCATTTCGTATAGTCGATTCCGCTTGCGTCTGGCATATTGCACACCGCCCACGCGCATTCCGAGCAGTTCGGATCCAAAGCCCGCCCAGTGTACATCTCGTCGTGGTAGCAACTACTGTCTGAATTCGCCTGACGCAAAATCTGCTGGTATGTGTTCTCCTGAGCACTGCTCTGCGACACCGCCGCCGTGCTCCACAAAAACGCCGCCCCAGCGACCAACCATGCCGCTGCCGCTGTCTTCCTTTTGCTCGTTGCCATAAGCGTCATCCTCAGTATTTCAATTCGCCTGCGCGGTCTGGGCCAAGCTGCTGCGAAGCGTTATCAGGTCCACTGCGCCCCTGGCATACTGCGCCAGGGTCTCGTACTGCTCGGGCCGCGCTGCCGCAACGCCGACAAAATCCATCCTCTCGAGTCGCACCTCTCCCTGGCTCTCGAGAACCCCGTTCACTCGGTCGAGCTTCACCACGCCCACTGGCACGAGCTCCAACAGCGCGTCGTCCAGACCGATCAGCACCATCCAGTCAGGCATGTTCTCCAAGTACTCGAAGGTTTTATCCACAGCGGGCAGGCGGATGGTCACGCCGACCTCTCCATCCACGCTCACTCCGGCTGGGCTGAGCAGGAACGAGAGGGTAGGCGTGGCGCCTGGCGCGGCATTGAACGGAACGGTCACGGGCATCACGGCCCTGGCGCTGAGCTCTCCGCTTTGAGCGCCGTCTTCAAACCGCAGCGTGGCACTGCCGAGGTCGAGCTCCAGCATGCCTTTGGCCAGAAGCACTTTCGGCTCTCCCGAAGCGACGAAGCGGTAGGGCTCCTGCGGATTGAGGTACGGCAATCTGACCATGCCAGCCTGGTTGAACCGCTCCCCCTCCACCGAGAGCCAACGCTCCACGGTCATGTATCTCGGAGCGCGCTGGCCTGGGTTGATGACCATGCGGTAGTTGCCTGGCGGTATGGTGTTCTCCACGGGCTCGGCAAAGCCGAACTGATAGCCGCCCTCGACATCGGTTTTGGCGAACAGGCCGAGGTCCGGTACTAAAACCTCCACGTCGATGAGCGGCCGCATGTTTTCGTCCAATAGGAAGCCTTGCACCAACGTGGGAAGGGGTCGCACCTCGAAGGTGGCGCGTCCGACATCCTTTCCGTCGTAGGTCGCGGTGACGAGCACGGTGGCCCCATACTCGAAGCCGTTCTGAGCGTAGAACGCCACCATGGTGTGACCGGGCAAAACCGAGACGCCGCCGATGACAGGCTCGCGGTCCTTGTTCACGTCCACGAGCTTGAGGTCGCTCTGACGGGTCAGGTCCGCGGCCTCGGGAATTTCGTAGCGCTTGCCGTGCACGGTCTGGCGCACGTCGAGCACGAGCTTAGCCGGGTCAATGGGCCGGTTGAAATACAGGGCCAGGCTCGTGACCGGCTCGGCGCCCTTTGCCTGATTCTCGGGCTCAAAGCGCGACACGGAAAGCGGCACACTCTCGGCGTCCGCGACCTTGACCGAGACCATGCCCGAGGCGAGCACCGCGCCGTCCTTTGCTCTGGCTTCCACGGCGATGTTGTGGGACGCGCCGTCCACGGCCACGGTCAAAGCGCCACTCGCGACCGCGCCGCTGCGGGAAAGCACCACATCCGCCCCGCCGTCGAGGCGCGCGACCACGGCATCCGATTCCGACAGGCCAGGCGCCGAAACCCGGACCTCCACGCTCTGCGAGGTCACATTCTGCGCGTAAATGACCGCGCCGCTTTTCGGCTCCACGATCTCCAGGTCGACGGAAGCATCGTAGGAGAGCTGGTACACACGACTCGTCACGTTGCTGGCCAGGTCCCAGGCCTGGACGCTTAAGAACAGCGGCGCGCCGCGGGTGAGCGGTACGGCCACGTCAAAGGCCCATTCCTCGGGGTTGGCCCCGGGCAACGCGCCGATGCTCTGCTGATTGACCACAAGGCCAGAGAGGTTGGGGTCGCTCACGGTTCCCTCGAGCGGGTAGGGCGTCGCGAGCATGGAATTGGTCGCCGGCATCTCCTGCAGGCGATCGACGACCAGGACCGGGGGTTGGTCGTCCTTGTGCATGGTGTACCGAGCCGTGACCCGCCCGCCGTTCTCAGCCACGGCCTCTACGACGATCGGCACCACCAAGGCGCCGGCAGCGGCAAAGCTGCGCTCGCTGCTGAACGAGGCAACCTTTCCGATGGAATCGAACGTCAGGGCATCGCCATTGACCGTAATCGACACCAGCGGCGAGTCGCTGCGCACCACGCCGCTGACCGTAAAGGTGTCGCTGCTCGCATAAACGTCGCTCTTGTTCACATTGAGCTCGATGATCGGAGCCGTGGGACCGCCGCTCGCGCCAGACTCCCGCCGCACCACCACTTGGCTCGCGGTTGTTCCCTCAGGGGTTTCAGCTCGAACTGTGAGCACGTTGCTTCCCATCGTCAGGGGCACGTCTAAGAGCTCGAAGTTGTACAGCCCATCGCCGCCACTGGGGAACACGGTCTGTGAGCCAATGCCGATGCGAAGCTGACCAGGGGGCGAGCTCGTGCGCGCCACGCCGCGAATATCCACGGTTTCCGTGTAGAGCACGGCGCCAGAAGCCGGCTCGGTGATGCGCAGCTCCGGCAGGGTCGGCAAGGTCACAGTGATCACCGTGCTGTGCTTGGCCTCGTTCCCGGCTTGGTCCAAGACGGTCACGGTCAAGGTGTTCGCGCCAGTGAGCAGTGGCACCTCCACCGAGAACGCTCCGCTTGGCGATAGGGCCACAGAGAGGGCCTCGCCTGGCGACGTGTCCACGGTCGCAGTGACCGCAAACAGTCCCACGCCCGCATCTGCCGCCTGACCAGAAATGCGCAGCAAGCTGGCCTGGGTGCTGACTTGATCCGCGACATTCAGAGACAGAGTTGGCGCCACGGTATCCCGCGCGGTGATGGTCGGCGGCTCGCTACAGTCTTCGTCAACGCCATCGCAGGTCGCGTCATCTGTGGCGCTGCGATCCGCCGCGCAGGGAGCCGGCGTGCTCCCGCTGTCGCTCGCCCTGCAGGCGACCTGACAGGTTCCGTTCTCGAGCACGTACCCCGCATCACACACACAGGTGGGTGTGAGTTCGGTGGGCAGATCAGGATTGGCAATGAATTGGCACACCTCATGAGGGCCGCAGGGGGGATTGCATCGGCCTTTCAGGCTTTGTGCCCGTTCTGCTGGCACTGGCGTCCGATTATCGCCCTCTTTGGGCAGATCTTCCGAAGTCTCACCGCATCCTGCGGCTAACATCGCCACCAGCACGCTGCCTGCCAAACACCAAAATCCACAATTAGTAATGTACTGTCTCATCTGCGCTCCCAATAAGCAGCCGCGTGCACATCGTTCCCATATCGCTACAGATAAACCACCTTTGCCCCTACAAGCACTTGCTTCGAAGCCTTCCCTATCGCCTCGCGCAAGCTCGTTGCCTCTAATTTATTGCGAATCTCACCGCTGACCTCTGATAGCGGTTTCGGCTCCGTGCGTTGCACCTCGACGATGCGTGCAAGGTGAGCCTTGCCATCCACAAACGCGATCACGGCTGGCTGTCCCTTGTCGAGTCCCTCGAGCTTGCTCAAGAGGGAGCGATGCAAAAGAGAAGCCTTGACCTCGCCTTGGCGCAGTGTGACCGGCAGCCCTTGCTGACGGAGCGCCTCGGCCAAAGCTCCCCAATCGGGTTGCTGGTCTGCGGTCTTTGCGGCCTCCAGAAACGCGGTGCGCTCAGTGGGAATGAGCGCCCGCGTCGTGGCCAGCATTTCGTAGGTCTTCGTTGCTAAAGCGCCGAACTGCGAAAGGTGCTCTTGGTAGTAACGCTCCACGGCCTCATCGTTCGCCGGCGCCGGCGGAGCGTTTTTCGCAAGGTACTGCTCCACGAGGAGCTTCTCGCGATACGCGGCCACCGAACGCTCGAGAGCTGCTTTGTGCTGGTCGTCGAGCTGCGCCTCCATCTTTCGAGCCATCAGCCGGCTCGCCACCAGGCTCTCGAGCACGGGTCGGCGCTGCTTTTCGTCGAGCTTGCCTGCCGCGCCGCTTCCCAAGGTGGAAAGCACCGCCAGGTCGATGTCGTAATCCGTGATCGGTTGTCCCTCGACCTCAGCGCGAACCTTGTCATCCCCAGGAAGTCCCGTGTTTCGGCTCGAACAACCTTCCAGCACACAGGCCACGAGGAGCACCGCAAATATCAGGCGAGTCGTCATCTACTTTTCTTCCTTTTTCGGGCCGGTTTTGAGCAGGACCTCAAACCCCACGGACTTGCGCAGGCGATCCATCTCGG
>JALOQD010000324.1 GCA_025453525.1 Myxococcota bacterium
GACGAGGCGTATCCGAAGATACGTCGAGGAGGAGAACGCAGCGAGCGTCCGCGTTCGGCCGAGGTGCGACCGAGGTTGATTCTGAGCGATCCTGTCAGCGCAGCAAGGAAGCGAGAGTCGCTCCGAGCTCGGCTGGAGTGGGCGCGACCTTGACGCCAGCGGCCTCGAGGGCTGCGACTTTCTCGGCGGCTGTGCCTTTGCCTCCGGCGATGATGGCCCCGGCGTGCCCCATGCGCTTGCCCGGAGGCGCGGTGCGGCCAGCGATGAACGCGGCGACTGGCTTCTTCATGTTCTCCTTGATGAACTTCGCCGCCTGCTCCTCTGCGGTGCCGCCGATCTCTCCGATCATGATCACCGCGTCGGTATCTGGATCCTGCTCAAATAGCGCGAGGACCTCGGCGAAGTCCATGCCGCCGACCGGATCGCCGCCGATGCCGACGCAGGTGGACTGCCCAAGGCCGAGCGCCCCGAGTTGGCCGATAGCCTCGTAGGTGAGTGTGCCGGAGCGGGAGATCACGCCGATGCGGCCGGGCCGGGTGACCCGGTGGGGCGTGATGCCGAGCTTCTGCGCAATGGGTGGCGCAATGAGGCCTGGGCAGTTGGGTCCGATGAGCCGCATGCTCTTGCCCTCTAGAAAGGCGCGAACCTTCACCATGTCCATGGTGGGGATGCCTTCGGTGATGCACACCGCGAGCTCGAGCCCGGCCGCGGCGCATTCCATCACAGAGTCGGCGGCGAACGGCGCGGGCACGAAGATAACGGACGCGGTCGCGCCGGCCTTTTCTACGGCCTGCGCCACGGTGTCGAACACCGGGATGACGTCGTCGAACTTCTGACCGCCTTTGCCCGGAGTCACGCCCGCGACGATGCGGGTGCCGGCGTCGAGCATCTGACGGGTGTGGAACGCCCCGGCTCCCCCAGTGATGCCCTGGATAAGGATCCTGGATTTTTCATTGACGAGGATGGTCATCGGTCAAACCTCCATCAACCGCGCGCCAGGGCGACCGCCAACCGCGCGCCCTCGCCCATGTCCTTGGCGTTGTGAATCTTGAGGCCAGAGTCCGCGAGAATCTGGCGGCCCTGGTCGACGTTCGTTCCCTCGAGCCGCACCACGAGCGGCACTGCGATGCCCATCTCGGTCACAGCGCCCACCACCCCTTGCGCGAGCACGTCACAGCGCAGAATTCCCCCGAAAATGTTGACGAATATGGCTTTGACCCGAGAGTCGGACAGGATGATTTTGAAGGCCTTTTTCACAGTCTGCGCATCGGCGCCGCCTCCAACGTCGAGGAAGTTCGCCGGCTCACCGCCCGCGTGCTTGATGATGTCCATGGTGGCCATGGCCAGGCCCGCGCCATTGACGCAGCACCCGATGTCGCCGTCCATGCCCACGTAGGAAAAACCGAGAGCCGCGGCCTCGGCTTCCACAGGGTGTTCCTCGGAGATGTCTCGCAGATCTTCGTGGTCCTTGTGGCGAAAGCTGGCGTTGTCGTCGAAGGTGAGCTTGCCGTCCAGGGCCACGAGGTCGCCATCGCCTGTCAAAACGAGAGGGTTGATCTCTACGAGGGACGCGTCTTCACGGATAAATAGGTTGGAGAGCGCGCTCAAGAGGGCCGTGGCCTTGCTCACTTGTTTATCCAAGAGCCCCAGTCCGAAAGCGATCTGGCGCGCCTGGAACGGCAACAGCCCGGTCGACGGCTCGAACCAGACTTTGAGGATCTTCTCGGGCGTCTTGGCCGCCACCTCCTCGATCTCCATGCCGCCTTCGGTCGAGGCCATGAGGCAGATGCGCCGCGTCTCTCGATCGACGACGAGGCCCACGTAGAGCTCGCGACTGATGGACATGCCCTGTTCGACGAGCAGTCGGCCCACGGTCTTGCCCAAAGGCCCGGTCTGATGCGTGACGAGCGTCATCCCAAGGATCTTCGAAGCCGCTTCCCGAGCTGCCTCGACCCCCTTGACCACCTTGACCCCGCCACCCTTGCCTCTGCCTCCTGCGTGAATCTGGGCTTTGACTACCACCGTCTCATTGCCCGTTCGGGCGATGAGATCCTCCGCGATGGTCGCCGCGTGCTCCACGTCGAACGCCATGCCGCCGTCTGGGATCTTGATGCCGTGCTTCTTGAACAGGGCCTTTGCTTGATATTCGTGAATCTTCATCTGCGGACTCCTTGGAAAGCAAAGGGTTGTGAGCCTGCTGGCACGGGGGCCAGGGCGCGCCCCACTTTAACCGGGCAACGCAGTTGAAGACAACCCCTGTAGGCGCAAGGGCCCGAGGGCTCATCGCCAAACATTGCAGCCTTCTCCCCGGTGCTCTACAGTTTTGCCTTCGAGGTGCAGAATAAAATGGACAGGCCCACCCTGCCCCAGGCTTTTGGTCCCTACACCCTGCGCCGCAAGCTGGCGAGCGGCGGTATGGCCGAGCTCTATCTCAGCGAGGCCAGCGGGCCTGGTGGGTTCATCAAGCCCGTGGTCATCAAGATGATGCTCCGCGAGCTCGGAGAGGACCCGCGCTTTGTTCAGATGTTCACCCACGAGGCAAAAACCGTCTCGTCCTTCGTGCACGGTAACATCGTGCCGATCTTCGACTTCGGCGAGATCGAGGGCCGCACCTACCTCGCCATGGAGTTCATCGATGGCGTGGATCTCGGTGCCTTGAGCGACACCTGCCGTCTGCACGGGCTGCCCCTGCGACCAGCGGTCTCTTTGTGGATCGGCATCGGCGTGGCCGCTGCCTTGCACTACGCCCACAGCACGACGGACGAAAACGGGCAAAGGCTCGGCGTGGTGCACCGCGACATCTCACCTCAAAACATCTTGGTGAGCCGCGCCGGCGAGGTGAAGCTGTGTGACTTCGGCATCGCCCAGTCCGCCGCGACGCGGGCCAGCACCGACGCCGGTGTCATAAAGGGCAAGTTGCTCTACCTCAGCCCAGAGCAAGCACGGCAAAAGCCCCTCGATCACCGCTGCGACATCTTCTCCCTGGGCGTCACGCTGTACGAGCTGCTCGCCGGGCATCACCCGCTGCGCGGCAAGGCCGGAGTCTCCGTGGTACGCGCGATCAGCGAGGGCACGAGCTATCCTTCCCTGCGCGAAACCGCGTCCTGGCTGCCCAGCTCCGTGGCCGCTACGATCGACAAGGCAATGCAGTTCGATCCGGAAAAGCGCCAGCAAAGCGCCGAGGAACTGCGGGCCGCTCTGTCGCGCACCCTGCACAGCGAGTACCCGGATTTTTCTCCGGAGTCCCTAGCGACCTTGGTGAGGAAGGCGCAGGAACTGAGCGAGCAGGACCCACGCACCAGCCTCCACAACGCCAACCGCGCTGATCTGGCCTCTTTTGCCTCTGAGACGCGACGCGCCTCGCAAACATGGCACGACAAGATCGAGGGCATTCGAAGGCGACGCAAACGGCTGGTTTGGGCTGCTGGATTCTGTGGCGCAATGCTGCTCATCGCCACGCTCTATGCGACGAGCCTGTGGATGGGCAAAACCCATGAGGCGCAACGCGTCCAATCGGCAGGCCTATCGCTGCCACATTCCCGTGCGATGTGGCGTCCGCCGCGCTTTTCTGCCCCGCCATCGCCCCCCCTTTCCAAGGTCGCAAGAAAGGAGAAAATCCGCGACCGAGCCACGGTTAATACGAGCCGGGCTCGCACAGGCCTTGCGGATATCAACGCAGACCCTTGGGCTATCGTGAGCATCGATGGCAAATCCCACGGCAGCACGCCCATCGTGGGACTGCGGCTCGAGGCAGGCAAGCACACGGCAGTGCTCACCAACCCCGACACTGGCGCTGTCGTCCGCCGCGTCTTTGTCGTAAAGCCCGATCAGACCGTCCGGGTGATCGAAACCCTGTCGCCATAACCCCCACGCCGCCGTGCGGCGGTTCCGCAACGTCTACGGTGTATTCTCACTCCTTCTGCGCCAACGAGAGAAACATGCCGTCCCACAGGGCCTCCACCGGCGCTCGATCATCGGTGAGAGGAGCTCCGGCAGGGACAAACGCGTTGAAGCCTGCGGTGCCCACAGCGGCATAGCGAGCATAGCTGCGCGCCTTTCGGCCCAGCCTCCGCGCAGCCTCCGAAGGCGCCTCTTCCATGCGTGCGAGCGTGGTCTCGGGGTCCAGCGGCATGGCCGAGGCGATAATGATATCGTTGTTCTTGTCGGTGGAAAACGTGAGGGTGTGGGGGAGCGCCGTATGAATCGTCGACAGAACGCGCTGCGCCAACTGGTGATTTGCGGCTTTGACCCGGTTGACGTTCATCACCACCGCGCCGTCTGGGGCAAGCCGGCTCTTCACGGCCATGAAGAACTCGGAAGTGGTGAGGTGGAACGGAATGTAGGGCTGGCGGAAGGCGTCGATGATGATCACGTCGTAAGGCGCTTCTTCGCGATACAGGAACGTTCGACCATCGAGCTCGAACTGCCGCTCGCGCGAAACGAAGTCATTGAGATGGAAGCTGCGCCGGCACACCTCGAGGACCTTGCCGTCGATCTCCACACCGTCGATCTCGGCCGACGGGAACAGTTCCTTGTACTGCTGGGCCATGGTGCCGCAGGCGAGCCCGATGATGAGAACTCGATTCACCTTGGAGGCATTGCCCGCGGCGAAGGGCGCCATGGAGAACCAGTCCCAGTATCTACCAAGCCACAGGCGCTTGGAGCAGTACGACGAATGCACCGAGTGCCCTTCGTTGAGATAGAGCTTGACGCCCTGCTCATCGTCCTTACCGCACATCCCATTTTTGAGAACTTGAATGTAATGATAGTTGGACTCGGTCTCGTAAATGAGCCCAGAGGAGGGCTTGACCGTCGCGGTGATGCCCACGGCTGGCACGAGCGCCAGCATGGCCAAGGCGAGAAGCTTGATACGCGCCGCGCCGATGCCGGCGACCACGAGCAGCAAGGCGCCTGCCACGATGAACGTGTTCTTGGTGCCCAGGAATGGGATGAGTAGGAACACCGGCAGGAACGTGCCGAGGATAGAGCCCGCGTTGGAAATGGCCGAAAGGCGTCCGGCGATGCGGCCCATGCCCTCCACCGACCGCGCAGAAAGCCTCAACGCAAACGGCGACACGCATCCCAGAGCCGTGACTGGTGCGGCGACGAGCAATACGGTCACGACGATCGGCACCACCAGAGCCACGACCAAGTAGGACTTGGCGCTGACGTTCACCGCATTCATGGACAGCATCAGCACGGGCCTGGCGATAAACGGCAAGAGCACGGTACAGGCGCCGGCCGCGGCGATGATGCGATACAGAACCTCCGGCCGAGGATGGCGATCGGCGATGCGACCGCCCACGGTGTAGCCCACCGAGAGAAAGATGAGTAGCGTACCGATGAGGGCGGTCCACACTGGCAAAGATGTTCCGTAGTAGGGCGCGATCAGTCGCGAGGCAGCCATTTCGATGATCATCACCGCCATGCCGCAGGTAAAAACCGTGACCGCCAGAAACCAGGAGGGGCGCTCCCTGGAGCGCGGAAGAGAAATCGATTGTTCGTTCATCGAGTGCATGCCTTTCGCCCTCACCCTGCCAGGGCAACGAGGCATGAGTCAACAGCGCTGACGAGCTTCTCGTCTATGGTGCGATGGTGTAGCTGGCGAGATCCTCTACCTTCTCACCCTCGGTGATCTCCTTGACCTTGCCCACGCCCTTGGCGAAGAAATACTGCTTGACCTCGTTCTTTCCGCCAGACAGGGCCGTGCGCTCCACGACGAGGCAGTCGAACGTGCCTGCCGGAACCGTGACTTCCTGATGCTCTTCGATGACTTCGTACTGGTACTGGACAGACTCGGCCGACAGCGCAGTGCCGTCCATTCGGTCTGTCCAAGCGGTGAGGCTCTCAATCCACGGGTAGCCCGCGGCCGTCTTGCTGCGATCGAAACGCAGAAAGCCCGGAACGTAGTCGCGCTGCTTGGTGAAATTTCCCGTGTTGTCCGCCACCAGATGGCGCAGGCGCGTGACCCGCGCACCCTCGTCCTCATAGTACTGAACGCGACCTTCCTCCGTGGCGCTGGACAGATCGTTCTCGATGACAAAGACCTCTTTCTCGCCCACTCCATGCTCGAACTCAATCGTGGTCTTTTCCTTGACCGTGTATGAAAAGGAGCTGATGGCTCCCGCGAGGGTGGTTTCCTTGTACTCCCACGTGCTGCCCACGGTCAGCGGGTAGTAGTCGTTCTCGGTGGGGAGCGCTGTGTCGGTGCCGGTGTCGGTGTCGGTGTCCGAGGCGTACGGCTCCTGCGTGCCACACCCCTGCGCGATGGAAGCTCCCAGGGCGATCATGAGAATGAGTGCGATTCGTCGTATCATTTTTGGTCTCCTTCTTAAGCTAGAGTTTCGCCATTTTCAGCCCACCCGAGATTTGATCGCGAGGCGATCCATTTTGCCAATTTATTGACCTGAGCCCCATACACGAATGCCCT
>JALOQD010000325.1 GCA_025453525.1 Myxococcota bacterium
TCGGCGAAACCCGGAACCTGGCCCTTGATCGCGGTCACGACTTGCCCGAAGAACTGCTCCACCTCCACCCACTCTGCTCGATTGCCGTCGTCGCGCGCAGATCATGCGCAGGGCCCGTTCTACCGAGTGCCGCGCGGCGCTGCTCACCGAGCTCGAAAGCCGAATGACCGCTGCTTTCCATGCTCGGGCTTCTGAGCGGGTCGTTGTTAAAAAATGATGAGCGCGACGCTCGCTGCAGCGAGAATGAGCCGTTTCTCCGCAGCTACTGATCTACTGAGATAAACAGTTTCCTCTCGGAGGAGGCTATTAGCTCCCAACGTCGCCCCGTCCTGCTCGAAAAGGTAACCCAAGACCATAAGAGAGACACCGCCGCCGCTTTTTTCGCTGGTTGGCCGCAGCGAAAAATGCTCTGTCCCCCAATTGATGCCTCCAGTGCCGTAGGGGGTATCATCGCTCAGGCTCAGAGAAATAGGTTCCTGAAGTCCAGCCATGTGGCAGGTCATCGACCGGTGCTCGACCGAGGAGACTTTCCACGAAGATCCTTCGCCGGAAATGACTCTCGTCGTTTCTGTGATCCAGCACTCCGTCGTCAACGCCAAAGGAGAGCCGTCGGAAAGCTTGAATGCGATTCTCCGCTGCGAAGTTCCTGTCTGACCTTCCATATCTGCAGACAAATCGGGCATCACGCCCCAATCCACGTCGCTAGCGGTGTAAGGTCCAAACGTGAAGGTCCCGCTCACGGTGCCGGTTGTGAAGATGGAACGTTCCACCAAATAGATATCCGAATTCCCAACTAAAGTCTGGGGCACAGCCATGCTGGGAATGCAGCCGCAGGCGAGCGTCGCAGAAACCCAAAGACACAATCCTAAAAAAATAGAATTTCTCATAACGTCGTTCCTTATTTCGCACATTATATTTTAAGGTGGTTTTCGTTGTCTAGTCGGCTTCATGGCCAGGATCCACTATCACCAGCTGAGGCTGCGCTCGCGCGTGGGCGCGGGGAAGTCTTGTCAGGGATCACCAGTTTTCGAGGAGCGTACCCACTCCCTGGATTTCCCAAGGAACCCAGGGGTCATGCTCTGAGCAGGCGGTGTTGAGTTGTGCAAAACGGCACACCACGAGGAAGTTTTCTGTCGCTTCGCGGGCCTCTTGGGCAAAAAATCCGCCTGCCAGGCGACCCCACTCTGCGCTAGTCTCGAGGCCATGACTGCGACCTCCCTCATGCTCAAGACCGTGCGCGGCTGCAATCTCGCCTGCAGCTACTGCTACACCGCGGACAGCGCGTTGCCTCATGTCGAGATCATGGACGTGGGGCTCGCGACGGACATCATTGCCCAGCAAATGGCGCTCGTCGCTGGCAAAAGCGCAGTGAGCTTCGGCTGGCAGGGCGGGGAGCCGACCCTGGCTGGACTGCCTTTTTTCGAACAGATCGTAGCGGCCGAGGCTCGGTACGCGCCCGACGGAACCGTGATCAGCAACGACCTTCAGACCAATGGCGTTCTCATCGATGATTCGTTTGCCGACTTCCTCGCCACGTACAAGTTCCTCGTGGGCCTGAGCCTCGACGGTCCGAGGCACCTGCAAGACGCAGCCCGAAAGGACAAGGCCGGTCGCGGCTCCTTTGGCAGAACCATGGCCGCGTTCGAGCGCCTCGCGCTGCGTGGAGTCGACGTCAATGCCCTGTGCGTGGTGGGCCCCCACAACATCAAAAGCGCCCCTGAGGTGCTCGGGTTTTTCGCCGCGCAGGGCTTCACTCATGTGCAGCTCGTCCCAGCCATGGGCTTTGGCTGCAACGAACCCTCGGCGTACCCCAAGTATCTCGTCAGCGCCTCGCAGTACGGAGGCTTTTTGTGCGAGTTGCTGCAAGCCTGGATGAGCCTGCGCGAGCCACGGCCGTGCGTGCAGGTCATCGACGACGCCCTGCGAGCGAGCTCGGGCCAGGCCCCCGCGATCTGCACCCACGCAAACACCTGCGACGCCGGCCTGGTCATCGATACGAACGGAGACGTCTACCCCTGCGACTTCTACCAGAGCGCCTTGGCCTGCCTGGGAAACCTGCACGAGCGCCCTCTGCTCGAGATGTGGCAGAGCGCTCGACTGCCCGACTTCGCCTCGCGAAAGGGCCAGCTTCCCGCCGCCTGCCGTGCGTGTTCGTGGCTCTGCCTATGTCGCGGCGGCTGCCCGCGCAATCGACCTTCTGACAGCGCCCCCGACGCTCTGTGCGAGGCCTATGGCTCGTTCTACGGGAAGATGGACGAAATGGGCCTGCTCAAGGGGTGATCAAACCCCAGTATCCCCCTGATCCTCAAATCTCGCCTGCTGCGCGCCAGCGCCTGCCGCAAAGTATCTGGCGAGGAGCGCCTCGATCGTCCTGGCCTGCGCCGGCTCCTCCACGAGGTTCTTCGCTTCGCCGGGATCTGCCTCGAGATCGTAGAGCTCGAGGGGCCGTTTGGCCGCGTATTGTAAGACGAGCTTGTGCCGCTCTGTGCGCACAAAGCCGATGCCTTGCACCTCTCCGATGACAGCGTCTTTGCCTTTGCAGGGCTCTTTGTAAAGGGCGATCCCCTCGAGGGATCGGCCTTGCGCCTTGCCTGGGCCGAGGCCGCCGATGGACAGCAGCGTGGTCGTGACGTCGAGCTGATCCACGAGGCCGTCGCAGCGCAGCGGCTCGCAACCCTTGGGCGGTCTCATGACGAGGGGCACTCTCCACGAGCCTTCGTAGGGAACGGTCTTGTTCATCAGCCCGTGATCGCCGCACATCTCGCCGTGATCCGAACCGTAGACGACCCAGGTGTTGTCCAACAGCCCCCGAGCCTCGAGCGCTTGCGTCACAAGGCCCACGGCTCGATCCACGAGGGTGATCTTGGCGTAGTACAGGGCCCGCAAGCGAGCCCGCTGCTCCACGGTCATATGTCGCACGTCCTGATAGGCGATGGCCTGGCCCACGAGCGGGGAGTAAGGTGGCTCCGGCCGATCGTCCGTTCCCGCGAGCAGTCTCGGATCACGTGGGTCGTACAAAGCGCGGATCTCGCCCGGCGCGTCGAACGGGTCGTGCGGGCCAGGCAGGCACAGCTGCAAATAAAAGGGACGGCTCGGCTGGACATCTGCAAGCCACTTGGCCGCGAGTCGACCGGTGTAGAGGTCGAGGTGATCTTCGGGCGGCAGGGAAAACGGCGGGTCGTCGAAAGCCGCCTGGTCCCAGGGCGCGCTCTTGAAAAGGCGGGCGTAAGTGGTCACCAGCCGCCTGTAGCGCTTCCACTTGTCCAGCTCCCCAGGGGGCGTCGTGTCCTGCAGATACCGGGACCAGCTCGACTTGATTTTCGCGGCCTGACCCGCATCGGGCAGCTCGTGCACGTCCTCGAAACCGAAGTTCTCGAGGATGCATCGATACTGGTCGATGTCGCCTTCTCCCTCGTGCAGGTGGGTCTTGCCGATGACCGCCGTATGATAGCCAGCCTCGTCCCGCAGCCGTCGCACATGGGTCTCTGCCTGCTGCGAGGGGACGGCGAAGTTGTGCCACACGCCGTGCTCCCTGGGCAGCACGCCGCACATCATCGAGGCCCGCGCCGGACGGCACAGCGGGGAGTTCGTGTAGCAGCGGCCAAAGGTCACGCCGCGACGGGCGAGCTCGTCCAGGTTGGGGGTCTGGACCACTTTGTTGCCACTCGCGCCCAAGGCATCGCCGCGGTGCTGATCGGAAAAAATGTAGACGATATTCGGTTTGCCAGCGCCGCTCGGCCGCGATTGCGAAGCCCCACCGCAGGCGCACGGCGGGCCCGCGCTCTCGAGCGTGGCAGCCGGTTTGTTCTCGCAGGCAGAGCCGACGACCGCGCTGGCGCTGGCAAGAGCCGCAAGGCCCAGAAATCCACGGCGCGAGACTTCGGCTGTATCTCGTTTGTCCATACGACGAGTTCTACGGCGTCAGGGAGGTTTTGGCCACTGCGACTTCTGCAGGCCGCAGCAGCTCGTCTCCGATGGTGTACCCCGAACGGATCTCGCCAATGACGATGCCGTCGACCTTGGGGTCTGGGACCGGCACCATGGTCACGGCCTGGTGAATGGCGGGGTCGAACCTCTCTCCGGCTGCCTCGATGCGGCGAATGCCATAGCCCTCGAGCTTGGCGAGAAACAGCTCCCGCACCATGAACATGCCCTCGATGACGCTCTTGATGTCGTGCCCCTCCTCCAGGGCCGAGAGGGCCCGTTCCAGGTTGTCGAGCACGTCGAGCAAATCGAGGATGACGTGGCGCCTGGTGCGATCTTGCTCCTTCTGAGACTCCCGAGCGAGGCGCTCCTTGGCCTGGGAAAGATCCGCCACGGATTCCTCGGTCATGTTGGCCACGGCTCGCAGCTTCTGATCCTTGTCGGCCAGGGCCTGCTCGAGCTGCGCCACGTAGGTGGGCTTGCGCTCCTGTCCTGCTGACTCGGCGCCATCCTCGTCCATCCAGTGGCGGCGATCGACGACAGTGAATCCCTTTTTTTCCTCAGAACTACTCATGGGCTTGGACCCCTTGGTTGTTGAATGCTGCGGGGTAGATATCAGCCGACTTGCGGGGTTGTCAATCGCCAGAGCAAACGTTCATGGCCGCTGTCGCTTTCCACCAATGAGCATGAAAATGCCCCTGGCGCGCAGCGGGTGTGCCTCGCGAAAGCTTGGAGCGAGGCATCCCGCGTTGCAGCCGAGGGGCATTTTCTGAGCAAAGGCTCACGTCGGCCCGCCGATCACCGGCGGCACCACGAAGTAGACCGTGCGGGTGTCGAGCACCGTCATTCCATCGCCCAGGAGCTGCACTTGCGCCGTGTACACCTGCACCGCGCCCGTCGCCGGAACCGTGGTGTTTTGCTTGGGCACGAGCTTCCAGCACACGGGCAGACCGGCCTTCACTCCGAGAAACTGCTCATCGTGACCGTCGGCGTTGGGATCGTCGTGGGTCGGCCAGTTCATGCACTCGGCGGTTCCAGGGCCGTAGACCTCTAGATAGTTGACGAACGCCGCCACCGCATCGACGCTATCGCCCGCATTGTCCTTTGCGATGGCCATCATATCGAAGGGAATAGAGGTCGTAAGATTCTTGATGCCTTCTGTGATGGCGTCGGCTGCCCCGTCGTCTGCGCCAGCAAAGACGAACGGCTCTCCGTCGTTGTCCACCGAGCCACTCTGCACGCCGAGGTGTTCCATGTCCAAGGTGAGGGTCGAAAGAGAGCCCGAGCCTTTGACGCCCACGACCCTCGCGCCCAATGAGGCGAGTGCTTCGGAGACGATGGGAAAGTCTCGAGTCGCCATCTCCTTGCTCGGCTTGTCGACGCAGTTGCCCAAGGTCGCAGCATCGGGCAGGTAGCACTGGCTAAATGGCTCGTCGCCGATGAGAAGAATGATGGGTAGAGATACGGGTCTGAAACAAGGGTACCCGCGATAGCCAGCCGGGCACGCTGCCGGCTCGGGAACCGCGAGGGGAGGCACGACATAACCATTCGCCACAGCCGAGGCCGTGCCGTATCCCGTGGCCATGAAGAACAACGCCGAAAGGCCTGGCTCCCAGCATCCATTGCCCCAACAATCGCTGGGCACCGCGGCCTGCGTGGTCGCGGGTGCAGCCTGGATGTTGACCAGGTTCTTATAAGGAAAAGCCCCAGTCTTGGTTTTGTCGCAACCGCTGCCAGCCGTGCACGGCGCCTTGGAGCTCGCAGTGCCGAATGCGCCGGCGCCGCTCCAGAGGTCTGCGATGCAGCCGGTGATGGCGGCTTGCTCCCCAGCGTGACACACATGGTCGCCACAGGTGCCCGGGCAATCCGAAGGACAGATCAGAGGGCTCTCCTGATCGTCGCAATGACCATCGCCACAACACGCCACCGGGCCGCAGAGCGCATCTGAGCAATCCCCCGGGCACGTCGTTGGGCTCTCGTTGCCCAAGCACGCCCCGTCGCCGCACAGACCCAGGCAGTCCTCGGGACAGTTCGCCATCGACTCATTGCTGTCGCAGGAATCGTTGCCGCACGTAGCTGGGCAGTCTGCGGCGCAGGACGCGGCGCTCTCTCCCTTGTCGCAGGTCAGCTCATCGAGCACCTTGACCATGTTGTCGTGGATGGCCTGTAGCTCCTGGTCCATGGAGACGCTGATGTCTTCCAAAAAATAGAGGTCCACTTGCGATACGCTCGTCTTGAACCGCAGCTCGCCGTCCTCGGGCAAAGGGTTTTGCTCCCAAGGCACGAGAAAGACGAAGTTGCCGTGGGCTACGGGATTGTCCTTCGCGTCCAAGGGGTCAGTGCCAGCCACGACCTCCACCAAGTCGCTCGTGCCGTCGCCGTCGCTGTCTGGATTGTTGGGGTCTGTCCCCAAACCCAACTCGTCCCAGTCTGACAAGCCGTCGCCATCGCTGTCGGTCGCGGCCAGGGCGTTCTCGTCGGTCTTGCCCGGTCGCGGCCAGGGCGTTCTCGTCGGTCTTGCCGTCGCAGTCGTCGTCGACGCCATTGCCGAGCTGCTCCGGCGCCCCGGGATTCACGCTCGAGTCCGAATCGTTGCAGTCCAATTTGTCCCCCGCGAGCCACCCGTCGCTGTCCGCGTCCAGCGCCTCGGTGCCTGTGCCCGAATCGGTCTGCGTGTCGTCGCCCGTGCCCTGTGACCCGGTATCGCTGTCGCTCTGCGTCTCGCCTGTGTCGCTTGCGCTGCCCGAGGCAGACAAACTGTCTTCCGATTCGGAGTCCTCCTCGTCCGAGCTCGAGGCGCTCGAGGTGTCCTCCAAAGAAGAGCTCTCGCTCCCCAAAGAGCCTTCACCGGCGTTTCCATCGTCCTTTCCCGAACACCCGAACAAGGTCATCGCAAAAACGACTGACAAAACAGGCAAACAACGCAACCAATGGCCCATGGGATCCTCCTAAACGGCAAATTGGAAATTCCTAACCAAACACCGCCTGCGCGGCACATCCTTCAAACAATAGATGCCGCCGGGTTTCGTTTTTATTATTTGTTAAATATTTTTACCCACCGACCGAGGACGCGGGGGAGCGGGGGATGGACCTGTCACTGCACCGGAGGATCCACCTGGCATTCTTCAGGGGGGGACATCCACTTCATCATGTTGAGCCACAGGCGCTCCACCTGCTGCTCGGCGATGTTGACCCACTCGCTGTCATAGGTGATCCACTCATCTCCAAAAACAATCACATGCCCATCTCCGGGTGTCGCGACGACCATGGCGACTTTACCCGTCCCATCCCAGGCAATGGCCGATGCCCCGTCCACGGCTGGCTCCACACCATTGTCGGTGAACACAGTCGTCACCCCCTCTGCAATGGGATGCGCACCCCAAGAAGTGATGTAGCCCGTCAACCCCAGGTACTGCGCCTCGCTCTGGTAGCGCACGCCCAGGGGCGCCAAGAGGCGGTTGACGTTTTGCACTTCGGCAGCCTCATCGGACTGATACCCGATGGTCGTCATCAAACCACCGCCAGAGCGCACCCAGTCTTGGAGCGCCGCGATCTCTCCAGCGCCAAATTCGTGATGGCCTGGCGAATTCTCCTGAACCGGAAGCGCCGCGGTGTCTGCCCGCAACACCACAATCACGTCGAGTCCGGCGATGAGCGCTGGGGTGATTACCTGATCTCCGAGCTCCGTGGCCGGAATGGGACTGCGCGAATCGAGCCAGGCCTTGAAGATGTTGCCTCCGGTGCTCCACGGACCAATGCGGCCAATGGTGCCGATATTCAAGCAGTCGCAGAGGCCGTCTTTGCCAACGTCCACATTGTCTATTTGGCCGTCCCCGTCATTATCGATCCCGTCACAGACTTCTGTGCTGTCGCTTGTGCCGCCATTGGAGTCTGAATCGCCGCTCCCACTGCCATCGCCGCTTGTGCCCGTGTCTCCATGGGTGTCAGACGATGCCGAGCCATCGCCCTCGTCCGTGCCAGAGCCCTTGTCCTTTCCCGACGAGCTGCACCCGACCCACGCAACGAACATCACCGAAATCAATAAGAGAGCATGCCTTTGCTGGGTCTGTGATGTCATGTTCTTCTCCCTCCTTGTTAATCGATCCAATCCGTGAGTTCGGAGTTCGGGGCCTTTCTATGCAGTATAATAATGAAGACTCTTTTGCGCAGGACCTTGTCCGGTTCTAAGTCGTTCTCGCTGGTCCTCCCCCTCTGTGCCAATATGCGTTAGTGCTCGTGAGCAGCACCGCTATTGGGTTGAAGAGTTTTTTGACCAGACGGGGTGGGTGCCGCCTGAGAGCTTGAAAAAAAAATCTCCTCGGTCGCATTTCGGCCGAATTCGGGCGTTCGCTGCGTTGCTTCTCCTCGACGTATCGACGGATACGCCTCGTCGTCGCGCCTTGCGA
>JALOQD010000043.1 GCA_025453525.1 Myxococcota bacterium
ATGCGCAAGCGACCGGCGAGTGCTACGGCCTCGGCCCGGGACAGACCCTTTGCTACTTGTTGGTTGGCATAGTCGACGAGAACAATCGAGTTGTTCACCACGACGCCGACGAGCAACACTATGCCGATGATCGCAGTCACCGAGAGGGAGGTGCCGGTGAAGAACAGCGCTGCGCCGACGCCGGTCATGCCCAGGGGAATCGTGAGCGCAATGACAAATGGGGTGAGCAGGGACTCGAAGACCGCGGCCATGACCATGTACACGAGCAGGATGGACGCGAGGAAGGCCAGGCCCAAGAAGAAGAACGACTCCTTCATGTCCTCGGCCGAGCCGCCGACCTTGTAGTTGAAGCCTTCTGGGAACGGGTATTTTCCGAGCGTCTCCTCGATGGCAGCCGTCACCTTGCCGAGCTGTCCGGGCAGCACGTTGGCTGTCACCTGCACGACGCGCTGTTGGTCCTCTCGGGTGATCTTCACAGGCCCGGCGCCTTCCCGCAGGGTCGCGACGCCGCGCAGGGGGAGTTGCCCGGCGACTGGCGAAACCACCGCCAGATTGGCGAGGTTGCTCGGATCGTTACGGAACCACCGCGGCGAGCGCACCCGGATGTTGTAGTCCTGGCCGCCTTCGCGATAGATACTGGCGATCGTGCCCTGAAAGAAGCTGGAAACAGTGGCGGTGAGGTCCGCGCTCGAGAGACCGAGACGCGCCATCTTCTTGCGGTCGTAGTCGACGTTGAGCTCTGGGCTCGCCTGGGCAAGGCCGAACGCCACGTCCTTGGCGCCAGGCAGGGCTGCCACCGTGCTCTCGACCTCTTTTCCGATACGGCGCGCGATCTCGAGGTCGTGACCGAAGAGCTTGATGACGATGTCGGATTGGTCTCCGCCCATCATGAAAGGTTTGAACACTTGGGCGTCGAGGCCGGGGATTGTCCCGAGCAGCTCCCGGACCTGTTCTTCGATCTGCCACTGCTTGCGACTGCGCTGGTTGAGTGGCACGAGGCGCACGCGTGCGAGCCCGGCGTGCTTGCCTTCGGTGAAGATCGCGGCAAAGCCCTCGCCCATGCCGACGTCCGTGGAGTAGAGCTCTTTCTCTTTGACGTGGTCGAAGATCAGGTCTTCGGACTGCCGCGCCAGCTCGTCGATGTGCTCCACATTGCTGCCCACTTGCGCGCGGAGTTGGAAGAACACCATGCCGCGGTCCTCCTGGGGCAAAAAATCGCTATGGCCGTTGAGGTAATTGATGGCCACGAACCCTACACCCACAATCAACGCGAGCACGGCGAGAACGACCGTCAGCACTGGGTGAGCCAGGGCCTTTTCCTGGGCTCGAACATAGAGGCGGGCGAGCTTGGACTGCTCGACCTCGACGCCTCGCATTTGGAACACCGCCACGCACATGGGGATGAGGGTGAGAGCGACGAAGATCGAGGCGCCCAGAGAGATGCAGATGGTCAGGGCCATGTCGCGGAACATGGCGCCCGCAAGGCCAGGGACGAACAGGATGGGCAGGAAAACGGCCACGGTGGTGAGCGTGGAGCCGACGATGGCGGCCGTCACTTCGGCCGCGCCGTCGATGGCCGCTCGGATAGGCGAGGCTCCGAGCTCCAGGTGCCGATAGATATTCTCGAGCACGACAATCGAGTTGTCCACGAGCATACCAACGGCCAAGGCGAGACCCGCGAGAGAAATGATGTTGAGGGTCATGTGGGCAAAGTACATGACCGTGAACGTGATGAGCCCCGACACAGGGATGGCCAGGCCGACCATGAGCGAGGCGCCGATGGACCGTAGAAAAAAGAATAAAACGAGAATGGTAATGCCTATGGCGAGAAAGGCCGAATTGGACAGATTGCCCAGGGAGTCGTTGATGAAGTCGGCTTGGTTGAAGATGGGCTGAAGCTCGACGCCGTCGGGCAGCCGCGTCATAATCTCGGGCAAGGCGTCGGTCACGGCGCGCACGGACTGCACCGTGTTGGAGCCGCTCTGCTTGCGGATCATCAGCATGATCGCCGAGCGCTTGTTGACGCGGATCACGCGGTTGGTCTCGGCCACCGTGTCCTTGACCTCCGCCACATCCCGCAGCAGCACCGGAACACCACCGGCGACGCCCACGACGATTTCGCCTATATCGGCCACGGTCTGAAAGGTGCCGTGGGTTTGGATGGCCAGGGAGCGAGCGCCGCGAGCCACCTCTCCGCCTGGGATGGTGACGTTTTCCCGCCGCAAGGCTCCTACGACTTGGCTTACCGAGATGCCCAGAGCTGTCAGGCGTTCTGGAAGCACCTCCACATGGATCTCCCGATCCAGGCCGCCCAGGGTCTCGGCTTGAGCCACACCGGGGATGCGCTCGAGCAGGGGCTCGAGCTCACGAGTGGAGATGCGTTTGAGCGTGGCCTGATCGTACGGCCCAGAAAAGCCGTAGATGAGCACCGGTTGCATGGAAGGATCGAACAAGAAGGTCAAGGGTGACTCGGCATCGTCGGGCAGACGCTCGCGGAAAAATTCGATATTGCGCCGCACGTCGATTTCGGCCTGGTCGAGATTGGTGCCCCATTCGAACTCCACAAAGACGAGCGAGGCGCCGGCCCGCGACTCGGAGTTGACGTGCTTGACGCCCTCCACTGCGGTGCAGGCCTCTTCGATGGGCCGAGTGAGGAGCTCTTCGACGTCCTCGGGAGAGGCGCCGCTGTAAGTGGTGATCACTCCCATCACAGGGAACGTGAGGTCCGGGTACATGTCCAGGGCGAGGTTGCGCAGAAAAAAGAGGCCAGAGCCGATGACGATGAGGAAGATCATCGAGAAGGTCACGCGGTAGCGCACCGCGAGTTGGGACAGAAGGCCCATGGCTCACTCCTTGCCGCTGGGAGCGGCGGCCTTGGCCTCGTTGGGTGTGAGAATGACGCTTTCGCCGTTCACGAGGACGTGCTGACCGCGGACAATCAGCTGTTCGCCAGCGGCGAGTCCCTCGAGCACTTCGGTCCTCGTGCCCTCGCGCAGACCCACGCGCACCATTCGCTCCTGGGCCTTGCCGTCTTTTACGACCACGGCGCGGTACAGGGGCTCGTCGCCTTTGTGCTCTGTGGTCACGGTCAGACCGTCACTGGGAGCCACGACGACGCCTTCGCGCCGCGCGACCTCCACGGACAAGCGGATCAACATGCCAGGCCGCAGCGCGTGGTCGGCGTTTTGCACCTCTACCTCGAGCTTGGCCGTGCGGCTCATCCGATCGAGCACTGGGCTGAGCTGGGTGACCTGGGCCGTGCGCGGTTCGTCCGAGCTCCCGAAGAGCTGGTACGTCACGCTCTGCCCCTCGGCCAATTTGGGCAAGTCGGTTTCCGGCACCCGGGCCTCGAGACGCACAACGTCCATTTCGACGATAGTGCAGATGGGCAGCTGCGGCGCTGCGAAATCGCCTTCCTTGAGGAAGACTTGTCCGAGCACGCCTTCGATGGGAGCGCGGACGATGGCGTCGCCGCGGCGCTGCTGAGCCTGGCCCACCGTTGCCTCGAGCTGGCGTACCTGAGCCTGTGAGCTCGTGAGCTGGTTCTCCACTGTGAGGAGCTGCGAGTCGGTGATGGCACCGGTGGCCTTGAGGCGGCGCAAGCGCTCTGCCTGGTCGAGCATGGAGTCTCGCTGCGCCCGGGCCGCGTCGAGCCCGCCGGCCGCGGCTCGCACGCCTTCGTCGAGGCTCTGGGCTCGCACCACGGCCAGCACTTCCCCTTTGGCGACGCGTTGTCCTTCCCGAATCGGCAGGGCCACGATGCGTTCGGGAATGGGAGAAAACACCCTGATCTCGGTGCGCCCCACCACCTCGCCCGTATACGCGATGCGCTCTGCTAGGGAGTCTGTGCCCAGAGTCACGACCTCCACGGTGCGCGGGTTGTCGGCAGGTTGGCCTTTTTCCTTGGCCACGAGCCCGCAGGACGCGGCTGCGATCAGTGTCAAGAACCCGAAAAAACGAATGACGGTAGACGTGCGTCTCATACCCAGAAGTCTAGCGCAGGTGCTCTAGATCGCCAGACATGGAGGACGAGTGTTTAGTGGCAGTCCTTCATGGCGCAGTACTTGCCCTTTTTGAGGGTCGAAAGGTCGTTGCCCTTGGTCTTGGGGTTGTTTGCCTTTTTGGCGTCATGGCAGTAGGCGCAGTTGACCTTCTGACCGTCGAGTCCGGTCTTGCCCAGGTGCTTTTTGTTGATCGGGACGTCGGTAAAAGCCACCGAAGCGATGAGTAGAGACATGATGGCGCAAAAGGCGATGAGTTTGTGGTGCATGAGGGACCTCCTAGAGAAAGAACGCCGCTATTCCTAGGGACGTTTGTCGCCCAGAATGATTCTGTTTTACAAGCACATTTTAGGAATCTCCTGCGGTTGCGAGGCTACCGCCCCACGACCAGGCAGCAGTTGCACCCGCCGAAGCCAAAGGCATTGGACAGGACGTGCCGCTGCTCTAGGGGCCTCGTCGCGGCGATGACAGGCAGGGGGTCGAGCTTGGGATCGGGCTCGTGATTGAGGGTGGGTAGAGCGCACTGGCTCGCGAGGCTCTCGATGGTGAGCACGAGCTCGATGGCGCTAGAAGCCCCCATGGTGTGACCGATCTGGCTCTTGTTCGCGGTCACGGGCGGCACTTTGTCCTTGCCGAACACGGTCCACAGGGCCTCGGTTTCGCATTGATCGCCGACCCCGGTCGAGGCGGCGTGGGCGTTGACGGCGTCGATGTGTTTGGGCTCGAGGCCGGAATCGCCAATGGCCTTTTGCATGGCGGCTACGATGGTGGGAAGGTTTGGGGCCACGTAGTGCTTGGCGTCCGAGGTCATGCCGATACCTTTGATGACGGCGCGCACGGGCAGATGGTGCTGATCCGCATACGCCCGGGTGGTCACCACGAACGCGGCCGCGCCCTCGGATACGACGAAACCCTTGCGATCGACGGAAAATGGCCGACTGACCTTGGTCGGGTCTCGATGCGCCCGGTCACTCGGCTTGTCGAAGCTGCGGAACGCGCCGTTCATGGAGGCGAACGAGCCGAGGAGCGAGCGCAGCACCGGAAAGTCGCAGGCGCCGGCCAGCACCGCGTCGGCCTGTCCGGTGCGCAGGAGCAGAGCGGCCGTGGCCACCGAAGTCGCACCCGTGGCGCAGGCCGCCACTGGGCTGAAGATCGGGCCTTGGGCGCCCGTGAGGATAGACACCTTGCCGGCCACGAGATTCAGGCAGCCATTGGGATTCGTAAACGGGTGAGGAGAAAGGCCAGCGCTCATCTTGGTTTCGGCATCGATCATGGCGTCGAGGCCGCCGATGGCCGACGAGAAGGTGATGGCGATGCGACGGGCGTTTCCTGCGTCGATTTTCAGCCCCGCGTGCAAGAGAGAGCGCTTCGCCACGAGCATGGAGTGGAAGATCACGGGGCTAAACCAGTTGCCCGTGTCCCTCTCGTTCCAGAAGTCGAAGCTCTCGTAGGTGAGTCGAGGCACTTCCCCGGAGACCTTGACCAGATCGGTGTCGCGCAGCTCGAAACGCCTGACCCAATCGATGCCGCTCTTGCCAGAGGTGAAGGCGGCCCATTGCTCCTCGAGCTGCACTCCGAGGGGGCTCACCATGTCGTAACCGCAGATAACGATTTCGTTTCCGTGTGGAGCGTGGCTCATGGTCGCCTCACCAGGGCACGAATTCGTAAAGCTTGGCAAACATGTGGGTCACGTCGACCCAGTGGGCGAAGTCCTGCGGCGAGCCCATGTGATCGCGCTTGTTGACCATGATCCAGGACATGGTGGCCGCGCCGTCGTGGCAGGTGGAGCAGTCGCGGGTCACTGAGGTGCAGCAGCGATGCACGGTTTTGAGGTCCGAACCGATGGAGTTGAAGCCCATGAGCCGCTTGGGCCGGGGCTGTCGGCCGTCGACGGTCTCGGACACGCTCGGGCATTCCATCCAGCCGAAACGGCGGCCGAGCATGTTCTGGGTGGTGAGCACCTCGTGGTAGTAGCGCGAGGACACGACGACATGGCCGTACTTGTAGAGCATGGCGTCCATGATCTCGCGGGCCTCTGCGTAGAGCTGCGGCGTCCAGTCGAAACCTGCCTCGTGCTGATCATTGCTGAACAGCTGGTAGTGCACCCGCAGGCCAGAATCCTCGATCTTCTTGGTCACGGTCTCCACCGCGTCGAGACTCTGGGGCGTGATGGTGTAGAGGTAGTACACGTTGGGATCGCCCTTGTAGTGTTCTCGAGAGATCTTGAACGTGTTCTTACCCCGCAGGCGCTCTTCGTATTCGTCGTCGCCCCACAGCGAGATGCCGATGCGCATCTTTGGATAGCGCTCGCGGTCGATCTTCTTGAGACCGTTGGTGGCGGCCGAGCACTTGATGTTGGCGTACCACACGTCGAGTCGATCGAGCGACAGAGAGGGCTCGCCACCTATGAGGATGGCGTAGTTGACGCCGCGCGCCTTCTCCTGCTCGATGAACGCTCGGAGCGCGCCGAGGTCGGACTGATCTTCGACCTTGTCTTGGTCGCTCGAAAAGTAAAAGCAGCCTTTGCACCGCAGGTTGCATTTGTTGTTTACATCGTAAATGGATGAGCGCATTCCGCCCACGCCGGCCATGTTTTTGATGGCTTCGTATTTGCGGCGCGTGTTTTCGTCTTGAAGGAGGTCTTTGAGCGTCAGCATGGGTCCCTTTGCCTTCGTGCCTCGCTAGCGATAGAGGTTGGGGCTCTTTTCATAGCCCGCCACCCAGACCGCGAGGTAAGTGTCGACATAGTCCAGCCACTTCTTGAACGACTCGGGGCTATCCACGTGCTGGGCCATGCGGGCCGTGATGATGGACGAGCCGGCGGCGTAGTGGCGGCACTCGTCGCAGTTCGTATCTGGCACGCAGCAGGCGGCCGCGCGATCCCAGGTGAGGTCCGTGCGGTATTGACGGAAGCTGCGGCCCAGACCGAGCTTGGTGTCCGGGTTGCAGCGGGGATAGGGGCAGCGGAACCTCGCGTGCAGCGAGCGCTCGGGATCGGTGTGCACCTGCGCGTTGTAGCGCGAGTAGAGCACGGTCTCGGGATAACGCTCGAGGAGTTCCTTCATCTTGTCGCGAGTGCGATGAAATGCGTCCACGTCCCAAGTGAGCGGCCCACTCCCCTCGTAGCCTACGGTGGGTGAGAACATGTTGAACGTCAGCTTGCCACCCTGCTGTGCGATGCGCTGTGTCACGAAATCCGCTTGGTCGATGTTGCGTCGAGTGAAGGTGTAGACGAACACTGCCCGCGGATCGTTCTTGAACGACGCGAGCTGTTGCTCGAGGCAGGCCCGACCGCGCCATTTCTGAGACTCGTCGTCATCGCCCCAGACCGAAATGTGGATCTTGTAGCCGATGGACGGCGGAAAGGGCTTCAGGCCATTCGTGGCGATGGCGCCCAGCGGAATGACGTCGTAGCACACCTGACACAACTCGGGCACGAGCCCTGGCTCGGCGCCGGCCAGGACGACAAACGTAATCCCCCTGCCTTTCTCGGCCTCCATGAGGGAGCGCCACTTTGCAGGATCTCGTTCGTCCTCTGTGTGCTGCTTGTCGCCTTCGTAGAAGTAGCAGCCTTCGCAGCGCAAGTTGCAGCGGCTGGTCATGTCGTAGGTGGACTCGCGGAGAAAAAAGAATTGTCGGACCTTTTCGAACCGCTGTCCCACCTCGGGCTGAGCGAGGATTTCCTTGAATGGAGTGGCCACGGATCAGCCCTTCTTGGCTTGGATGTAGCTCGTGATCTTGGCGAGGGTCGTGAGCTGGCTGAAATCGTCTTCATCGATTCGGATGCCAAACTCGTCTTGGAGCACGACGACGATGGTGGTCAATTCCATGCTGTCGATGCCCAAGTCCTCTATGAGATCGAGGTTCTCGTCAAAAGATTCAGCGGTTACGTCCTTGAGCTTGAGCTCGTTGATGATGATTTCGGCTACCCGTTTCTTCATCTCCATGGTCTCACCATTAGGAAAAGGCGCCGCGCGGCGCCGTTCATCCCTTCGATACGCCAACTGTTCCCATGCCTTATGGGACGATGTATCGACGGACCCTAGCACAAGGCCCACGGACCTGCCAATGTTTCCATCGAAGTGGAGGGCATCGAGATAACTCGTTGAAAACCATATGAGTTGAAAGGGGCGGTCGGGAATGGTCGCCTCATGGGTCGCCCATCATGCCCAGGTCTCGTAAGCTCGCGAAATCCTTTTGTCCCACGACAACATGGTCAAGGATCAATATGCCGAGGAGCTGTGCGGCCTGGCAGAGGCGCCGGGTGAGGGCGATGTCGTTGGGGCTCGGGGTTGGGTCGCCAGAGGGATGGTTGTGAACGAGCACAGCCCGCGGCGCGCCTTCGCTGATGAGCGGGCGAAAAACCTCCTGAGGCTCCACGCGGCACTCGTTGACTGTGCCCTTGGCCACGAGCACCTCCCGCAGCACCTCGTTGCGACTCGATAGCCCCACGGCGTAGAAGACCTCGTGCTTGAGGAGGCCCAGGCGCTTGTGGAAGTGCTCGAAGATATCCCGGCTGCACTGAAACCGGCCTTCACGCGCCAGGCGACTGCGACTCTCCAGGGCTCGCAGCGCAAGCATCAAGGCGCCGCTGAGCCTCGCGGCCTTGCCTGGGCCTAGACCCTCGAGGCGTTTCAGCTCGGCCGGCTCGAGACCAATGAGGCGGTCCGCGCCACCGGCCTGGGCCAGCAAACGGCGGGCGAGCTCCAGGGCATCGCTTTTTCCATTGCCTGTCCCGAGCACCAAGGCGAGCAGCTCGGCATCTGACAGCGCAGCGGGACCGAGACGCCACAACCGCTCTCTGGGTCTTTGCTCAGGGGGGAGGTCATGAAGATTCTGCATGACCTGCTAGCCATCAAGAAGTGTACCAGGGTTGAGGGGCAGTGTTTATCGACGGTTATACACAGCGGGCGGCGTTGGAACGGCGGATGGGCAGGGTGAGTGGCGGCGGCGCTCAGGTGCCGATGGCGGGGCCGGCGCCGAACTCGCGTCCTGGGAAGAGAAGGCGGGCTTTTTCGAGGAGCTGCTCCCGGGTCTCTGGGTGTTCCGGATCAGGCAAACAACACTCCACAGGACACTCGATCTGGCACATGTGCCGTTCGTAGAACCCCACGCACTCGGTGCAGCGGGCCGGATCGATGATGCGGAGCATGGCCTCGCCATCTTCGACGATGGCTTGGGTAGGGCACACCTCTTCGCAGGCGCCACAATTAATGCACTCGTCTGTGATTTTTAGAGTCACGTTGGAGCACATCTTATGGAGAGGAGTCCTTTGTGTCAAATTTGCGGTTTATAGACAACAGTTAGAAGACTTCGCGCAGGGCCGCGTCGGTGATGTCGAAAAGAGTTTCGATGTCTTCTACTGCGGCGTTGAGGGGCGGCACGAAGTACACCACATTACCGAGCGGGCGCACCAGGGCGCCGCGCCTGCGAGCAGCTGCCGAGAGCTTCCATCCCAGATCAGATAAATAGTCTGCATGGCTTTCGCCGCCTGGATCGAGGGTGAAGGCGGCCACTACGCCAGTGCGCCTAGAATCTCGCACCAGGGGATGAACGGAGATTCTGGCAAGGCCAGCGTCCAAGGCACAGGCGCGTGGCCCGAGGTTTTCTAGGATGCGCTCGTCTTCGAGCACGGCCAGGACCTCTAGGGCCACGGCGGCTCCCAGGGGGTTGCCGGTGAAGGAGTGGCCATACCACAGAGTCGTGGCAGGACCTCCGAGGAATGCGTCGAAGACTCGGTCCGTGACCACTGTGGCTGCCATGGGCAGCACGCCGCCGGAGAATCCCTTGGCGAGGCACACGATGTCCGCCTCGATGCCGGCTTGATGTTGGGCCAGAAATGAGCCGGCTCGGCCATAGCCCATGAACACCTCATCGTCGATGAGCAATACGTCCCGTTCTTCGGTGAGCCGCCGGAGCCCGGTGAGATACTCGGCAGGGTACATGAGCATGCCGGCAGCGCCTTGCACCAGGGGCTCGACGATGACCGCGGCCATCTCGTCGGCGCGTTCGTCGATGATCGTCCGGGCAGCCTCGAACGCCACTTCGTGCCAGGGGCGTTCGCCTCGGATGGCCTGACCTGGGCTCGGCAGGCGAATGCAATCGAACAGAAGCGGACCGAGCACCTTGTGAAAGACCTGTGTTCCCGACACCGAGGCCACGCCCACGGTCTCGCCGTGAAACGCGTGCTCGAGGCTCACAAAGCGCCGCTTCTCGGGACGACCGAGGTTTTGCCAGTACTGGTATGCCATGCGAAGCGCCGCTTCCACCGCCGTCGAGCCATCGTCTGAAAAGAACAACCTCGAGTAACTCTTGCCACAGCGAGGCAGGAGCTGCTCGGCGAGGCGTACAGCCGGCTCGTGGGTGATGTTGGCAAAGGCGCAATGGGCGAGCTTTTCGGCCTGGGCCTTCAGGGCTGCCATCAGTCGGGGGTGGTTGTGGCCGAGGAGGCTCACCCACCACGAGCCGTTGGCGTCGATGAGCCTTTGTCCATTGGCGTCGATGAGGTGAAACCCCCTCGCCTCGACGGCGACCACTGGGTCCACCTCATCGATGTAGCGGCGCATGGGGGTGTAGGGATGCCACAGGAGCTTTTTGTCCAGCTCGACGATGCGCTCGCGGCTCAACACGATGAATCCCTCGGCTTCTCAAAATCGTCGACGCTCGCGAAGAGCGATTCGACCACATCGCACAACAGGTGGCCATGGGCCAAGGTGAGGTCCACGCGCGTCCCTGTGCGGGCGTCCTTCGCGCTTCGGAGGATGGCGTTATCGCTTGTCCGCCGGGCGATGGCATAGCCGCGTCCGAGGCTGGCCAGCGGGCTCAGAGCGTCGAGCTCGGCGGCCAGGCGCGCATAGCGGCCCTTGGCCCGCTCGAGGGTCGGTTCAGGCCAGCGCAAAAGGCGTGCTTCGCGATGGGAGAGCAGGTCTCGCTCTTGGGCGAGCGCCGCAGCCGGCCAGGCGAGCAGCGCCTCTTTGAGCTTGGCCAGCGACGCGCCGCCTTCGCGCAGGGCGAGCCGCGGATCTCTGCGTCCGAGCCTTGCCTCGATTCGGGACATGTCTTTTTGCCGTGCAAAGACCAGCGCGCGCGTCGAGAGCCCCAGTCTCTTGGACATCTCCGCGAGGCGCCGGCCGAGCGCAACTCCATCGGCGACCACGAGCTCGGCGGCCTCTGAGGGTGTGGCGGCCCGGCGATCCGCGGCCAAGTCGACCAGGGTGATATCGACCTCGTGGCCTACGGCGCTGACCACGGGCTTATGGCATGAGGCCACGGCCCGGACCACGCGTTCGTCGTTAAAGGCATCCAGATCCTCCGTGGATCCGCCGCCGCGACCCACGATGATCACCTCGACTTCGGGCAGAGCACAGAGCCGGGCCAGGGCCGCGACGATATCCGTGGGGGCTGACTCGCCTTGGACCGCGGCGTGAGCGAGCACCAGACGCACCGGAAACCTGCGAGACGAGACGGCGATGATGTCGCGCAGGGCGGCGCCGCCTCTCGAGGTGACGATGCCGACGCAGCTGGGAATGGGAGGCAACGGGCGCTTGCGCTCAAGTGCGAACAGCCCCTCGGCCGCGAGCTTTTCCCGAAGCTCCGCCAGCAGACGCGCCTTGAGACCAGCGCCGGCTTCGTCCACTCGCTCCACCACCATCTGGAACGAGCCGCGGGCTTCGTAAACGGTCAGCTTGCCTTCGCAGCGAAGTGCGCGGCCCTCTTGGATGCGCCCTCCATATCGCGCCGCAGCCGAGCGCCACATGACGGCCTTGAGGCTCGCGCTGCGACCCGGGTCGGTGAGGGTGAAGTACACATGGCCCGAGCGATGATGGGTGACCTCCACCACCTCTGCCTCCACGGACAAGCTGCGAAAGGCGCTCTCGACGAGCGCCCGAGCGCTGCGGTTGACGTCGGCGACCGTGAGCGGGCGCTTGTCGGGGTTGGCAGTGGCCATGGAGCGAAACATGGGCTGCATGATAACGGCTCGCCGCTCGGAGACAAAGCAATTGCTGTGGCGCATCTGGTCAAGACGCGCCTCTTGTGGCAATGGATTCGCCATGAAGGAAACGCGAAGGCTCACCCGAATGGGGCTGCTCGGCGCAGTGTTGTTCGCCTGTGGTTGCGGCACTTCCTGCCCTCGGGCTCCACAGGAGGTTGCGGAGCCTTCGAGAGGGGCCTCCTCCAAGACCTGTGTCGACGGCGCGCGGGCCCTGTCCCATGTGCGCCGGATTGTCGAGCTAGGCCCGAGACCGCCGGGAAGCGCTGCCCTGGAGCAGACACGGCAATACCTCGAATCATCCTTGCGAGACCTGCGCCTTGTGCCGAAGCGCCATCCGTTCACGGCCTTCACACCTCATCCAAATCACCCACAGGTGGAGATGGCCAACCTCACGGTCGATATCGCCGGGTCGGGTCCGGGAAAGGTGCTGCTCGCTGGGCATTTCGACGGCAAGGTTCTCGAGGGCATGCGGTTCGTCGGCGCCAACGACGGCGGTTCGTCCGCGGCCCTGCTCCTGGAGATGGCCCGATGTCTCGCCGCCCATCCGCCGCCCTGCGATGTGATGCTCGCCTTTTTCGACGGGGAAGAGGCGCTCGTGGAATGGAGCGATCGGGACAGCCTGTACGGCTCGAAGAACCTCGCGCTCGAGCTGCGGGCCTCGGGCGCCCTGCGGGAGGTGCGCGCCATGGTCGTCGTGGACATGATCGGGGACGCGGATCTGCACTTGCTGCGCGAAACTCTGTCCACCCCGTGGGTTCAGCAGGTTCTGATGGAGTCCGCGCTCTCCTCTGGCCACGGCGCATTGTGGAGCGGTCCGCGGGCGGCCATCGAGGACGACCATCTGCCGTTTCTCCAAAGCGGCGTGCCGGCTGCGGTCATGATTGATCTCAATTACGGCCCCAAGGGGGGCGGCAATGAGTACTGGCATACCGAGCAGGATACTCTAGACAAGCTGTCGCCCGCTTCTCTCCAAGCCGTTGGGGAAACCGTGCTCAATGCCCTGCCCGCGCTGTGCCGCGGAAAACGAGATTAGCCCGTGCTCCGTCTCTCATGCTCTCTTGCGGCGGTTTGAATACGAACTTACAATCGCCCGTCGAACGAGGCGATCACCAAGGGAGGTTCCCATGAAGACCGTTTTGATTTTTCTTTTTGTCGCTCTGCCCCTCTGTGGGCTTTGTTGTGGCCCGAGCTATGTCCGCGGAACCGAGGAACCAGGACTCGACCAATACGCCATGAGCACTGGGCTTGATAAGGTGGATTTGGAGAAGCTCCTCGATGAGAACATGAAGTCCCTCATGGCTTCGGCCGTCGTGGCCAAGTGGAAGGAGGGGGGCGAGCCTCCGGTGGTGTCGGTGTTTCCCATCGCCAACGAGACGAGTGAGCACATTCGAGACCAGCTCGACGCGCTGCTCTCCAAAGTGGAGACCCAGTTCATCAACAGCGGCATCGCCACAGTGGTGGACCGCGCTCAGCAGGACGCACTCATCGAAGAATTGCGCAAACAGCAGGGCGGCGATTTCGATCCGGGTCAGAGCCCAGAGATCGGCCGCCAGCTCGGAGCCAAGTTTTTTCTCAGCGGCAAGGTGTACGACTCGGCCGAGCGCACGGGCGACGAGAAGCGAGTCCAGTATTTCCTATTCATGAAGGTCGTCGAGGTGCAGACCGGTGTGGTGCGTTGGCAGAACGAGGCCAACCTGACCAAGGGCCTTGTCAAATAAGTGATGTCCCGTCCCTCGCAGACGAAGGTTGTGGTGCTGCTCGTGATGCTTGCGGCGAGCTCGGGGCTCGGCTGTGCCGGCTACGCCGGGTCGGTCCAGGGTATGCGCACGGCTTTGCAAAGCGGCGACAAGCTCGGCGCGCTCAAACAGGTCAACGATGCCCTCGAGGTCAAAAAGGACGACGAGCTGCCCGAAAAGCTCAAAGGAGACAACGCCCTGCTCGTGCTCGAGCGCGCGACCATCAAACAGGCGCTCGGCCGCTACCAACCCTCGGCCGCAGACTTCCAGATAGCCGACAAGCACCTGGAGCTTCTCGACCTCAAAAACGACACGGCCGGCAACATCGCCAAGTGGATCTTCAGTGACGACGCCACGGTGTACAAGGCGCCGGCTTATGAGAAGCTGCTGCTGTCGACGCTCAACATGCTCAATTATCTGGCCAAGGGCGATCTCGAGGGGGCTCGAGTCGAGTCTCGCAGGCTCGCGGTGATGCAGCGCTATTTGTCCACTGAAGAAGGCAGGAGCAGCGCCCTGCTCGGGGTGGGCAGCTTTCTCGCGGGGTTCGCGTTCGAAATGAGCGGGCAGGCAGAGCAGGCTCTGCAGTTCTACGGGGATGCCCTGTCCACCGGTAGCTATCCGAGCTTGACCGGTCCTTTGACGCGGCTTGCTGGCTGCAGTTCGGTGCGCTCCGAGGCGATTGAACAGCTCCTCGCTTCGATAGAGACGCCCCGGACGTGCGAGTCCCGCTCCGAAGGACAGGGCACGATTCTCGTCGTGGCGAGCGCTGGCCTCGCGCCGCACAAGGAGGCCGTACGCCTACCCATCGGCGCGGCGATCACTCTTGCGGGGTTGCTCATGACCCCAGCCGAGACCTCCCGTGCTCAGTCGCTTGCGGCCCAAGGCCTACTCACCTTCGTCAACTATCCAGACCTCAAGGTGCAGCCCTCCCATTTCTCCCGCGCGGCCGTGACGATCGACGGGAGGCCGGTCCCTACGGATCTGGGTTTGGACGTCTCGGGAGCGGTGATCGCGGAATGGGAGGCGATGAGGCCCAAAGTGGTCTTCTCTGCGATCGTTCGCGCGATTACCCGCTTTGCGGCTGCCCAGGCCACGGAACAGGTGGTCAAGGGAGCGAGCGGCAGCGGCATTGGTGGATTGCTCGCAGCTCTCGCGGTGCAGGGCACCATGACGGTGATGGACACGCCCGACACGCGTTCGTGGGTCACGCTCCCGGGCAAGATCTTCGTGGCGCGGCTCGAGGTTCAAAAAGGCGAGCACGAGGTTGCGGTATCCTTTGGCAGCGGCGCGAGGTTTTCGACGCGCGTGACCATAAAGCCAGGCGGTTTCGCGGTCGTCCCTGCGATGGCCATGAGATAGGTTCCTCGCGGTGCGACTTCAGAGCACTGCGGTCTTGTAACTTGAGAAGAAAGGAGAAAGTCATGAAGAGCTCCCGAGTTATTCCGATGGCGTTGGCGTTCGCCGCAGGTTTTGCGGCCTTGACCTTTGCTGGCGAGGCGGGCGCGCTCGACGGCGCCAAGGATCGACGCGGCGCATTCGCCGGAGTTGGAGTGGGCGGCGGCGGCGCTTTCGAGGACGGCGAACCGGCCGGAGCGCTGATGTGGGACGCTCAGCTCGGTGGGGGGGCCACCTCGAACCTGACGCTTGCCCTCGACGTGGATTTCTCGCTGCAGTGGTACGAGCACCATCGCAACTTCATGATCACCCCGGGTCCAGAGGTCTGCTATTTCTTCGGTGACACCGGGCTGTACGCGGGCTTGGGAATTGGTGTGGCCTTGAAGACGCGCGTCTTTGAGGTGCGCGACGCCGTCACCGTCGAGGATGTCCGGAAGTTCGACGCGGGCTTCGACGCCGGCGCGGCCTTTGGTTGGGAGTTCTTCGTAAGCTCCAACGTGGCGCTGGGACTGAGCCTCCACGCCGACTACGTGGTGATTCGACCGGAGAACCTGCTCTTGGCCGGCTTTTCCATGACGCTCAAGTACTACTGATGCGCCCGATTGCCCTGCTAGCGGTTCTTTCGGCGACAATTTGTGCCTGCGCCAACGGGACACCAAGAGACGGAAAGAGCGACGGGTCTGCCCAGCCTGTCCAGACCTTGGACCAGGGCGCTGCGCCGGCGCCGGTGCGCAGTCCCTTCCCGGACCAGGACGCCGAGATCCTGCCGATCGGTGCGCCGCTGCCCGTCGACACTCCAATGCTGCCCACGGATCGCGCCTCGTTGCTCGTCGAGGCAGAAAAGCTCTGCCAGTCTGGGCGATTCGACGAGGCATTGTCCATCCTCGATACGCTGCTCGTGCTCGAGCCCTCTTCCGACGAGCTCCTCGAGCGCCGCGCCACGGTGTTTCTCCGCGCTGGACGAAGGCAGGACGCAGCCGAAGATCGGAAACGGTGCTGTGCCCTCGGGCGCCCTTCCTGTTGCGAAAAATAGGGTATTTGCATCACCTTTTACATTCGTTCTTTAGATCAAGCGTCTCATGCTTATGGAAACACGAGAGGAAGACATGATGTTAAAGAAGCTCGCACACCTGTCCGCGTCGCTCCTGGGAGCTTTGTTGTTCGCGCCTGTCCTCGCTGCCGCCCAGCCCGCGGGACCGAGTCTATCGGAGGCCGAGATCAAGACGATCGCGCCGTTGCTTCGGCGTTATGACACGCTCGTTCTGCTCGAGACCAAGCCCGACGGCAACCTGCGGGACATGACCCTCGCTATCCGCGTGGCTGCGCCCAGGGAGGTCGTGTTCAGCGTGTTCGAGAATCCGGCGGATTTTTATTATATCTCCACATTGTTCAAGGAGAACGAAGTTCGAGACAGCCACGATAACACCAAGGCGTGGACCTGGGCCTCCCGCCACAGCTTGTTCAGCTTTACGGGTCTAAACACCATCGCCCTTTTTCCACCGCGTCGAGCCGATGTCACCATCACCCAGAGCAACATCGGCTCTGGTGGCTTTAAGTTGTTCTTTTTTGAAGAGGACAAGAAGCACACGCTGCTCCTCATCAACGGCCTCCTAGATGTGAATAGCTCCGAGTGGTTGGTGAAATTTCTCGTGGGCACGAGTCCGAGCATGCGGCAAGCCATGAACGCGGCGATCGGCCTTATCATGATCAAAGGAATCAAGGACGTGGCCGAACAAAAAGCCGCTGGCAAGCCGCTCGCCAAACACACGGTGAAAGGAAGCCGAAAGGGCGAGCTCAAACCGCTGTCTTCCGAGGACATCGCGTCCGTGTCCGGGCTCATTGAGCGCGGCACAGTGGTGCTGGCGCGCTCGATCAAAGGCGGACGGCTCGAACAGGCCACAGTCATCGAGAAAACCAGGGCCCCTCTTGCCAAGGTGCTGGCGGCCGTGGCCACGCCGGAATTCTACCCCAAGATGATCCGCGCGATCGACGAGGTCGTGGTGCATGAGCGCACGCCAGGCAAGGTGGATTTTTCCTGGAAGATTGGCCTTAGCGTGCTGTCTTTGCAGTCGCGCAATACCCTCGAGTTCAAGGAAGACGGTGTGACCGTGAGCGCTTCGGGCGGCGAGCTCGACGGCGCGTCGTGGCGTTGGCAACTGCGCGATATGGGCAGCGACACCACGATGGTCGCCTACCACGGCTGGGCCGACATGGACAAAACCGGTGCGGTGCTCGGAAAGAGCTGCAAGCGCGAGCCCTACCTCGAACATGGCTTCATGGCCGGTAGCAACATGGTGATGGTGAACGCCATCCGCCGCGTCGTGGAGCTCCCGCCGTCGCCATAGTCAGGGGACGAGCTCTTTCGTGCCCATGCCGCGCCTAAAGTCCCGCGACACCAATGCCTGCCACAGCGGATAAGTCTGTGCCGTCGTAATCGTAGAGAGGGGTCGTGCCCGTGGTCGTGCGAGCGTCGAACCATCCCTTTTGAGGTCAGCGATTCAAAGGCCCCCTTGGGGACGGCACTTTAATGAACATAAATTGACTTGAATACAAAAGGTGGAACCATTTCCGGGGAATTTATTATTTATTAAATAACAGATACTTAGCTATATTTCGGGCAAATCCAATGAACGATTATTGACAAGATATAAACGCGCCCTCATATTGCAGGAAGAAAGTTTACTAAATTTTCCTGAATGAGTCAACGACTCATCGAAAAAAGGAGCGAATCATGTCCAAGAATCACAACCTCCGTTCTCTTCAGGTTGCTATCCTTTCTGTTTCCGCGTTCGGCTTGGCAGGCGCCGCGTGCGAGTCCCCCGACGATATCAGCGGCCCGGCCTATGTACGCGTGGTGCATCTCGCCCAGAGCGTAGGTGCCGTCGACGTGCAGACGGACGGCGGGTACTCGTTCGACCTCGGCGCCGGCTTTGAGCCGGCCCCGGCCGTGGGTGCGGACGAAGTGAGAACGGCGATTGCCCAGAACCTCGCCTTCCGTACCAGCACCGGGTACGTACCGGTGCTTCCGGGCGACGCAGTGCTCGAGGCGAGGAGCGCCGGCATCCGCTTTGGCGAGCCCTTGTTCTCCATTCAGGCCGACCTCCGTGCTGGCCTGCGCTACACCGTCGTGGTTCTTGAAACCGAGCGCGGCCCGTCCACCCTCGTGCTCAACGACGAGGAATGGGAGGGCCAGGGCACGGCAGCGAGGTTCGTGCACGCGGCCGAGTCACTGCCCGGCGTGGATGTGTGGGTCACCTCGGCCTCGGGCGACGCAGAGCGGATCGCGAATCGTGTGTCGGCCGGCCAGGTGGTTGGGTACTTCCAAGTCGAGACCGGAGCTCGTCTGGCCCTGGACGCCGACAGAGACGGAGCCCCGGACGCTGTGTTTGACCTCGCGCAGCTGTCGGACAGTGGATCTCTGAGTCTGTTCGCCATTGTCGCGGCTGGCAGAGTGACCTTGCTCGCGCAACGTTCGGCCGGCGAGTTGTCTGTGCTGCCCACTCCGTAGCCGCCACGGCGAGCGCCACTTCTGGGCCGAAGAATTGGGGGTTGATTTAATGATCCCAAATTGTACTACGCCGTCGGGGCTGGAGCTGCGGGGCCCTCGGGGGCTGGAACCGGCGCCGCTGGAGCTGGGGCCTCTGGCGCGTCTGCGGGAGGAGGTGGTGGGGTCTCCACAACAGGCGCTGTGACGGCTGGGCACTGCGGACAGACGCACGGCGGCGGTGGGGCCGCGTCTTCGCCGAACAGGGTGAACGCGATGGACAGCAGGAGGTTGTTTTGCATCTGCCAGTCGTCGACGACCAGAGGGCGCTTGATCGCCGAGAAGCTGTAGTCGATCGAAGCCCAGGATACGGGTTTGATGCCGATTTTGGCCTCGAATTCGAGGTTGATGAGGTCCGCGCCCTTTAAGTCCGTGTCGGCGTTGTTCCAGACTGGATACATGAACAGGAAGCCCAACCCGTAGTTGATCATCGAGCCGAGCGCGCCGCTGGCGATGATGCCAGCCTCGGGACCGAGCTGCGCCGTGTCCCGCATCTGCCTCAGCTCGAAGAGGTCGGCAGTGGCCGAATTGTCGGCAACGGCGTAGCCGTCGTGTACGAAGGTTTCCCACACACCGAGGCCGGCGCGAATGTCCACGCGGATTTGGGGCTTGTCGACTGGCAGCGCGAACGCGCCGAGGCTCTGCCGCAGAAGCAGCGGCGAAAAGGCTCCGGTCAGTTCAATCTGCTTTCCAGAGCCAACCGTCGAGACGCGCGGATGAGTGGCGTCGATGACGCTTCCGTCCTCGTCCACGGGAACCCCTGTCTCGTCAAAGAGCTGCTCCTCGCGGTGGCCGAGCTTGAGCACGTTGGTTGCCGCTGCTGGCACCAGATAGCCGGGCAGCATGGGGGTCGTCATGCGCAGCGCCACGAAAGGACCGAGCCAGGGCTTGATGTGAAACAGGTACGCTGACTTCAGGTCGATGCCGTCGACGCTCTTGGTCCAGGCATCGATGACCGGAGTGCGCGCAAAGGAGAGCTTCCATTCGAGCTCGGTTTGCCACTCGTGCTTGCGGGTGGCGTCGAGGTAGCCGAGCTTCCCGGTGATGAGGTAGCCGAGACTTACGGTCGTACCATCCGGCGTGCCCGGGACGCTGCTGGCCTGTCCGAGCGAGCCATTGGCCGCGACCTTGAGCACTGGCGTCCAGCCAGTCCCTGCGCCGTCGCCTTTTCCTTCGAGTTTCTCGGGAATCATTTGAGTGCCTGTTTCCTGGGCCAGCAGGTTGCAGGGCAGAGCCAGGAGGAGGAGGACAGCATGCATAGAACGATTGCCAGGGCGCTTTCGCATTGGGTCTCCTTGGAGCTGATGAGAGCGCGAGGGTTACTGGATGACGGGACTTTGTCAACAAATGGCCCGATCCTCTCGACGTCGCGGTGCGTTCGGCGGTACAAATGATTCCCCTTAACAAACGAGGAAGGCAGCAGTTGCGATGGAAGACCACCATGCGTTTTCGTTCTTCCGGGCCGGCGGTTTCGAGCAGGTTCGTTTCGAGTCTGGCGCGGATCTCGCCAGGCTCGCGCAGCTCGACCAAAAGCTGTGGGTCGCGCTGGCCTGCCCAACGAAAGGCCTGGCTTTCGAGGCGCGGACGCTGGAGCTCATCGACTCGAACAAGGATGGTCGCATCCGAGCGCCGGAGCTCATCGACGCTTTGAGCTTTGCCACTGCGCTCATCAAGAATCCAGATGATCTGCTGCATAGCCCAAAGGAGCTGCCGCTCGCGGCTATCAACGACGCGAACGACGAGGGCAAGAACGTGCTCGAGGCAGCGCGGGCCATCCTAGAGAGCCTCGGAAAAAAAGAGGCCCTGGCGGTCTCGGTCGCCGACATGTCAGAAGCGGTGAGGACGTTCGACGCCAGACCTTTCAATGGCGATGGCGTGGTGACCGTTTTGTCCGCGCAGGAGGACGAGACGAAGCAGCTCGTCCAAGAGATCCTCGACTGCGTGGGCGGGGCGCCGGACAAAAGTGGTCAAGCGGGCATCGATGCGAACAAGGTGAACGAGTTTTTTGACCATGTTAGGGACCATGCTGCATGGCTGAAGAAGGGACAAGACGATCCGTCGACCGCGCCACTCGGAGAGAAGACCGCTCAGGCCTACGAGGCGCTCGCGGCCATACGCCCCAAGGTCGACGACTATTTTACCCGATGCCGACTCGCGGCCTTTGACGAGCGAGCCCAAGCTGCGCTCAACCCCGAGGAAAAGGAATACGCTGCCCTTGCGACCAAGGATCTCGTCACGACGAGCCCTGAGATTCAGGCGCTGCCCCTAGCGCCCGTCGCCAAAGG
>JALOQD010000326.1 GCA_025453525.1 Myxococcota bacterium
GACGAGGCGTATCCGTCGATACGTCGAGGAGAAGCAACGCAGCGAACGCCCGAATTCGGCCGAAATGCGACCGAGGAGATTTTTTCACAAGCTCTCAGACAAGGCGCCTAAAATATCTCAACCGCATCGATGCGCGAGAGACGGTCTTTTGTCGTGGGGCAGGGTTCAGGGACGGATTCTATCGAGGCAGACCGTGTCCACGACTCCGGTGTAGTCAGGAGCGGTGTATACGCCTTCGTTGGACTAAATGAGCCCGACGCGCGGTGCATCACATGCTGCCAGGCCCGAAGAAAAGTCGTCTCTCGGTGCTCTTGCCATGGAGCCACGGTAGACTGAAGTGAGCTATATATCAATTGGGATGGATTGACCCCTGCCTCATCCGTGACCGTGCAGAAGGAGTGGGGAGATTAGGGGCGGATTTTATCGAGGCAGACCGAGTCAACGACTTCGCTGTAGTCGGGATCGGTGTACTCGCCGTCGTTGGAGTAGATGAGCCCGACGCTCTGCACTTTCTTTGTGCCGACGTTCAAGCGGAACGCCTCCACCGGGCTGATGATCGAACCCGTGCCAGCGGGGAAGTCCACGTTTCCAGAGGCCCCCACATAGTCGACGGTCGATGTGGCAGAGGCTCGCAGGGCGTTCCGACCCTTGATCCAGTCCTCACTGCCGGCTCTAATGGAGATCCCAGACGACAGGCGCGCCATGGCGTCCGCGATCTCCACCCCGCTGGGATAGAGGTCGCTCCTCGATGCCGCGGCAAAGGCATAGGCGAGCATGTAGGCAGCGTCGTAGAAGGCCGCGGTATAGGGGACTTCAGGTTCGTCGGGCCACATCGAGTTGTAGCGCAAGAGAAACGAGTTGTGCACAATTCCGCTGGGCATTTGCTGAGTGGTGGCCTGGATTTGACATAAGGACGAGGGGATCTGCCCGCCTGGAAACTGCAGGAAGAGGAGATCGCTCGCGATGGAGCTGTTCCAGAGCATGCTCTTGATGGGAGTGCCGACGGCCGAGTCCATCACGAAGAAGGTCAAGGAGTCTTGGATGTAGGCAAACCCCACGGTCACATGTGGTTGCCATGGCGCCAGAGTAGCAAGCACGCTGCTCAAAGAACTCTGCAAATTGGCTGCATCGGGGTTATATTTGATCGCCAAGAACTGATTGGCCTCGCCGCAGGGGAACTTCCCCACATCACAAAAGGCCTCTTGAAAGGCGTTGAACATGCTGCCACCCCAGGTGTCGTCCCGGTACATCACCGCCACCTTCTGCCAGCGACTAGGGATGTTGGCCAGAAGATGCGCGGCCGTGGCCTTGGCCTCAGTGGCCGCGGGCAACGACGTGCTCCAGATGAGACCTTCGGCCGATGCGGACGCCATGATCGGCGCGTTGGCCCCGGCTGTCACGAGCACCATGCCGGCTTGCTCGAACACCGCGTTATAGACCGTGAGGGCAAGCTCGCTGGCAAAGGGACCGAGAACAGCCTGGACTCCCACATCTCGCAGGTGCTCGGCCGCGGCGGTTGCCCCTTCCGGAGTGGTCGCCGAGTCGCAGGTGACGAGGAGCAGGGGGCGGGCTCCGTAGAACCCGCCGGCTTGGTTGATTTCCGCGTAGGCCATTTGCGTCGCATGGTCAAAGTAGCCGCCCGCCAGGGCGAGCTCTCCGGTGAGCTCCAGGATCGCGCCAAAGACGACCGCGTTCTTGGGCAAAGGGTCGCTGGCGTCGGCCATGCCGTGCAAGACCTGGCACGGTCCGCCGAGCAGATCCATTCCGGTCAACGGCTCGGTCGAGCTCTCGCTGTCCGATTGAGAGCCAGTGCCTGTATCCGTGGGCCCACCCGTGTCCGAGCCCGTGCCCGTGTCCGAGCCCGTGCCCGTGTCCGAATCCGTGTTTCCATTGGTATTGGAGTCGGTATTGCCCTGTCCCGTGTTGACGCACAGGTGCTGCACGCACTGCAGGCGAGACCCTTTGGCAGCGCAATCAGCGTCGACCTTGCATTCGTCGCTGAAGCCCATCACGAGAGAGCATCCTGTCACCCAAACCAAGACCGCACCAACCGAGGCAGCCCGACCGAGTTGAATGATGATGTGTTCTACTGTTTTCACGATCCCCTCCTGCCTAAAAACGCGCCTGCAAACCCAGGCCCAGGTTGTTCCCGTCTGCGATGAGCAAAGGCACGAGGTTCACCTTATCGCTCGATTTTGCGCTGTGTTGCTCTGCCCTGACCTTTGCGCTGGAGGCAGACTCGCTGCGTCTCGACTGGACGATCAGCAGAGCAGCGCCGACCGCCGCCACGGTGACGCCACCGAAGAACCCGACGTCGAAAATCAAGGCGTTGCGCTCCGCATCTTCACGGTGAGAAAGGCGAGCCTCCTCCCAGCCAGCGTCGTCGTAGGCGCTTCTTTCGCTCAGAGCCAGCCCTCCGAAAATGCCGCCGAGCACTATCCCAGCGCCACCGACCCCAACGAAAGTCCACCCCAACGTTTTCAGCATAGAGGGCTTCTGGTCTTTCTCCCTGCGGCTCCCCGAGGAGGCCGCCTCGTCGCCCTGAGCGGACGGCTGCCCCCCTCTGCCCTGCTGCTGACCATCCGAAGAAGAGGCTTCCAGAGCTGCGATTTCCCGGCGCAGGGACGCGATGTTCTCGAGCGCCTTGGTGCGCAGCTCACCTGTGGTGCCCTCTTGCCCAAGAAAGCGCTCGTACTGCTCCACCGCACGCTTGGGCTCTGAGAGCCTCTCGTAGCAACGAGCGATGTTGTAGAGCAGCTCAGGCTCCTCGTTCATGGCGAACGCTTTCTCAAAAAGCGAGATTGCGTTCTTGTAACGACCTGCGCTGTAGTCCCCCACCGCTTGAGCGACGAGCTCATCAAAGCGATCTTGCTGTGTGGACGTGAGCTCCGCTGCGCGCGCGGCTGGAACCGCCCAGGTCGTGAAAGCGAACACGACTGTGATGCAGACGATGATTGGGTGTTTCATTCTAGTAAGTATAGCCCGCCCTTGAGAGGGGCAAAGGGGACCTGCACTCTATTTTTTTTGTGTGCCTGCCCTCATTCGCTTCGCCTGGCGAACAATGCGTGGCTCCAAGCTGCCTCGGCTCCATGGAACCTCGGCACGCCCGAGGAGGGCAAGCGAGCGCCGCAGCGGCCCAAAGGGGCCCATAGGGTGTGAAGCTCCCTTTTTGTGCGCACTGAGCCCCCAAAAAAAAATGAGCGCGCCGAGGTGAACACTCCCAGACGGGAGCTATATTCTATTGTATCTGGCATGGTCAGGCTCTGACGAGCCAGCGAACGCTGAGCGTGATTTGGAGGGAAGATGACCAGCAGTCCACGTCTCCTGTTCGAGGGAGAGGACATCAACGAAAAGTACCAGCTGCTCTCGAAGATCGGCTCTGGTGGCATGGGCGACATCTTCCTGGGAATCCAGCGAGGTGCCGTCGACTTTAGTCGTCTGGTGGTGATCAAGCGGATTCACAGCCATTTGTTTCAGCGCGGTGAACACCAGCAAGAAGAGCGCGTTCGGATGTTCATCAATGAAGCGAGCCTCGTGGCATCGCTCAACCATCCGCACATCGTCAAAATCTACGACTTCTGTATCGCCGGGCCATCTGTGGCCATTGTCATGGAATATGTCGAAGGGGAGACCTTGCGGCTCATCCGCTCTGGATGCGTGAAGAACAATATCCCACTGCCGCTGCCTCTGGCTCTGCGGATGATCCTGGACGCCTGCGACGCGATGCAGTACGCCCACGACTTCACCACGCACACGGGCGAGCCCTACCAGATCATCCACCGGGACATCGGGCTGCACAACCTGATGCTCGACAGCAACGGGTATTTGAAGATCATCGACTTTGGAATTGCAAAATCGACTGTAAAGAGCGACGCGTCCGCGCCAGGACTCATCAAGGGCAACCCAGGGTACATGGCGCCCGACCTGTTTACCGAGCTGAACCCGGATCACCGAATCGACATTTACGCCCTGGGTCTGTGCCTTTTCGAGCTGGTCACCTTGAGAAGGGCGTTCCGCTTCGAAAGTGGCGTCGATTTCGCGACCATTGTCCAGCAGGTGACGGTCCGAGAGCTCCCACCAGCGTCGACGTTGGTGCCCAACCTGCCCCCTGGGCTCGACGGCGTGATTGCCAAGGCGATCCACAAAAAACCGGACAAACGCTATCAGACCGTGGAGGAGTTTTCGAACGCCCTGCAGCCGATCGCAGCGGGAATCCAGGGAAACGAGCCCAACCTCAAGAAGTGGTTCAATCAGACCTTCGAAAAGCGCGTGGCCCAGCGTCGGGAGTTCGGCGCAAAGATGTCCGCGCTCGCCAAAAAAGCAGTCGAGACGTCTGGCGTGTTTTCGGTCAATACGGACGTCACGGGCACCGGGATGTCCGCCGTGAGCAGCGTCATCGCGCCGCCGCCCTCGGTGAGCAGCGTCAATCCCCCTCCTTTACCATCGAAGATGAATATTGGTTCCTCTGGGACCATCTCTTCTATCGAGATGTTCGAACCGTCGAGCATTTACAAGCTCATGGGCGGGATGTTCCTCTTCTTCGCAGCGTGCACAGTCGTCGTCTATCTGCTTTTTTTCAGAGGCCAAGGCGGTGGAGAGAGAAAGCCCGCCATCGACAACCTCATCGTTCAATGCGACCCCAATGGGGCGTTGCTATCGGTCAACGGCAGGGAGCTCGGAGCGATCGGACCCGAGGGCATCTCTTTGCGCGTGGAGCCGAACCAAAAGCACGAAATCGTCATTTCCAAAAAGGGCTACAACGACTATGTGCTGCCGTTCATGGGCCCGACCGACGGGGCCAAGGTCGTGAACGCGAGTTTGATGAAAAGCGAGGAAGAACCCTCAGTGGCCGAGGTCAAACCACCGGACACGAATCCCGCTGCTGTCAACAGCGAGATGGTCTTCGACGGGGGTAACGAACCAGTGGCTCCGGCGAGCGAGACCGGCGGTTCAAGACCCTTTGGGCGCCGCGTCAAGCGCCCAGCCATCTCAAAAGGACCTCCTAAAGGCGCCCAAACGACCCAGAAGCCGCCGACAACCGAAACGCCCAAGCAAAATCCCGCCGCCCTGCAAGACAGCAAGAAGCGCAAGATTCCCCTGCCAGACGACAACGGCCACCGGATTCCCATTCTCGGGGACGACGACCCTCCCTCGAACAAAAAAAAGACCGGCAGCGTTCCGGTTCTCTAACCAGAGCCTCCCAGAGCACGTTTTAGACCAAGTGCTGCGGGCCATTCTCGAGCTGGCCGGCAAAAGGACGTAGCGCTCGCCGCCAAGATGTTCTTGGGGATCTTCCTTGGTCATGGTAATGGGCCAGCCATGCGCATCGCACTTCTGACAGACCCAAGGTATGTCGCCCCTTCGACCGATGATCCCTACAACTGCCAAGTGCTCCTGGAAGAGGCGTGGCTCGGCCGTTTCCTCAAGGAGCAAGGAGCGACGACGGTTCGAGTGGCATGGTCCGATCCGCTCGTCGATTGGACGAGCTTCGACGCCGCGGTGATGCGAAGCACATGGGACTACTTCGAGCGGATCGAGGAGTTTTCGCCGTGGCTCGATCGGGTCTCAGCGCAAACGCGTCTCATCAATTCCACCGCCCTTTTGCGTTGGAACATGGACAAGCACTACCTCCTCGACCTCGAACGCAACGGGATCCCCGTGGTGCCGACCGTGGTCGTCGAACGCCACGAGACAACCTGCGTGCAAAGCGTCCTGCAGCACCAGGGTTGGTCAAAGGCTGTGATGAAACCGGCGGTGTCAGGAGCGGCGCGGCTCACCTTCCGAGTCGATGCCTCTTGCACAGAAGAGCTCGAGCGCACCTTCGCGCAATGCGTGGCAAAAGAGGCCATGCTCGTCCAGCCCTTCATGCCGTCGGTCCTCGAGAAGGGCGAGGTGTCGCTCATCGTCGTGGACGGCCGATGCACCCACGCCGTGCGCAAAAAGCCAAAGGCCGGCGACTTCCGCGTCCAGGACGATCACGGGGGCACGGTCCACCACCACGAGCCCTGTGCAGCCGAAATCGCAGCGGCCGAAAGAGCCGTCTCCGCGTGTCCACACAGCGCCCTATACGCTCGAGTGGACCTGGTCGAGGATGGCGATGTTCTGCGCGTCATGGAGCTCGAGCTCATCGAACCCGAGCTCTTCTTCCGGTTCTGCCCCGCAGCGGCGCAGCATCTCGCTCGCGCTGTCGTTGCCTCCTTGAAGTGAGAGCTCACCCAGGCGCCATCGCTTTTTTTCAATGACCCGCTCAGAAGCCCTAGTGGGTGGACGCGGCTTCGCTGTTTCTGCCTTCCCTCGCACCGAAGGTGCGGCGGAATGCAGCCCCGGGTTTTCTTAACCCGGGGTGAGTGGACGCGGCTTCGCTGTTTCTGCCTT
>JALOQD010000044.1 GCA_025453525.1 Myxococcota bacterium
GATCTTGAGGAGTTCGTGAACTCCTCAATGGCTCGCCATTCCTACGCCTAGACGAACTACTTTTGGAGAATATTTGAAGACTTTCAACTTTGTTCTCCAAGAGAATATCCTTTGATATCATAGATATATAACTATCGTCGGCAATGGAACTTCAAAATGGGACCCCATTAGATCATTGCGTGAGTTCGCGGTTAACTCCTCCATGATTTAAAGCCCGCTCGCGGCAGACTGGCGCGAGGCGCCATGGCGGACGATTGGCTGTTCGAAAGCGCTGCGTAGGCGCACCCCCATAGCATCCAATATCCGACTAGCGCGTTCAACTGTGATGCCGTGATACTCATTTCGCTCGTCACGAGAGACCTGTGACTCGTGAACACCGAGTCGCTCGGCAAGTTCACGTTGCGTCAGGCCGAGCGCAATGCGCAACGCCACCAGGGTTACGCCTAACCCATGTAGGTTCATCAACTCGTCTAAATCTCCGCGCTTGAGGCGCTCATAACTCTCCACTTCCTCCGCGAGCTGCTCATGAAATGCGCGAAGCGGATCCAGGGCGCGCTTCACCTCTTCGACGCCAAGCCCCATCCCTTCGAGGTGTGCTTGGTGCTGGGTCAGTCGTTCGCGCTCATCTTGGAGCCGCCTGACCGCTTCCTGATATTCACCTTCGTTGCGGATCATGGCTAATCTCCTTTCTTGATCTTCACGATGCCTCGCGGTTGACCATCGCGCCGAGAGAGTCTGAACGCCGACGGGAACTCGAGTTCGTTGCCGTGGCGATCGCAAATGCCACACCCTTGTCCATAGTGAGGGTAGAGCTCTACGCGGTAGACATGCCACATGGGCAACTGCTTTTTGGGGTATCCGCGAAAGGGGCAACGCGATGCAGGATTCCACGTCCACACCTTATGCGGGTCGACGAGGTTCAGGCTCGACTCGAGTCTTCCTGTCGCAAGTTCCTTCAGGTCACAGACGAAATATCCATCAATATCATTCGGATGGTCCTTATCTTCGACAAAAGAGCCATCCACGAAGACTTCAGTGATGCCGACCTCCCACAGTTGTCTGACCATCACCTCTAGATTGTCGACTAGTTTCGCTCGCCATTCGCTGTCCCAGTGCGGATGTGTCGCCCCCGGGCCAACCACTAAGAACGACGAACGAAGCTCTTCAAAGGTCAGCTCGTAGTCACCAGATGGCAGTAGGCCATTCTCTTTGAAGTCTGGGAGCATGTCTGCGGGCTTCCTCATGTCGCGTCCGAACCTGTTGGAAACGGTAACCTGGCGACCAGCTGCCTAAACAGAGTAGTTTCAGTTGACATATTTGTCAAGCTTGTCGATCACGATAGGCCAGCCCACACCGTTTGGTATTCACTGCAAATACTCGACCGCAATATCTCGTTCTCCGCTGCAAGATATTCGTTCCGCTTGAGCAACTCGTCGTTCACGTGCCCCCCGACAATCGCCATTAACTCCGTCGTTTCCATCCGTCGTGCCTTTGTCTTTTGCCATCGATTCAAACACCTCAGACTCCACGGCATTAGTGGCTAATAGCTCGAAATCAGACGATAAAATGTCCCCAGATGACTTTTTGAGCTGTTTTTGAGGCCATCATGTTGATTTCATTGTTATTTGTTGGTCTCCTGTTTTTTGACCTCACGACTAGATCTTCGATCTCCTTCGCCTTACAAGGCCGTCCCGGTTTCTTGCGGACTACCGAGCTATCATACTTCTCGGCGATCAGCTTGCGATACCAAGCCATCAGGGTGTCCGGCTTGACGACAGGGCCAATATCAGCCAAGGCCTCTCGCCCCAAGTCCTTGGCCAGCCTCGCCAACGTCCTGCGCTCATCGTCGTTGAATTTGATTTTCCCGACGATCTTCGACCGCAGTATCTCGTTCTCCGCTGCAAGATATTCGTTCCGCTTAAGCAACTCGTCGTTCACGTGACCACCAACAATCGCCATTAACTCCGTCGTTTCCATGCCTAATGCCTTCGTTTTTTGCCATCGATTCAAACACCTCAGACTCCACGGCATTAGTGGCTAATAGCTCGAAATCAGACGATAAATTGTCCCCAGATGACTTTTTGAGCTGTTTTCGAGGCCATCATGTTGATTTCATTGATATTTGTTTGCTTTCTATTTTTTGACCTCGCGGCTCCCATTCGTAATCGATCTGACCGGACGCCACGACCAGAGAGCCGTGCCGGCACTTCCGGTACCTGATCTTGGTCTCGTCGAATTGGTAGCTCCGCTCGCGGGCCTCGTCGAGGACACGCGAGAGGTAGCAGTCGATCGTGGCGACGGGGTTGCGGCACGCTCGAAAGCGGTCGAGCTGCGGGTGATATCGGTAGCCGGTCGTCGCCCCGGTCAGTACGGCGCGAGCGAGCAGGCCTTCACGCCAGAGAGCCACCAGCCCACGGGCGTCGAGGTGACGCGGATGGAGTGACCAGAGCCTCACAGCTCCCCGGGCCTGCGTGCTGGTATCACAGCCCCGCCTTTTGTAGCCGCTCCATGAACGATGGCTTCTTCGACTGGGCCTGGCGCAGCGCTTCGATGCGCAGACCGAAGTCGCCGCGCTTGCCGCGATCGGCGAGGTCTCGCAGGTCGACGAGGATCTTCACCGCCTGGTCGTAGTTCTTGGGCTGCTTCGTGGCCACGAGGCCGTCGACCTCGGTCCAGAGCTTGCCCTCGCGGCCGACAAGGCTGTCGAGGTGCTTCTCCCTGGCGATCACTGCCTCACCCTCGCGTCGGGCATTCTCCTTGGCGCGCTTGTCGGCCTCGATGCGCTTGCGTTCTGTCGCGTAGGCCTCGGCTGCCTGAAGAAGCTGGCCCACGGTTCTCTCGGTGGTCGCCGGGCCGCCGCCGTCAGTCGCGCGCTCCTTGATGAACCGCTGCAGCAGCTCCGTGATCTGGGCGTGGTCGGCGTCAACCACGAGGCTAGTGATAAGCTCGTCCTTCTCCTTGGCCGGGAGCTTGCCGACCCAGGCGCGCACCTCGTCGCGGTCGATACCGGCGTCACCGATCGGTGGGCTGGCCTCGGCGGCCACAAGCAGAAGGTCCCCGTCGATCCGCAGGAACTCGGCTAGGCTCTCCAGGGAGGCGCTGAGTTGTCCGAGCCCTGGAGGCACAGGCGGTTCCGTGTCGCCATCGTCGAGTTCGTCGTTCTGCGCCCGCAGGAGCCAGCCGAGGTAGAGAGCCCGCAGGTCACCACGCGCCAGCTCGGCGCGCACCGAAATCATCGACGACAGGTGACCTTCGCCCTCAACCCAGTCGCCGCCTTCCTCGTCCTGGGACACGAACGAGAGGACGACCTTGCCCGTCTTCTCACGGGCGAAGGCGCTATCGCCACCGCAGTATACCTTAGCGGTGGCCGAGTCGAGCAGGCGGGTGGGCAGACGCAGCTTCAGGACGTGCGTGCCCCAGTTGGCGAGGTAGAGGTACGCGTCGAAGTACTTCTCCATCCCCGCGTCCTCGTTGCCCTTGAAGCTGCCATACGAGTACTCGTTGACGAAGCTCGTCGGCGTGATGCGCGCTCGCGTCGAGCAGGACCGCAGCTCGCCTATCTCCTTGGCCGTAAGCGGCCGGTCGATGGCCTGGAATTCGTAGTATTGGTACTCGCTCATGGCTTCGTTCCGCCCCGACGCCGGCTTGCCTGCTGGTCGGCTGAATCGGCGAGGGCTTTGCGCTGTTCTGGTGTCGCGATCTTTCGGGCTGCCACCAGCATCTTGTCGCGCCCGTAGTTGTAGTGGTGCTTGAGCAAGGCAGTGATCCGCACGGCGTACTCCTCGGGGGAAGCCGTGGCCGAGAGGACCTTGAACCAAGGCGGCAAGACCTTGTCCCAGTCGGCACCGACCTGCCAGGAACCGCCATCGTCGGCGAAGAAGATCACGTCGTCGTTGCACACGTCGATGTAGTCCAGCAGCCCGAAGAGGATGTCGAAGGCCTCCCGCACATCGGTAGGAGAACCCTTCTTCTCCTCGGCCACGCAGCGGTCGATGAGCCGACGCCACTCGGCGATCCATGCCGTCGTTCCAGTGGATTGCGCTGTGTAGTTCTTGGAATTGACCATGAAGGACTCGTAATACTCGCCGGCGCGGCTCAGCTTGTCGAAGGCTTTCACGGCTGCGAGCAGGTTCGCCTTCGTCTTGATCTCGCTGTCAGGGCGCAGGCTCTTGAGGTCGAGGTACTTCTTGGCGATTTGGTGGAGCTTGGCCGGAGGCAAGATGTCGATGGCGTCATCCAGCATATAGAAGACGTATTCGTGCCCGAGCTTGCGGACGGCGGCGCGCAGCTTGTCTCTGTCGATCGCGGCTGGTTGGCGCGGCATGGCTACCTTCCTCCTCGGGCCCAACGCCGATAGGCCATGACCCAGTCCGCGCCTTCTGGCGGGGGCGTGGGCAGCGGCAGGTCGAGAATGGGGACACCCTGCCGCGACTTTCCTCGAGCGCAGACCGCGACGATCTGCTCGTCATCGGTCATGTCGAGCCGCTCGACCGTGACCTCGACGCCGAGCATCTCGGTCTTGAACGGCGTCGCGAGGTTGTCCTCGAGCATGGTATAGAAGGCGACGGTCTGCTCGGACTCACCGTAGGCGTCCACGATGGCCTCCTCGATCATCTCATCGAGCTTGGCGTCTGGAGGGCCCTTGCTGTGCCCCTGGCGTTTGGCGCTTGTCTTCTTCTTGCTTGCGGTCATGGTTCTTGCTCCTCGAGGTCGCGAAGCACCTCCTCGTCGTACTCGACGACGGCCTCGTTCTCGATCTCTCGCAGGCCGAGCGGTGCCTCGTCGCGAGCGTAGCCGATCGCGCGGTAGCCGCGCAGGCGCTTCTCGAACATCTTCATCAGCATCGGCACAGCGCGATCCACGTAGTCGTAAATGCGGACCTCGGTCTTGCCGGGGTGCAGTCGGTGCAACCGGCCGGTGTACTGGATGAGCGTCCCCTTCCACGAGACTGGCAGCGCCAGGAACAGGGTGTCGAGGCGGGCGTCGTCGAAGCCCTCGCCGATATACCTGCCGGTCGCGACCAGCAGCCGTTCCTCGCCGTCGGGGATTGAGGCGAGTTGAGCAATCACGTTCCGCCGCTCCTTGGGCTTCATGCCGCCGTGGAGCACAACCAGATGGCGGGTGAAGCTCCGCAGCTTCTCGGCAAAATGTTCCAGGTGGTCCCGCCGCTCGGTGAGCAGGATCGGTGACCGCTTCTCTTCGAGGGCTTGCACCACGTCGTCGAAGATGAGGTCGTTGCGCCGTTGGTCCGCGGCGAGCGCGGCATACAGATCCTGGATGCCTGCGCCATCGGGCATCCCGTTCGACGAAAATCTGGTCTCCCTGACAACGAGCTTGTGGTCGAAGGGTCGCCGAGCGGCCTGGCTCTTCACGTCCACGGTGAACCGCACCGGCCCGAGCTGCATGGGGAGAATGGGATGGTGGCCGTCGCGGCGCTGCGGGGTCGCCGTGAGGCCGAGTACGTACTTGGCCTTCACCTCGGCGAGCACCCGCTCGAAGCTAGCGGCCGGCGCGTGGTGAGACTCGTCTTGGATGACCTGGCCGTACCCGGCGACCAGATCGGAGACCGATCCCTTACGGACGAGGCTCTGCACCATCGCCACATCGAGCCGGCCATTTGGCTTGGCCTTGCCCGCTCCGATCTGACCGATGTTCTTGGGCTCGATGCCGAGGAACAGAGCGAGCTGGCTGATCCACTGGTCGAGGAGCGGCCTGCGGTGAACGAGGATGAGCGTGCTCGTCTTGCGGGCCCCGACGAGGTAGGTGCCGACCACCGTCTTGCCAATCCCTGGCGGTGCCACGAATACCCCGATGTCGTAGGCGAGCAGCGCCTTGACGGCTTGATCCTGGACGGGTGTGAGCGTTCCCTGGAAGCTGTAGTCGACCGGCTTGCCGACTTCGCGTTCGTCGTTGACCTCGAGCGTGACGCCATACTCCTTGAGCATCTCTTCGGCCTCGGGCTGGCAGCCGCGCGGGAGGGCGATGTGCTCGCGCAGGTCCTCGGCGCAGGCGATCACCCGCGGGGTCAGCGCCGTCGAGAGGCGCATGCTCTGCTTCTTGTAGAACTCCGGGTTCTGGAAGGCTGCCAGCCGCATCAGTTGGTTGAGTAGAGCCGACGGAAGGCCAGCCTTCTCGACGAACAGCCGCTGGCTTAGGACGGCCTTGACCACGGGCGGCAGTGGCTCGGTGATGACGGCCTTTCTTGGACGGCCAGAGGGAGGCCGCTTCCACGGTGTCCGTTCGTCTTCGTCGCCGACGTCGCTCATCCTGACGCCGATCACCTGGCCGTGTCGGCTGGCCTCGTCGGCGAGAACGTGGACGAGGGTCGCGTCGATGTGCTTCACCCCAGCGAGGAAGGCCCACTGGTCGGGCCATGGCTTGAACGAGTCGTCCACGAACACCGAGTTCCCCGCGTCGCGGGCCTCCCGCTGGAGCGGTAGCGCGATCAGGTTGCCGAACCCGCCCTTGGGCATGGTGTCCTGGTTGGGGAACAGCCTGTCGTAGGACTCCATCGAGAGCTGGTGCCGGCGAGACATGGTCTCGGTGATCAGGAAGCAGCCAAACTTGCGCGCCGCGAACGCTGACACCGGCGATGCGAAGAAGAACCAGGCGTGCGCGCCGTTGCCCGAACGGGAGCGCTCGACGGCGACCGGAACGTCGTGTAGGTCGCAGGTCTCCGAAAAGGCCGCAATGTCTTCCTGCCAGGTCTTCTTGTCGAAGTCGGCCGCGAGGAACCAGCACGTCTCGTCGGGCAGGAGCGGGTACACGCCCATGACCTGGTGGTCGCCCCGGAGGTGCTTGGCGACCTCCTCGTCGGAGACCGCGATGAAGGCCTGGTTGGGGCACTCGCCGCAGGTCGCGCGCCGGCCGGCGCCTGGGCTCTTCTTCTTCTCGCACAGGCCCCACTCCCACTCGTTGTCGCAGGCGGGGGAGTAGCCTGACTTGCCCTTCTTCTCGTTCTCCCAGCGCCGGGGGAAGACGTCGTCCCTGCCGCGGAAGAGCGATCGGAACAGGGCGATCTTGGCTGGGTTGGTCGCTGGCGCGTCTGTAGTCGCGGGAGGTGTCTTCGGTTGGACGGCGATCGGGACGAGAGGCGCTGACGCGAGCTGCTCGCGAAGCGCGGCCAGTCGGGCACCGGCTGCCTCGACCTCAGCTTTGAGGTCGGCAACCCGTGACTCCTCTCGGGAGATCTCAGTGAGCAGCTCCTCGCGAACGGGCATCCTCACTGCCTGCCGGGTGTGGCGCGGCTCTTTGTGGACCGGCGAGGCGCGCCAGCCGACAGCTCTCGATCGAGCAAATCGACCACGAAGTCCTGGATCGTCGTGTCGAGCTCGGCGCAGCGAATCCGAAGCCTCCGGTGGAGGTCTTCTTTCATGCGAATGTGGATCTTCCTCTCGGCGTTCTGTTCTGGCATCTTGTCCTCATGGCCAGGGTACATCGGCGTCTCAGGTATACGTTGATGGGCTGTTCGAGGTCAACGTCGACATCTCTGGCAAGAGGAGGCGCGGCATGAAAATCATCGACCTCACAGAAGACAAGAAGGACCTCTTCTGCCTATGCCTCGAGGACTGGTCCGACGAGGCCCAGGAGGCTGGACCCAAACGTCGGCAGTGGCTCGACCGAAGCGAGAAGCTCGGCCTGCGCGCCAAGCTCGCCGTAGATGATAACGGCGTTGAAGGCGGGATGATCCAGTATGGGCCCATCGAGCATTCGAACGTGGGCGGCGAGGGCCTCTACTTCGTCTACTGCATCCACGTTCACGGCTACAAGCAGGGGCGCGGCAACTTCCAGGGGCACGGGATGGGCACCGCGCTCCTTGCTGCCGCCGAAGCAGACGCTCGCCAACTTGGTGCCAAGGGCATGGCTGCCTGGGGCGTGTGGCTCCCGTTCTGGATGAAGGCCTCCTGGTTCAAGAAGCACGGCTATCGCAAGGCCGACCGTCAGGGCATCTCGGTGCTCCTGTGGAAGCCATTCACCGATGATGCAAAGCCACCTCGCTGGTTGCCACAGACCGGCAAGCGGCTGGAGCCGATTCCCGGCAAGGTGAACATCACGGCCTTCTCGAGTGGATGGTGCTTGGCGCAGAACCTGGTCTATGAGCGTGCCAAGCGCGCCGCGGCCGAGTTCGGTGACGAGGTCTCATTCCGCGAGATCGACACCTCGACGCACGACGCAGTCGCCGATTGGGGCATTGCCGATGCCGTTCTCGTCGACGGCAAGAGCCTCCAGAAGGGGCCGCCACCAAGCTACGAGACGATCAGGAAGACGATCGCCAGAAGAGTCGCCCGCCTAAAGTAGCTCTCCTCTTTGAGTCATTTCTTTGCAAATGCACCGTTTATTGTGACTTTCACAGAGAATCGACTCCACCCAAATGCTCTTCGCCACGATCTCCGCACTCCCTGCCGCCTTTGCCCGCGCTCTTTCTGGCAATCAAACGGAATGTCTCGGAAGCGCTCCCCATGACCGCATCGGGCGGTTCTCTCGGCGGCGAAGCTCACCTTTCCAAAAGGCAAAACGCGCGGGGAAATGTAATTGTCGTCACCAGGCGTGACGATGTCATTGTCGCCCGGCAGCCGGGCTCAGGTCTCGCAGCTTCTCAGCAAACTTTGCCACGATCGCCTCGGTGATATGAAATGGATTGGCGCGTTGGATCAGGATGGCGACGTCCATCGCTTCCCTGGCCGAAAGCTTGCCGAGCTTCACAATCTCGAGCATGAGCTCGAGCCCCCAAAGCACCTGCACTCCCTCGCTCTGACAGGCCTTGCGGAGAGCGCCATCGTTTGTGACACAGACCCAGCCTCGCTCACGGGCCAGGATGAGGCAAAGATGGTCCTGGGTCGATAGCGCTCCCTTTCGCCTGGCAGCGGCCATGAGCTGTGCCAACTCTGGCTCGATCACACGAAGTCCGAAGCGCTCGCAATCGGTCTCGTCAAGCCCTTCGACCTCATCGAGCACCGTCGACAGCACATAGACTTCGCCGATGTGTCGCGACGCGATGCCGAGTACCGAGAGGTCGCTTTTCACAAAATCGATGAGCACATTCGCATCGACGAGCAGAAACTTTGTCACCTCGACCGTCAATGCGTCACCCGACCCACGAGGTCGAAAGCTCCCGCATCTCATCGAGGGACCTTCCCAGAATCTCGGCCCCCCGCCCTAGGCTGATCTTCTGCTCCTCGATCGCTCTACGAACCAGGCGCGACAGACGATCGCCGGGGAAGTCGAAACGGGAGAGGTGCTCGGGCTCGGCGGCCGCGAGGTTCTCCGGGAAGCCTGCTTGAAAGGCATCCTTCGCGAGCGCCTCTGGCTCATCGTCCCGCAGGAGGGTGCGGCCATTTCGTCGCTGGTAGTCCATCTGGAAGCGTGCCCACACATTCCCTTTGACGACACCGTCGGCCGAGAGGCGGTGCAGCACGGTCCTGTAGCTCACGCGAAAGATCCGTTTGACCTTGAGCACCCGATCGATGAGCGGGAGCCCGTAGGTCTCGTCCCACTCCTTCTGGAACGCACCGGCTGGCATGAGGAACGCTGCCGCAAAGGCGTTGGCCTGATTCTCGTGGTCGTCGGACTCCTCGGTCTCCCGGATCTCGTAGTCCGCGAGGTGCAAGATGAGATGCCCGAGCTCGTGGGCCGCCGTGAAGATCCACCGCTCCACTGAGATCCGTTCCCAGGTGTTTACGATGATCGCCGGACCGCCGTCGGACGATGCCACGGAAAGCCCGAAGAAGTCGTGAGACGCAATGGACATCGTGCCGACCTTGATACCGTGCGCTTCGAGTAGGCCGCAGATGTCGCGAATCGGATCGTCTGGCTGGATACCGAAGGCCTCGCGCAATTTGGCCGCGGCCTTCTCTGGTTCTAAAGGCAGCCGCATTCGAGAAAGCAAGGGCGAGTGCTTGCTCGCAACGCCATCATCAAGAACCTCCTCGATGTCATTAAAGTCGGCGAGCCATCTAGCAGCATCCACGAGGATTTGCTCTCGGCTACGAAGTCGCTTGTTCGAACGAAAACGAACCGCCGTGAGCTCGCGGGTGGGCTCCACGAGCGCTTGAACCCTGACACCGAGCGCGCGTGCAATGGCCTGAAGCGTTGAGACGCGAGGCGCGGATTTGCCGTTCTCGATGTTGCAGTACGCAGCCCGCGACAACCCTGCCTTTTCGGCGACGCTCTCCTGGCTGAACTCTTTCGTGCTGCGGAGGCGCCGAAGGTTGATGGCGATTGTGTTGTTGTCCATGGCTGACCTCCTCTCTGCTGTCATATGTAGTCATAATTACATTAACTGTCAATTAGTATACTTTTGATTCTCTGAGTGGAGGCAACAGACTCACCCAATCACCCTCATGGTGATCACGGATCCCCTCGAAGGGCCTTGCCCGCGCTCCTTCTGACAGGCCAAGGCGATGGCCCAGAACCTATCCGCATGACCGCCTCGGGCGGTTCTCTCCGCGTCGAAGCTCACCTTTCCAGAAGGCAGCACCCGCTTCTTGATCGAGTGCACCTGGCTCACCAGCTCGCGATCTCGAGGGAGCACGACGTCCTGCCTTTGGAGCAAAATCTTGAAGTCCGTGGCCCAGCGCTCCTTCGAATCGTTGGTGAACGCCTCGCCCACCACCTGTGGAAAATCCCTGCTCAGGTTCTCCGCGAGGTTCATGCCGATGCCGCTGCGGTCGATGGAGAGACGGGCGATGGAAACGAGGTTGAGGAGTCGCCTGAGATCTGCCTCCTGCTCGGCGAATGCCACCTGGTCGTAGCGCCGGAGCATTCGGCAGATGAATCTGCCATCCCGCTCCTCAAAGACCGCCAGTTCCGAATGGTCCCTGACTCGGCCGACGTCGAAGCCCGCGACGAGCCTTCCGCTCGGGACCGGGATGTCTGTGGCGTCGTCGCAAAGCACGAGGTCGTCGCTCGTGCACGGCAGGATCAGCTCGTAGGAATAGAAGCTGTACGACTCGTCCTGGAACGTCGCGCAAAATTCCTGTTCGAAGTCTTCGAGGGCCAGGGACTCGAATTGCTCGCGTATCTGCGGCTGACCGAAGGTCTCTACGAGCTGCTCGGTGCGCATGTCCGGTGCTTCCGCTGCCGCCCTATTCACGTCCTTGCAGAAGAAGCGGCACAGCCACCAGGGAACGATCTGCCTCGAATGATGTGGATACTTTCTGAGCTCTTCGGTGGCGATCTCCCAGAAAATGCCGCGCCTTCCCAGGGGCGTGGAGCAGCCCGTGAGCTGACCTTGGGACCGGAGGATCAGCGCTGTGGATCCCGTGTAGACCTCACGGTCGTTCGCGAGGTGGGCCATTTCGTCAATAACTACGTCACCTCGTTTCCCCCGGGGAGCCTTGGCTGGCACCGAGATAATTCTCGACACCCTTCTACTCGGTCCGTTGCTCTCAAATGCGAGCTCGGTCTTGGCGTCTGTCACAAGTCGCTTCTGGTAGGCGGAAGGCAACTCCTCGAACACCTGCCTCGCGAGCAGGATCTTCTCGATGGCATCGGCCTGGTTGAACGATACGAAGACCGCCGTGTAGGCGTCCCGCAGGTGACATCGTGCCAAGGCCTCGAGGGCAAAGATGAACGAGTACCCCACCTGGCGGCTCTTCGTGATCCACCGAAACCGGCTGGAGTTCTCAAGAAACGCGATTTGATATCCCTCGAGCGCGATGGGCTCTCCATCGTACCGACATACGCTGGAGATGAACCCCGCTTCAGACGATAACTCGCCCAGGTCGCTCTCGGTTTTCTTCACAACGACCGTTGTCATGGATTCACCTCCTGACGTTCAAAATGGACTTGAATTGTCTGACAATGGATGCCCTGATGAGCATGTGTTTTCCCCGCAAAGGAGGATTTCCCATGACCGGTTACGCCATGCGCATCCCCACTCCGCCGAGGATGATGTCCGCCGACGAACAGGCTGCCTTGCTCACCCTGACCGGACAGCGTCGAGATGGATTTCGAGACCACATGCTGCTCTCCCTGGCCCTCGCCACGGGCCTGCGGGAGCACGAGCTCGTCGCCCTCGACGTCGGCGACATCGTCGACGCTGCCGGCAAGGTGAGGCCCAAGATCTACCTGCGCGTGTTCAAGCGCTCGGCCAAAAAGCCTGCCTTGCAAGAGGCACTGCTCTGCGAAACCGTCCGCATCAAGCTCGGGAGGTTCCTCTCGTGGAAGAAGGCCCATGGCCAGAGCATCGCGCCGGTGGCGCCGCTCTTCATGAGCAAAAAGGGCAACCGCCTGTCCACGCGGCAGGTCCGCCACTTGTTCCACGTTTGGCAGGAGCGCGCTGGGTTCGAGAAGGCGTACTCGTTTCACAGTGCTCGCCACGCGGCTTGTAGCAACCTTTACCGCAAAACCAAGGACATCCGGGTGGTCCAGCGATTCGCCCGGCATGTCTCCATCGAGACTACAATGCGCTACAGCCACCCGGACGAAGCCGTGCTCCTGCGGGCTATCCAAGACCTGCCGTGCTGACGATTGCCTGGCCTGCATCAGTTGGTGTCCGGTCCAGGCTCGGAGGTCTCATCGTCGTCCTCATCGTCCTCGTCACTTCTTTCTCCCTCCACCTTCGTCGCTTTGTAATTCGAGAGCGGGACCTCGCCCCTCGTGGCCGGAGTCAACTTGCTCTTCGCCTCGCGCAGCTTGTTGTGAGCGAGTTGAATCTCTTCCAGCGTCGGCATGCCGTTCATCGTCTGTTGGCGAGAATCGGCGTCGCCCAACAAGAAGGCTCGCAGGCGGCATACCGTATTGTAGTCAGAGAGATTGTCGGTTCGCACGCGGCCTTCGAGGATCGCCTTCTTGAATTGCGCGATGTAGAGGTCGGCGATCCGGACTTGACCGTCACGATCCATGGCGAGCGCTTCCGCGCGCTCTTCGATGAAAATGGACTCCGTGAGCTCGCCTACGGCGGTGTGGACTCGTTCACGACGGCGCAGGCAATTGTGCTGTTTCGCATAGTCCGCGATGATGCTGTGAGCCACGCCAAACCGCTCGGCGATATCTCGATACGTTGGGTAGACCGTATGCCGACCCGTGCCGTCTGGATTTTCCTTGAGCTCGCCGTGCACCAGCAGGCGATCTACCTCCTCGCGAGGGAAGGCAGGCCCTTCTCCTTTGCGCCTGCGGCCTGGTCGTTTTTTCAGGCCGTTTTCGTTGTTTTCCGGGCACTCAAGGCCCTCGGGTTTGGTTTTCAAGGCCTCGGGTTCGGTTCTTTTCTGCTCAAAATCGTCGTTGTTCACCATTTTCATGCCTTTTCCTCCAGGCAGTTCGGTTGTTTTGAGCGATGAGAGCCCCAGCAACGGCGCGGCATCGCCGTTTTGGGGGTCACTTGCAGGCGTTCGGAAAGATCCGTTCGGTTTCACCACTTTTCACCTCCTTTTCCGGGGGTTCGAATGCCCATTTCGAGGGAGTTCGAATGCCCCGATTTTGTGTGAGCCAGAGAGACACCAGGAACAGGTAACCGCATGTATTTCCTCACGAACTTTCGACCTCCCCCGGGGGTAGGCACATCCGGGAAAGCGGCCATCAGACCCGGGAAAACAGAGTAAGAACGCCGTGTTTCGCAATGCGATATTGAGCGAAAACCCCTTGAATTTGGTCGGAGTGCGGTCGAAAAACACCCCTTTCGGACCCCCTGATGGCCACTTTCACCCCATTCCGGCAATTGGAACCCATCGATTTTAATGCGGAATTATGCCATATAGCGTTATTGCTATATACTATTTTTGGCATATGTGACCTCCTGAACAACAACCGAACGTTCGCTTTCCAGCAGAATGCCCAAGAGCGAGTGGCAAGGGCTGTTACCCATCTCCCTCTTCTGCCAATCGCTCGATATAGTGTTTTTGCTATATGTCATTTCATTCATATGTTCACATTCCCCTCCGACCAGAAAATACCGAACGGGAGATTTCGCGAGAACCGAACAGATGACAGCGATGAAGCCCTTTTTGATGGCCACTGCCTTTTCGCCTGCCTCACCCTGCATCGCCGATCACCTCATCCATCTCGTCCACCAGGGCATGCAGTGCCTTTCGTTTCTCACTGCTCTCGAGCCTGTCAGCCTTCGCCAAATGCTGTCTGTACTGGCGACCTAGCGTGTCTGACACCGCTTTCGTGAGATCGGGATCCACCTTGTAGATCTGGAACAGCCCGATCAGGCTCAGCAATGTCTCGCGAAACGCCTGGGCCATCTGGGTGCGCGACTCTCGATTGCTCATGCTGCATTCTCCTTCTGCGTTTCGAAGTCTCTATGGTGGCAAACACAGCCCCTCAAAAATTGGGACCGCTAACACACTGCCTTTCCGCAGAGTGGACCCATTTTTTTTCAAACCCGGCGAGCCAAGCGCCTGCTCCGCAGTACACTGTGCTTCGCGTCCTCGGTTTCCGGGTCTGCATCGGGCGGTCACCTCCACCGTAACGCCTGCTTAAGCAAAGACTTCTGGCGAGAGGTCGGGGACGCCGATATCCTCTCCCTCTGACCCAAGTGCCCATGCCTCGCGCGAAACCGAATGACCGGACTGCGAGTCGTGGAACCCCTGGGGCCTATCGCGTTCTCTTGTTCCCTTCGCGGCGAGGTCCTCGCCTTCCTGCTCCTGGATGTGGCCAGCCCAGCAACGTCAGCCTTCTGGAAATCGAGCCCCCAATGCCTCGTGATGTTGTGTCGAATTCTCGCGAGCACCCGCGTGCGACATTTTCGGATCCGCTGATAGGCCAGGCGGCGTTCCTCTCCAGAGAGTGCGGGTATGACCTGGTCCAAAAACCGAGTCAGCTTGCGATGGCAGACGAGCGTGGCAGTGAGCACCTCGAACATCTCGCCACCGACGAGTGCTCCAGCGTGCTTCACAAGACTCGTGACAGCCTCTGAGGCATCGGCAGGGTTCCGAGGGCCACGAGGCCCAGTGTCCGCGATTGCCGGCCACGGCGCGCCTCCCTCGATCTCATCACTGGCAGGCTCGACGGAGATCTGACCGCGCCGCTGTTTCTGCTCGTGTTTGACAGCGCGAAACACGCGGCGTTCAGTGCGATGACGCAGCTCAATGGAAGTGAACGACTGCCGTTTTTCAGCGGGGAACTTCTCGACCTCCTCGAGAAAGGACATGAGGACGATCTGGTCGAGGTCGTCGTCAGGGAATGCATTGCCCCGAATTCGGCCTCTCAGATTGCTGAGCATGGGGAAGTAGGCGACGAGCAACGCCGCGTTCCAGAACGAGCACGAGTTCGTCTGCTGGCGCTCGATGATGAGCTCCCGGACCAACGCGTCCTTCTCGGCGTAGTCGATCCCGCTTCCTTCTGCGAGCACGGCCAGCACGTCATGGATCGTGTCACAACGACGGAGGTGCTCGTGCTTGGTGCTCGCCTCTTGAAAGCGAGCGATGTGCCTCGGCGAGTTGACGTCAACGAGGAGACCTTGGTGTAGTCGAGAGAATTCTGTTCTCATATAGGTTACCTACCGGCGCGATCTCAAATCTGTCGGAGGTATTTGCTTTTTTTCGTCGATTTCTTCGAAGGGGGCGGATGGAGACGGAAGAACTTGATCATCCCTACAGGGGGAGGGGGGGCCGAAAGTCCTTATAATAGATCTAATATTTCTATAGGGACTTTCGGCCCCCCCCTGTCTCGCAAGGATAGCCAGCTCGCGACATGACGGCACTTCGAATGGGTACCTACGCTACCAACTCGACGACGACCAAAGCAATCTCGCTTGGAATGGATCTCTCTCCCGAGAGATAGCGCCTTACGGCTTTTGGTGAACAGCCGAGCTTTTTGGCGGTTGCTTTGTTCCCTCCGAGCCTTTCGACTATCCCCTTGAATTCCTCGGCAGTCATGGCTGCCTCATTCCTCGGTCTCCCCATCGATGGATGCACTTCGCGAACATTCCTTTCCTGCCAGGCGTCTCCTCCAGGCTTCACCATGCCGATGTGGATGGCTTTCGCGGGCATCGGATTCACCGGAACAGGCAGCATCGTTCTCTGGACAGCTCGGAGCGTACCATGGGCGACCTCGAGCTCAGTCTCGCAGAGCGCCTGCATCCTCGCCTCCCATTTGTCGTCGAGGTCGAGGAAGGCGACTTCGTTGCGCACCGCCAAGGTGTTTGGCCACGGGTCGCCGAGCGTTATAAAGCAGTCGACGTCTTTCATGGGGTTCGAGCCTCGTCCGGCGTGGTAGTGGCTGAGGACTATCTCGCCTTCAAAATAGTGGAGCGCTTTGCCGAGCTCTTCTCGGATCTGAGGGTAGAGAAGCGCCGGCTGTCCTGCCTCCACGAAATCGTTGAGCACTGTGAGGTTGTCGGGGTCCATGGCCACCCGCAGGGCGAGCTCGATGGGCAGCATCGTGATGATGCCGACCTTGGTGGCCGGCTTCGCAAGCTTGAGCGCCTGGGAAAGGGCCTTGACGAGGTTATTGCCGGTCATGCGGAGCTTGCCGCCTGGCAGCCAATGCCTTCGGGTAGCGCCATGCATCTGCAGCCAGATGCGCTCGATGGGCGCGCCGTCGACATCTGTGAAGCTTATGACCGCTGGGGAATAGCCGACGATTTTTGCGTAGAGCTCTTCGTTGACGGAGATTCCGGCGCTCATGGCCACCACGTTGCCATCGCGTCGCAGCGCTTTTCCGAGCTGTTCGCGGGGATAGACAATGATGACTCTCCGGTCACCGGCTCCCAGCTCGATTCGGGCGGCGGCAGGCGCTTCGGCAGTGAGGCCCTTGTAGATGGCGCCCAGGACTCGCGAGGCATTGCCGAGCACCTGTGCGAACGCGGAGTCCTCTCGGGCCGCTTGCAGTTCTCGCCATCGAATAGGCGGTGCCTTGAACGTATGCGCGTCGAGCTTGGCCAGGCCGGCGAGCACGACAAGATCATCATTGTCACAACCTGTCGCGCACTTGGCGATGGTGATGGTATCTTTGAGTACGTATTGAGCGCCACGCCTGATAGCCTCGGCCAGGGGCAGGGATTCATCCTGGTCGGCGTTTCCCAGAAATCCCCTCAAGGCCTGAAACGCGGGTATCACGGCCGAGACGTATTTGTTATCGAACGCGGAGAACACATTTTCTGCAATCAGCATGTCCTGGTCTGTGATTTTCACGTCTTCGAGCAGGTCCGGCGGCTCGTCGATGATGAGCAAACCGGAAGTGCCGCATGCGCCGTCGAGGGCGCCGACGAGCGCGTGGGTACCGACAGTGACGCGGGCGTTATGGGGCCCTTCGCAGCCGTTCTTGGCTCGGCAGCCTTCGGAATGCTTGCAGGGTTCGATCTCGCGACCGAGGCAGAGTTCCCAGTGCATGGCCTGACCGCCAGCTACGAGTGGGCGAGCGACCTCGGTCATTTTGCAGACTGGATGATCGTTCTCGTCCAAGAGGGACAGCGGGCCGAATACCCGTCTGGCTCCGACACCGACCCTATCGAGGTCGCCTACCACTTTGATGGCCAGGGCGTTGCTCTTGACCGATATGGCGGTCTTCGAGTTCGGTGGAGCGCGCAAGCCTTCGGCGTCCTCTGTGACGTATTCTGTTTGCGCTCGCCTGGCGGCCACGCAGGTTGCGGCAATCGTCTTGGCGAATCCGCTATTGGTGTCGATGAGCGTCAAACCTCTTGAGCTGGCCTCGGCTGCGGCGTTGATGGCGGACTCGATTTGCGGGATAGCCTCCCAATCGTCGACCTCTTTCGCGAGCTCCCATTCGTTGTCACCGCCCCAGGTCTGCGGAGGAAGCACGAGGTCCAGAGCATCAGCGACTCCGGGCCAGTTGCGTCGCAACGCACCTGCTCCAGCGATCGGATTGCCCACCCGGTAGTTCTCCACAGTGGTCCTAGCGCTCGTCACACGGTCTTCTGTGCGGGTGTCCGCGGTGGCTAGGGAGATAGCCCTGACGACTGCCGGCAGCTCAGAGGGCTCTACGTCGCGATACAGAAGCGCTCCAGAGAGAGCGAGGAACAGGTCGTGCCAAGCCGTCTTTACCTCGAGGATCGCGGCAGCGAGCTGTGGAACGCGGTCGTGCCATTCTTCGGAAATGGAAGAACTCCATTCCTCGGGGACAACACAGGTTACGACAGGTGTCGTGCCGGGCGACGGCGATAGCGACACTGGCGAGCTTGATGTCGCATTCTTCCTCGGCCCCTTTTCGACAATCGCGCTATCTTCTTTTCCGTTCTCCTTCTTCCGCGGCTTACTGCGAATGGCGATCAGGTGCTCAGGCAGAGGCTCCACCTCAATAGGCCTCATCTTCGACAGGTCCATGAAGGGTGCCCTGCGGAACACGCCATCGCGCTTGACGTTGGGCATGCGGAAGAGTCGCGTCCAGTCTTTGCACGCCCAATCGACGGCGATGCCGGCGTCCTCGAGCTTCGCGAACCATCCGGCGATATAGGGCTCCACGCGGTCCACGGGGATAGGCTCGACGATCGGCTGCACGAGGCGTGCGCCATGCGCCGTGTGGTAAATTCCACAAGTTTGCAGGACGTCCATGGACGCGTACTGGGACACAGCCTCCCCGAACGACTCTTCTGTCCAAGCCGCATGGCCGGGGTTATCGACGTCGCAGAAGAAGGCGTAAACAAGCGGTAGAGTGTCGAGGCTCGACAGACTGCTTTTGCGAATGCGCGGCTGCCGCTCGCAGTTGGGAAGGACGTAGGTGACCAGGTGTGCGTCGCAATGATAGTCGTACCGAAGAGTCATCTCGAGCTCGCCGACGACGAACGCGGGATAGAACGATCCCCACGGCTTCTTGCCGTCGTAGCCGAAATATCTCTTTCCTGGTGCGACTGCGACGAGGTGCATGGCTACCGTAAGAAACGGTCTCTAAGACCGCACCTCTCTGCGAAGCCGAGCTCGCATCGCCTCAATCGACGGGTTCTCAGATCGCTATTGAGCACGCCTTCTCCTTTTCGTGAGCTCCTAGGGGTTACCTACCGGCGGGATCTCAAAACTGTCGGAACGTTCTGATGGCTGATGTCGGTTTTTCCGGCGGCGAGACCTCAGGGAGCAGCGCGACGTGTCTTTGTCGTTGAGCAGCCCGGCAGTCTACTACCCAAAGTTTTCGTTCACCGGTCGCAACCTTAGGGAGAACAGGCGGCTGGCAGGGAAGAAGGGTGAATTTGCGCTCTTTGGATTATGCTACCTTCGAGCCATGACTGCGTTCTTGGGTCAAAGGGCTCTACTTCAGGTAATGCAGGAGGGTCCAATGAGAAGCACGCACCGCCGAGAGCCATCAACGCGGCGACTCAACGCTATTGTAGGAGTGCTTGCGGTCGCGTTGATGCTCTTGAATTCCACAGCAGAGGCATTCGTACCGCCGCCAGAAACAGCGGATCTGTTGTTCGTGGCGAACGGAAATTTCTCGAATGAGGAGCGACTCGAGGACCACTTCGACGATTTGGGCTACAACGTGGTGCGGACCAAGGACTCTGCGGTTACTTCCTCCACCAGCTTTTCAAGCTTCGACCTCGTGGTGGTCACGGGCTTTGCTCCGAATATCGGGGCCTCGGCGATGAACGCGCTACTCGCTTCTGGTGTGCCGGTGTTGGCCATCTCGTACTGGAACCAAGTTTATGCCAAGAAGCTCGGCCTCGTCACCACAAACAGTGCCGAGTACTACGGCGGCAAGGCAGTGGACCTCGACGTGGGAGAACCCGCGTCGTTTGCCAGGTACGTGGGACAAGCTCCCACGGTCTATTCAAGCTCGTACACCATGTACGGCGCTCTGGTTGATCAAGTATCTTCTGAAGTGAAAATTGTCGCGCGACACGGCAGTGACCTGGATCTCATCGTGGCTATGTATAATGGAGCTACCCGACGCGCCGCGCTCGGCGCCTACGACGCTGAGCGGTACACCGTCGACGGATGGCGCCTGCTCGACCTCTTGCTCTACCGCCTCGCGCCGCCAGGGCCTGCGTGGGGTTCTAGCATGACTCAAGCGCAAGGATTCATCGACTCCGGGCTCGCCTCGTACGTGGCGCAGGTTGCCGCTGACCCGAGAACTTTTTCGGTGGATGAGGTCAGGACTACGGTCTGGAACAGGCTATTGAGCTGGAACCTGCTGCCGCTGTGGGAGCAAGCCATCGCGCCGCTCCCTGGCCCAGTTCTCGATGACTGGTGGCATCTGGAGCAGGATCTGTTCTTTTCTACGAAGCTCCCCAAGATTCACCACCCACGGTGCGGGCACCCCAAAGACAAATGGTTCGCCGGCCAAGCTTGGATGGATATTCCCGATGGTCCGGACCCGGATACGGATCCGGATGGCTGCACGGCGCAGTATTATCCCGACTGCCCTCACTGCCAGGTCTACGACGAGGGCCCGACAGATATCGAGAACATCTCCAATCTCGATGCAAAAGGTCCGTATTGGCAAATTGAGGCCAGAAAATTGTTGACCGATGATGAGTTCAAAAAGCTCAACGAAGCGGTGACCACGGTCCGCAAGTCCTATTACCTCCGCGGCACGGACATGGGTGCAAGCGTGCAACTCGGCGATGTGACCTACTTCTACATGGGTGACACCTGGGGGTTTGATCCCGCATGCACCGACAACAACGCTTGGGCATGCCCAAGCCCGATAGCTGTCAAGAACGACGCCATCCTGACTTCCACTGACAACGACTACGCCGACGGAGTGGATGCCATCGCCCCATTGGCAAAACGCATCCGTGATCTCCGAAGGCACCCGAAGAAAGTATAAATAGGCAGATTCATTTAGGCAGCCTTGCTCGGCACGAGGGTACGAATCCTTGTGGCGAGC
>JALOQD010000327.1 GCA_025453525.1 Myxococcota bacterium
GGGCATGAGCGCATAGGCGTGGACTTCGAGTTGGTAGGCCTCGACGGTATCCGCGAGCACGTCCAGAAACAGCAGGAAGTCCGCATCGCTGCGGAAGATCGCCTTCGCGTTTGGAAGCCCGGTGCGTCACGTGATGCCAGGCGCCGGGAAAGTCGTCTCTCGGTGCTCTTGCCATGGAGCCACGGTGGGCTGAAGTGATCTATATGTCAATTGGGCTGGATTGACCCCTGGCGTCGAGTGATGGGAGGCCGAGCTTGGCTTGGGCTTGGGCTTGAAAGTCCTCTCTTTCTGTAATAGCGATAGAGGGTGGACGATAAGCAGCATAGGGGCGTGTCGACAGCCCAGGGCAGTGACGGTGTGGCTGTGGGCACGCGACTGCTCGAACGCGCCGATCGCACGACGAGTCTACTTCTCAAGCGCGCTGAGCTGTGTGTCGAGCGCGGCGTCGATAAGGGTCGTTCGGCGAGCTTCGCGCGGCTCTCGCTAAAGGTCGGTACAGCAGGGGACAATGACCTCGTGCTCAGCGATGAAGCCGTCTCCGCACGGCACTGCGAGATTTTCGCGACCGAACAGGGCTTCCTGCTCACGGACCTAGGCAGCACCAACGGAACCTTCGTAAACGATGTGCGCATCGGGGCGGCCTACCTCACCAAGAGCATCAGCATCGGCCTTGGCAGCTCGTCACTGCGCTTCGAAATTGACCGTCCCGATGTTGAGATTCCGCTCTCGGCCAAGACGAACTTCGGCACGCTACTCGGCCACAGCCCTGCTATGCGGGCGGTGTTCGCCGTGCTCGAACAGGCCGCGCGTTCCGACGCAACGGTGCTCCTGCTCGGCGAGTCAGGTACTGGCAAGGAACTCGCGGCGCGGGCGATCCACGAACACTCGGGACGCAAAGACGGGCCGTTCATCGTCTTCGACTGCGGTGCGGCTAGCCCGACGCTGATCGAGAGCCAGCTATTCGGTCATCTGCGAGGCGCCTTCACCGGAGCGACAGACTCGCGCACCGGGGTCTTCGAAGCCGCGAGCGGCGGAACCCTCGTGCTCGACGAGATTGGGGAGCTGGCTTCCGAGCTGCAACCCAAGCTTCTGCGGGCGCTCGAAGAACGGAAGGTGCAACGACTCGGCGAGAATGTGCCGCGCCCAGTGGACGTGCGTTTCGTCGCCTGCACGAACCGCAACCTCGAAGAGGAGGTACGCGCCAACCGCTTCCGCCAGGACCTCTTGTACCGACTCTCTGTAGTGTCGGTTTACCTGCCGCCGCTGCGCGAACGTAAGGAGGAGCTTCCTCGCCTCATCAGGCACTTCATTTCTCGGCTCGGTGGAGACGCTGAGCAGGTGCTTGCGCCCGACCTCATGAAAATGGTGTTCGCCCACGACTGGCGAGGCAACGTCCGGGAACTGCGCAACTTTGTCGAGCGCTTCCTCGCGCTGCCGACCCTCTCTCCAGCGGCGCTTCTGCGCAATTCTCCCATCGCAAGGTCGAGTGAGCAGGTCGTACAGCCGATGGCCGATCGACCATTCCACGATGCCAAACAGCGCTGGACCGACGCCTTCGAACGCGCCTACCTTGCTGAGTTACTCGATCAGCACGGCGGCAACATCTCCGCGGTGGCAAGGGCGGCCGAGCTTTCCCGCCAAACGTGTTACCGGTTGATCCTCAAACATGGTCTCCGCACCGACTGACCTGCAAGTCGGGACGCGCTTCGGCGCGTTTTGCGTCGCGCGGAGGCTCGCCGTTGGCGGGATGGCCGAAGTTTTCCTCGCCGAGTGGGACGCCGCAGCTCGGCCCTCGAATGGCCCGGGATTGGTCGCGCTCAAGATCCCGCTGCCCCAGTTCGCCGCGGAGACTGATCTGGCCGAGGCCTTCGTGCGGGAGTCCCGACTCGCGACCACACTGCAACACGAAAACCTGGTGCAGGTTTTCGACTCCGGACGGAACGAAGGGCGCCCCTACCTGGCAATGGCGGTAGTCGACGGACCGACCCTCGCGGAGTTGCTTGCAGCACTGCGGCACAGCGACCGGGACCTGCCCCTTGAACTCGCAATTCACATCAACGCGGAGTTGCTCTCGGCCCTCGACTATGTCCACAACGCGACCGACGCGAGCGGCGCCCCGCTCGGAGTCATCCACCGCGACGTCAGCCCAGGAAACGTGTTGCTCAGCAGCACGGGGGATGTGTTGCTCGGCGATTTCGGCATCGCCCGCTCGGCCCTCGACCTAGGCCGCACCCGCACAGGAGTGATCAAGGGCAAGCTTCAATACCTTGCGCCCGAGCAAGTCACTGGCTCGGCGATGGATACGCGCACGGATCTCTACGCCGCGGCGCTGGTGCTATTCGAGCTCATCTCCGGCGAACCCTACATCCAAGGGGAAAGCGACCTGGCGCGCCTGCGGAACGCCGAGAGCCCTCAATACCGCTCGGTGGGGGCCACTTTGGCAAACACCGTCGTCGGCGCGCAGCTCGATCGCCTGCTCGAGAGGGCCCTCGCCCGCTTCCCCGAAGAGCGCTTTGCCTCTGCGGCGGTCCTGCGCCAGCGGATCTCCTCGCTGGTACCCACCCTCGAGCGCTCGCGTTGCCGCGCCGAGCTCGCCAAGCTCATCGCCGAGGTCACCCCTGAACGGATCATCACCGGAGCGGCGATGGCCAACGCCGCACGCGCAGGCAGAGCCATCCAGGGCAAGGAGCACAGCCTCTCGCAGCGTCGCCGCTGGTCGCTGCTCGGAGCCTTTGGCATCGCAGTCGCGTGCACTGCTGCTTGGCTTGCTACGCCTCGCTCCAATACGCCGCAGGAGGCCGCGCTGCCGGTCTTGCCCGCTCGCGCATCGAAACTGCCCACTGCGCCGTTAGGTTTAGCAGCTCGAACGACCGTCCCAGAGCCCCCTGCGCCGTCGCAGCAAACAGCGCTCATTCAAACCGAAGAAGCCCCGGCCGACCGAGCGTTGGCTCGCGCCAAAGCAACCGCTCATCCAAGGCGCGCTGGCGACAGTCGAACGCCTTTACCCCCCACCTCGGACATCCCGCAAACCGGGCCCTCAATGCCGAACGACAGTCTCGTCGAGATCGACGCGCTGACTCGACGGCTCGCCAATTGTCGCCTCGAGCTCAGACACCGCGGGATCCTGTTCGAGGACTTGAGCGCGGAGCAGCGCCGCATTTTCGCGGGCACCTCGACCATGCTCGACGCAGGAAATGTCGCCGCCGCGGCCACCGCGCTCGATGGGCTCGAGGAAGCGATCCGGGAGATCGCGATCGACTCCGCTTTTGTCCGCCGTAAGCTCGACCGCGTGGACGGCGAGCTGCGCGCAGCCAAGATGAGAGGCCTAGACACCCGCTCCCTCGAGGAACCCCTCGCGCTCGCCCTGCAGGACTTCATGGATGGCCGCCTCGAGATGACCAACCGGCGGCTCAACGACCTCGTCGGAGCGCTGACCTCCCTCGGAGCTCGGTAGCGTTCTCTCTTTGTCGAGGTTCGGACGGCGGTGCTTTTTCTTGTCAGAGCTACTCGAGGCAGAGCCCTGTATCGTCGTCGCAACGCGACCGCATCGCAGGGCAGAGCGCGCCGCCGTAAAACCGGCAGTCCACGGCGCAGGCACCAATCGCCGCATCACAAACGAAGGATTGCGAACACTCGATCGCCGCGCAGCCGCTCGGAACACAGACCCCCTCCTCACAGGTGAGCGCGGGCGGCTTGCCGTCCTTCTTCGCGACCTGGCAGTCGCCGTCTGGACGCGTAGAACCGCAACTCTTGTCGTCCGTGTCCGGTGACTGCGGCGGCGGCGAGCATCGAACCGAAAAAGCTTGCTCGAACCCCTGCGCCCCTTCCTCGGCAGGAACCTGGTCAAGGGCGAGGCCGTCGAGATCGGTAATGACCGAGGTGACGCCGAGGCGATAGGCGAGCGTCCCGCCGTCGCCGACCAAACCAGCGACCTTGAGATGGGCAATGAGTCCGGAGGCGTCGTGTCGCATCTCAAGCACCGTCCCAGTGGGAGTGAGCGACACTGCGCCGGGTGCCCCGAGTGATTGTTCCGAGACAGGCTTGGAAAAGAGCAGCACAATGTCTTCGATCTCGCATCCGGTGATCTCGTCGCCGTTTCGGGGAAAGACGTCCACCACCCGCGGCGGCAACAGCTCGGGCCGCAGGTTGAACGGAATCATCAGTACGCCTGGAGGCCTTTCGAGGGAGACGCCCCGCGCGAGTCCTTCGGCCACGATCTGCGAGTCAGCGCTCTCCCCCTTGGTGCCGACGACGTGGAGATCGAGCGGCACGTCCGGTAGACCGCCTTGCTCGAGCCGGATCGTCGGCAGGGAGCCTTCTTTAAGGGGCAGTCTGATCACGAGCTCCAGCATCTCGTCATCGTCCGCGTTAGCGACCGTAATGTTGCCGTGACTCTGCTGTTGACCGGGAGCATAGAGGCCTTGGGGACTGTCGACGATGAGACGCAAGGCGGCGAGGTTGGCGAGTACCTCTGCCGAAGTGCTGATGGCCGGGTCTTGTACCAGCTCGATGTCTACGGCGGGAGCTTCTGGGGTCTGCGGACCATTGCAGCCGAGCAAAACCGCGAACGCGCTGATAACGAAGAAAGCGTTTGCGCGTCTATCCATGACGTCTCCCTTCATGGTGGCGTGATGACCACGTCTGGCTTCTCACTGCTTGGATGCTCACTGCCCCCGGCCGCAATTCCGATGCCCGCCACCGCCCCTGCCACAATCACGCCGCCGGCGAGAGTCCAGACCCACCACTGCTCGTACCAAGCCTTTGCTTTTCGCAGCACCTCAGGACCAAAAGCCTCGGCAAGCTCTCGGGCCATGCGTCTGATCGCCTCCTCGACAGCAACTTGCGTCGCGTCGGGAACGACCTCCTGACGCGCCCGCGCCGCTGCGCCGCGGGCGATCTCCAACACGCTGAGACGCACGAGCGTGGTTCCGCCAAGCGCGGCGAGGCGCGTCGTGACCACGAGATCGGCCCCGAGCTCGCGCCCCACCCGGCGCAGGCACTCCGAATCCTCTTGGCAGCTCTCGTCGTGGCTGCGCAGCTTCTCTGCGACGATCGACGAAGGCCGAACGACAAGGTGACTCCCAGCGCTCAGCTCTGCCGCGACGAGTTCCGCCTCAGAATGCTCACCGTCCGAAGGGGCTGTCATCCAGCGTTCGGGCAATACAGCTACCTCAAGCGGTCGTTGTGGTGCGCTGGCCGACGACTCTCGATGAGCGCCTGCACACGCAGACAACGAGCTCGCGCAGACAACCCAGAGTGAGGCGAAAATGCGAAGGTTTTGCGTCATGGGCAGAGTCTGGAGGCAGGCGCCTTGCGCCTCAGTTTGGGCATTGGCGAATCTCCCAGCCGCACGTGCCGTTCTCTTTCTCGAGGCAGCGGCCAGTGTTGCCGCCCAGCGAGCCATCGTCGCACTCCCACACCGGCATGCCGAGCGCCGGACCGCACTTGGCCTCCTCGCACTCGCCTTGCTCCGTGTCCGTATCATCCACAACCGTGTCGTCGGTGGTGTCTGGGCACTCGCGGACCTCCCACCCGCATGTGCCGCTCTCACTCATCAGGCAGCGGCCAGTGTTGCCGCCGATGCTGCCGTCCGCGCAGATGATCGTCGGCATGCCCATCGCTGGCCCGCATTCCTCGATCGCGCACTCGTCGGGAACGTTGGAGCATTCCGCGTCTTTGCAGACCACCCAACCGTCAGGCACGGACTCGGTGTTTTCGAACGTATCGATTTCACCGGTAAGAGGATTTTTGGCCGTCACGTCCGAATTGGTCGTGTCGCCGCAGGCGCAGGCGAGCGCGCCGCAGGTGAGCAGAGCCATCCAAACCAGCTTCGAGTTATTACCTATCATCATTTTACTTTCCTCCTGTTGGGGCGACCTTCCAGCGACGCCGTTGCTACAGCAGGGTTAAGCAAAGGCAATGCCAATCTCTAACCATTCTGAATCAAAGGATAAATATTTCAAACCCCACAACAGTGTAAAGTCGATGTAACAACCAGCTCACCCATCCTGTCCAGTTGATGGAACAGTCGGTTGAGAGGGACGAGCGCCCCGGGACGTTTCCTTCACGACAAACTTCGGGCGAAGGCGTCCGCGGAAGAGAGCGCCGTCCCAGCCGTTGCGCGCGTTGAGTCGCTGGGTGAACACGCCGTTGAGGTGGCGCATGCCGCGAGACAGCGTGCCATACACCGAGCGCACCAGCAGATGATTGTGGTCGGGCATGAGCGCATAGGCGTGGACTTCGAGTTGGTAGGCCTCGACGGTATCCGCGAGCACGTCCAGAAACAGCAGGAAGTCCGCATCGCTGCGGAAGAT
>JALOQD010000045.1 GCA_025453525.1 Myxococcota bacterium
CGGCGACCTTGGGCTTTGCCTTGAGCGGGCAGTCGAGGCTCACTTGACCGGTGTCGGGTACTTCCACGCTGAACGTAGAATCTTCGTAGCCATCGGCTTTGACGAACACGGTCGCTTGCCCCTTGGTCAAAGAATAAGAGACAAAACGGCCATCGAGCTTTGTGACCTGGGGATTGAGATCCTCCCGGCCAGAGTAAAAGATCACGGCGCCGTTCACGGCGAGCGCTGGATCGCGGCTGTCATGGACGAAGCCGGCAATGGTCGGGGGCGGAGGAGGTGGAGGCGGCGCTTCTGGGACCACCGGAGGAGGTGGCGGCTCCGCCTTTTCGGGGAAGGGATCGAACGAATAGCTCGCGCCGAACACGAGCCTCCAGGGTGCTTCGGCCGCCATCTCGTGCACGGTCGGGCCGTAGCCGGATAGACCGATGTCGACGCCGATGTCGAGGGCGAGCGACTCCATGGGAGGCAACACTCTCGCGCCGATGGTGATGACTTGGCGAAATCCAGCCGCGCCCCTCTCTGCCATGCACTGGTCGAGGGAGCCTGGGGTGTCCTTGGGGCAGATGAAGTCTTGGCGGTTGACCGGGATCTCGAGCTTGTATTCGAAGATGGGTGAGACATAGGGAAGAAGCACATCGAGGCCGGCCCGAATGCGCACCTGGTCGTTGCGATCGATGCCGAGCGCTGTACGCTCGTCTGGGCTCAGACATCCTTTGTACTCGACATAGCCATCCCCGTCGCGGTCCGTGCCGCAGCCGCCGCCGGACTTCTCGATCCCCTCGATGATGTTGGCTGAGTTGTCGAAGATGTAACCCACGCCCAAGTGCAATCGGCCAGGTAGAAACTCGCGCAGCGCGCCCAAATCGAAGGTCGCCAACCCGTCAATGGCCACGCTCGTGCCGTCGAAGGTGGCGCCCACGTCGCCTACCGGGTTGTAGAAAAACACGCCGACATCCGCGCCAACGGTGATGAAGTCCGCGAACGTGTAATAGCCTTTGAGCCCGATCTTGAGGTCGCCAAACGCCTGGAACAGCTTGGGTTTGCCCAAGCTGTTGGACATGGCCGAGCTCGCCAGAGAGCCATAGAGCTCGAGGAAGCGGAAGGGGGTGACGCGCAGGGTCATCGCGCCCCACATGGCGCTCGCTTCATCTCCCACATAGAGATAGTCGTGATATCTAAAATAGGTGCCATGCACACCCAGCGCGAAGGTGCCGGCTTCGTCAGAGCCTGCCTCGGGCAAGTAGAACAGACCAGATGAGCCATAGAGGGTGGAGTGGTGGCGGATCCCGTTCATCTCCCACGGTTTGCGCTTTGCCCGCTTCTCGAGGTCCGTGCTTTCCGGCGCTGCCGCGGCCGCGCCTGTCGCGGTGCCTTTGAGCCCAGCGCCCCGCCCAGTTTCGGTGCTCGCCTTGGCTGTTCCGTCGAGGGCTCCTCCGATAGGCTCGTCCTCTGCCGCGGGGGTCTGTGCGCCCGCGGCCGTTGCATCGTCGTACTCAGGATCAAAATTCCCGCTCTGCGCCGCTGCGTCAACGCTGAACAGGTACATTGCCGTGAGCACAGTCACCACGATTCCTACCGACTTGCGTCCCATTCTCGGCTCCTTGCTGATGGTCCCGTTCGCAATAAGAAAGCGCTTTGTTTTGAGAGTTTAGCACAGGAGAAAACTTCGCCTGTTTTTTTGTCGGATTTTTCAAAGATGCGCGGAAGGGGCATGAGCGAAAGGGACCACGGATTGCGGAAAGTCTAGTAATCCAGAAATACCAAACTTCTACAGAGACATTGTGTAATTAATTGATTTCAGAAGGATAATCGCCTTTGACACCCGTCGGCGGGATGATTCTATTCTCTGCAAGCCGCGCTCAATCCCAATGGCACATGATTGAGCAAGGATCGGTTGAACCCTGGAAGTTTACGCCGTGTCAGGAAAAAATAGGAGTGAGAAATGGCAAACCGAGCAAGATGGATACTGGTCATCATTTTTTTAAGCGCGACGGTTGTTGGTTGCGCGTCCGCTGAATTTGAAGGGTCGGACGCCGGGGTCTCGGAGCGAGAGGTCGCCATCAACTGGATGAGAGCTCAATATCCGCAAAGACAGAGCTTCGAGATAGAAGAGGTCTATTACGACAACAATAACAAATTGAACCCCAACATCGGGTTCGAGTTCGAGGGCGGCGGGTTTGTGATTGTCTCCGCAAGTGATGAGGACATAGCGGTGTTGGCCTATTCTAATGACAGTCATTTGTTTGACGAAGAGGCGGACGATATTCGGGTCAATAGCTTCATGCGCAACCTCAAGGTCGTGGCAAAGCCTAACCAGTTTTCCCAGGATGAGAATGGTCAAAAAACATCCTATTCAACCGCTCTGAGCACGGTTGTAGAGCCGCTGATCAAAACCACATGGGGGCAGAGCGGCGGGTATTATCCAAACTTTACTTACAACAAAATGACGCCATCCATGTCAGCCAGGGAAAAGGCTCCGGTTGGATGCGTCGCGGTTGCCTTTGGCCAAGTTCTAAATTATTATCAGTTCCCCAAAAATGGTATTGGATACAAAAAATATTGTAATGGCGGAGGGTCTGTCAGTACTTGTCCTGCCGAGCAAATCGTCGAAGCCGATTATAGGACAGGCTACGCTTGGGAGAATATGCCGGCAAAATTGACGTACAGCAGCAATGCCGCGCAGGTGGACGCAGTGGCAAAGCTTCTCTACCACGTCGGCGCTTCGGTGAACGCGACTTATGGGGCAAAGGGAACCTCGGCGCAGATCGCCAATCCGACAGTATTTACCGGGTTTAGAAGACAATTTAAAATGGCCGACGTCATGATGGTGAGTAAGAGCAAGTATTCTGATGCCCAGTGGGAAGAGTTGATAAAGAATGAAATCGTCAATGAGAGACCAGTTGTGTTTTTTGGGGAGGATGTGAATGTCGGCGCGGGCCATGCCTATATTCTCGATGGCATAGATAAGAACGGATACGTTCATGTTAACTTCGGATGGAACGGGAGCGCGAACGGTTATTACAATATCAATTCTCTTGTTGTGGATAATAAATACAAATTCACAGATGACTTGAATGCCTATATAAAGTTTGTACCTGCTATAACCGTAGTGCAGAAAAATTATGTGATGACTTTGAAGCCCGGCGAATGGCGCGAGATTGAAGTCGATGCCGGTACTCAGGACTTCGATTTTGGGACCGTTGAAGATATTAAAGTTGAGATGAATTATAGCGGTCAATGGAGAGGGGATGCTGATCTCTATGTAAAGAAAGGTTCTAAAATTACGAGCCCGAGCGACTTTGATTGCGCGCCCCAAAAAGGCAGCAGCATAGAGACTTGTTATCTAAAGGGCAGGGGCAACTATTTTATTGCGATAAATGGATATAACGACTACGGACAGAAGAGCGATTCACCGATCACCCTGAAGGTGACCTACAAAGTGTACGCAGAGTAGGCCACGAAAAATCACACCACCCCCTTCTTCTGTGCTTTTCTTTTGTCTCAAGCCAGCGCCCGCCTATAGTTACGTGGCTCGAAGCGGCGGCTCGTTCGATTTTTTTAAACACCACCCGTCTCGGAGGTTCCTTCATGTATCCGCTTGAAGTGTCCATTGACCACCAATTGCGAGAACAAAGAGGACCGCAACCTACCCTCATCTTTCCTGAGGCGGACGATCCTCGGGTGATCACCGCGACCTCAGCCCTCGTGCAGTACGCCAAAATCGTGCTCGTTCGCAGCAGGGCAGACGTCTGTCGCGATCTCGACAACAAGGAAATCCCGCTGAAGGTGAGTCGCAAGCGTTATTTGGCATCTGTTCGCTGCATTGAGCCAGGCAGTGAGCCCGAGCTCCTCGAGGAGTTCGCCGCGCAGATGTCGAGTCGCTCTACGGGAAAGACCTGGGCAGTGACGAAGGAGCAAGCCCTCGAGCTGTGCAAAAAGCCCGTGTACTTTGCGATCATGGCCGTGCGCCAAGGCTATGCCGACGCCGTGCTAGGGGGCGTGGCTCATGCCTCGCGCGATTTTTTTCACCCAGCCCTGCGGCTGCTCGATCGTTCGGGTACGGTCTACGAGATGGGCCTGTTCGCCTTGCCCGATTCTCACGACGCCGGGCTGTTCCGCGAGAACCTGCTCATGATCGCCGACGTGGCCCTGAACCCTGAACCCTCGGCCGAACGTCTCGCCGATATCGCGGTGGGCGCGTGCATGACCATGCGTCAGATCATCCCGGTGGAGGTGATGCCGCAGATCAACGGCGCCCTTCTCTCCTACTCGACCCGGGGCTCTGGCGCTGGGCCATCTGTCGAGCGCGTGCGGCAGGCCGAGCCGCTCATCAACGAGATGTTGCGAAAGCTCGCAGAGGAGAACCCCCTGGCCTCCACGGTGAACATTGTCACCGAGTTGCAGATCAGCTGCGCCATCTCCAAAAAAGCGGCCATGGACAAGCTCGGGCCCGACCTCGAGCGCTTTCCGGCTGCGGGCAACGCCAATGTGCTCATCGTACCGAGCCTCGACGTGGGCAATCTCCTGTACCACATCTATCGAACCCGCTATCAGGACGGCCAGAACGTGCTCATCATCGGCGGCATGATGAACCAGGCTCTGGATTTCTCGCGAAGCTCCACCCCAGAAGACGTGGCCATGGGCGCCAAGGCGCTCATTTTGCGCATGTACAAGTCCGGCAGGTTCCAGCACACGCCCAAGGATCGTTTTTTCCCGAGGTTCAGGCTGCTCACCATCTCTCCGCAGAACGAGTACACAGAAGCTGCGGTCTGGGAGGGGCGTGACCTTTTGTATCGCGAGCGCTTGCCCCATCGCTTGGAGGATTTGGACGATGACGTCCTCAATCAAGTCCCTGTTCGCGTCGAAGCCATCGAGGGGTTTCTCTCCCGAAAAGGTGTCGACAAGGCGAGCATCGTCGCTTTTATCGGAAGAGGTGGCCTCATCCTGCCCGTGGAATCGGGAACCTACAGGGTCGACGACAAGATGCTCGACGATTTGGACAAAGAGGTCGCCGGCCGTCATGTGGTGAACCTGGGCGCGGTGTTGGCTCACAAGGTCGCTCCACAGGAAAACCAGAACGTGTTCATCGTCGATCCGGCCGTTGTGGACGAGCTGGATGATTTGGCGCGCATCACGGGTCTGCGAGGCACCGACCAAGAGGCTGTCTGGCATGCCCTGGCCCACAAGGCTATCGCCAAGCAGCACGCCCTTCTGCACGGCAAGGAGTATGAGGATCTCAACCTCATCGTCGCGTTCGTCGGCGCTGGCACGTCCGTGGGAGCTCATCGCCATGGACGCTGCGTCAAGGTTCGCAACGCTCTCTTCGATGGCCCCATGAGCATGGACAGGGCTGGTTCTCTGCCAGGCCGAGATCTCATTGATCTGTGCTACTCGGGCATGTCCAAAGACGAGGTGGTGCATGCCCTGACCTGCAACGGCGGCATCAAGTCGTATCTGGGCACTGACAAGTTCCTGGAAGTCGAAAAGCTCATCAACGCCGGCGACGAGGAAGCGCGCCAGGTCAGTCTCGCGATGATAGAGCAGATCGCCGCCGAGATCGCCATGCTCGTGCCCAAGTTCGAGGGCGAGGTCATTGACAAAATCCTCCTGACCGGCGCACTGACGCGTAGCCAATGGTTCATCGGACATCTGCGGCGCGTGCTGTCCCAGCTGCCCATCGAGATGGCCGTGTACCCAGGCAACCTCGAAATAGAGGCCCTGCGCGACGGCGCCTTGCGAGTTCTCTCGGGCATCGAGCCGCTTCGCGAGTACAGGCCTCTGCGCGCTGTTTTTTAAAGGGAAGAGAGAAATTGGGGTCAAGGGTCCAATCGATCAGGGGTCTAGGGAACAGACCTCGCGAGGCGGAAGCCCACAATGTTGGAGTGGGCGTTCGGGCTGTTGTAGCTGCGACTGCCGCAGCGCTTGTACTCCGCATCGCCCTTCCAGCCGCCGCCCCGAAACACCCGGCCGAAGGCCGATGAGGGACCTGCGGGATCGACAAGCGGCGAAGCGACTGAACCGGCGGGATATGTCGATTGATACCAATCCCACGTCCACTCCCACACGTTGCCGCTCATGTCGTACAGGCCCCACGCGTTCGCGGCCTTGCCCGCCACCGGGTGCGGCGTGTCGCTCGCGTTGCCGCAGTACCAGCCAATCGCGGCCAGGTTCGAGTCGAGCGGCGAGCAACCGGTATTCGTGATCGCCCCGTTGTAAAACGCCGTCAGCGTCCCGGACCGCGCCGCGTACTCCCACTCGCTCTCGGTCGGCAGCCGGTACCCCGAGCATGCTTGCGGCGTCGCAACCCCTTTCAGCGCCACCGTCGCCGTGTCGATGCCGCCGCTCGACAGCGCATCCCCGTCGAAGCAGCTCATGTAATCCGTGCCAACGTCCCGGCTCGTCCCTGCCTTGCAGCGCACATTCGACAGCACGTAGCACGGCGTCAGCCCCTCCTTAAGGGACAGCTCATTCGCATACGCCGCCGCGTCGTTCCAGCTCACTGTCTCCACTGGGCAGGTGCTCCCGCAGCTCGCGAAGTTCGACGGGTTGTAGCCCATCAGCGCGGCGAACCGACTCTGCGTCACCTCCGTCCGCATCAGCTCGAAGGCGTGCGTCAAGGTCACGTAGTGCAGCTCCTCGTCACTGTCGCGGGCGAGCTCCGAGGTGCACGACGCGCCGCCGGGGCCGGTGTAGCCCGCCGGGCAGTTCCCGTCAGGCGTGCCCATCCAGAACGACCCAGCAGGGACCGTCGTCCACTCGGCGCCGATGTCCACCGTCGTCGTGTCCGTGTCGGGCGTGGTTCCTGTGCCGGTATCCGAGCCCGTGGTCTCTTGCTCGGTTCCGGTGCCTGTACTCGAGATTGTCGTGGACTCGGAGCTGGTATCCGAGCCACCGAACTCCAAGTCATTCACATCATCATTGATGAGGCTGCACCCAGCCCAGCACGCCGCCGTGATGCAGGCGCTCGCGATGAGTACTCTGGACATCGTCAAAACCTCCCCTGGAACGCGAGGCCGATGGCCTCCGGCGACGCAATCGGTGCGATGACCGCGGTGCGCTCGGGCTTGCCGCGCTTGGGCTCAACGAAGAAGAGCACCACCGCAGCAACTGCCGCGGCACCAGCGACAACGTAGAGCACGTCCGCGGTGAGGCTCAGGTTGTTCACCGTGTCCCTGTCGGCCTCGCGCGACTTTAGACACGAGCCGTCGCCGCATTCATGGACGAGGGTGTTCTTCTTCGAGATGGACACGCCACCGATGATGCCTCCGGTCACGGCAAGGGCTGCCGCGGCGCCGGCCACGACCCACGTCCAGCGGCGCTGGCGCCCGTCTTGGGGCCCTGAGGTCTGGGGCTCGTCCGACTCTGCTTTTTTCAACGGCTGGGGTGGCTCCGCCGTTCCTGGGACGAGCGGTGCGATGCTCGGCTCCAGCTCGACCCTGGCTTGCTTGCCACCGGAGACGGCGACGATCTCGCGGTGGATCTCCTGAGCTCCTCTCTTCAGCACGACCTCGTGCTCGCCGAGGTCGACAAACACCGGACCAGCAAGCGGTGTCTCGCCGCTGCGCTTGCCGTCGATGAACAGAGTCGCCCTCGCCGGTACCCCTTCCACGGCGATGGAGCCGACCAGTGTGTTGAGGCGCTTGATCTCGCGCTTGACCTCGGCCTTGCGCTCGTCCGAGATCTGGCTGCCGCCATCGGCGAGATACTGCACATAGGCTTTGAGAGCCTTGGCGTAGTGCTTGTTCTCGTTCTCCACTTGGCCCAGGTTGAAGAGGATGCGGTACGAAGGCTTAAGCTCGTAAGCGCGAGAGAACGCGAGCGCGGCCTGGGCGAAGTCGCCGTCCTCGAACAGCTCCACGCCGACTTGAAACTGCGCCTTGGCCTCTTCCTCGGCATTTCTCTCGGTCTTGGTCTGGGCCCAGGCGAGGCTCGGCAAGCACATCACGACCAGCAGGCCTGCGAGGGCTTGTCTAAGACCCTTCCGCCGCGTCGCGAGCGCAAACCCATTTCCTCTCGTGTTCATCTTCTCGTCCCTCCGATGCTCTCTCGTACCCCAGCACACCGTTGGGCGCAAACGCTCGCGCCGTGGCTCGGGCGTCTTAGAGCCCCAAATAGCTGAGACCCGCAACACCCTCTTTCCCAGTTGGTCCGAGCAGCCGCGCCCCCGTCTCGTCAAAGGATGATGCTGTCATCGACGCCGAGCTCGAGAAGACCGCGTGGGCATCACTTTAGGTTGAAGACGAAGGAGATCTTGGTGTAGGTTTTGACTGGTTTGCCGCCCACCAGATGGGGCTTGAATCTCCACGTCGCTAAAGCCGCCCTGACCGTGTCTTCAAAGTTTTTGTCCGTTTGAACGAACGCTACTCGTTCCACGATTCCCTCGGCCGAGATGAAAACCACTGCGTTGAGCGTAGCCTCCCACCCTTGAATGCGTGCTCGGTTCGGATAGGCAGGCGTGGTCCCTGCAATCCGGCGTTTCGAAACTACCGCGGACGTTTGAAATACCGGCCCCGCCTTTTCACTGACTGCTGTGGGCGGCTTTACTGCTTCTGTGCCGCGAGCGGCAGTCTCTTGGGTAGGAGCGGCAGAGCTCTGCGATCCGGCATCACGAGCGGAGTGGCTACTCGATGGACGTGTGGTGGCCGGCGGAGTGGCTGCGGCGTCCTTGGGCGCCGTGTTCTCGGTCGTTGCCGTATGCCTTGCACCTGCCGCGGGTTGGCTCGGGGCCTTGGCCGCGGGCATCGCCTCTGCCGTGGGTTGGGGGGGCGGGTCCGTTGCCGCCGGCTTTTTATGCCTGCCGCTGGTTGACTCGGGGCTGAGGGTTGGCTCGACGATTGGGTTCGCGGCTGTCTTGACTACGGGCTCTTCCGCGACCTCGGTGCCTGGTGCCGTCTTCACCGCTTCGACCGAGGCGACCAGATGGGAGTCGACCTTTCGGCGAGCGAGAGCGTCACCCGGAAAGGTCAGCTCGTAGACCTCGTACCCCTGCTTGACGACGCGGAGGGTGTGGAGGGCCTTGGGCTCGACACGCAGCGAGATTCCGTCCTTTCCGACGATGCCGAGGGACTTGCCGTCGATGAATAGCTCAGCATCCTCCGGCACGGCATTGACCTGAAGGTTATCCTCGTCTGTTCCGATGGAGGTCATCGTGACCACGCCTGTGGACTGTTTCTGCGCAGGACCGTTGAAGAACAGCGCGTAGAAGAGAATGGCCATAATAGCGATGAGGCCGAAGGCCACTGCCATGAGAGTGTAGGGATTGTTGCGACTGATGAACGACGGCACCGCCGAGCTACTCTGGGATCGGGCTGCCATGGCCGCCGAGTCAGGCGTTACGACGGAAGAGTCTGTTCTTTTTGCGCCGCTGAGCAAACCCGAGACCTCATCGACAAGAGAGATCTTGATCCCCATGGCCGAAGTCAGCAGGTCGACCTTGGACTCCTCGAGGTTGCTGCCCTCGCCCTGGGCTATGGCTGTCTGGCCCTTTTGGAGGGCCTTGTGCTCAAACTCACGTCGCTGACTGATGCGCGACGCAAACTGTTCATGATACCAGCGCTTGACCTCCGAGGCGTCGGCGAGGCCCTCGTGCTTGTCCGCGAAACGAGCGATGGCGTCGCTGAAGTCATCTCCGGACTGGAAGCGTTTCTCCCTGTCTTTGTGAGTCGCCTTGGCGATAATTGCGTCGAGCTCTTTGGGGAGAGAATGGTCGATAGTTGAGGGCGGAGGCAGCGGCTCTTTGAGCACGCGCTCGATGACATCAGCCATGGGGACGTCGCTCTTGAACGGGAAGGGCTTCTTGAGCGTAAACATCGAGAACGCCACTAAACCGAGGGCGTAGAGGTCGACGCGGTGGTCCACCTGCTTGAACTTGAAGACGTCGGGTGCCACGTGAGACAGCTTGCCCTTGAACATGCCCGGGGCCGTGAGCTCGGTCTGGGTCTCGCTCTTGGCCACGCCGAAGTCGATGATCTTAGCGTAGCCGTTGGAGTCAATCATCAGGTTCCGGGGGTCGATGTCCCGATGGACGAGCCCTAGCGGCGTGCCATCATTGGTCGTGGCTGAGTGGGCATACTGCAAGGCCTCACAGGCCTGAGAGAGGAGTCGACAGACGATCGGCAGGGGCAGCTTGCCGCCTGACTTGGCGATGGCCTTGATGATGAAGGCAAAGGTCTCGCCGTCGATGTACTCCATCGTGATGATGATGTCGTTGTTAAGACGGTTGAGATCAAAGATTTTGACGATGTGGGGGTGGTTGAGGGCAGCGACGGTGCGCGCCTCGTCGATGAAAGATTTAATGGCGTCGATATTTTTGAGGTTCAACCCGCGGGCGTGGATTTTTTTGATAACGACGAGGCGTTTGAAATTCCGCTCTCCAAACTGAACCCCCAAGAAGACGTCAGCCATCCCGCCAGAACCGAGCTTAGCGACCAGGCGATATCGGCTGTGGGGATCGTCCATGCCGGCCTGGGCCGTCGGCGGCATATCGGGAAACGACGACGTCATCGGTTTCAATTCCTTTCTTCGGCCCGGGTCAAGAATCTCGCCCTCAGGCTTAAAAAAAGCGCCACACTCAAGAGTCAGTATAATCGCAACATTTTGTTCCAATGTACGATTGAGAGTTTTTTTTTAAATTGAGCAAATTCGCCGCCTGCATTGTTGTCTTTTTTCTTTTCCTCCCTCATGATTCGGCCGACTGCCATTGAGAAGCATTGTGCTATTTGTTTCGAAACGTACGGAATGAAAAGCGATATTCGACGGACAATTGAGATTTGGCTGATTCATCTCGCGGGTTTGGCGTTCCTGTTGAATGCCGCTGGCTGCGGGTTGCCCGAGATCATCGAGGCGCGGAGTCTGGCCCGCGAGGGAAACCGCCTCTATCTCGAAGGCGACTTCGATGGCGCGATTGCGAAGTACCTCAAAGCGCAGCGCGTCGATCCTGAAACCCCAAACCTAAACCTAAACCTCGGCTACGCGTACTATAGCGTCTTTCGTCCCGAAGAGAATTCTCGCGATCATGGGGTGGCAAACGCCGTGGCTGCCATTTCCGTTTTCGAAAAGCACATCCAGCGCCATCCCACGGACGAGGATGCTCGTGTCTTCCTCGCCAAGCTGATGCTCAAGGCCGCTCCTTACGACAAGTCCATCGCCGACCGCGCCCTCAAGTCGTTTCTGGACTTGCTGGAGGCGAACCCGGCCGATGTGGAGGCGCGCCAATATTTGATATCGCTCTTCATCGATTGTCGCAGGTACGACGACGCGGAGGCCTTCTTTCTGCCCCAGCTCAAAAAGAACCCGCGCGACACAGACGCCATGAAGATTCTCGCGGTTATCGCCGATAAGTGCGGGCGAACCCAAGATGCCGTGCGCTGGTACTTGGAGCGCGTCTCAGTCGCGACTACACCGGCCAAGAAAGCGGAGTTCCACTACGAAGTGGGGACGTACATTTGGAGCCTGTTGCACTATCACCCCGAGCGAGCCACGAGCGAAGAGGCCCAAGCCTTGATCGCGCAGGGGCTCGAGGCTACTACGCAAGCGATCTCGCTCAAGCAGGACTATGCGGAGGCCATGGTCTACGCCAATCTCCTGCTTTTAAAGCGCGTCCCGTATCAACCGACCGAGGAGGCCAAGTACCAGGACGAGATGGCGGCTCTGCAATGGCGGCAGGAGGCGGAGCAAATTCTGGCCCGCCGCAAACGCGAGCAAGGGCAACCCGAGGAGTTCGACCCAGCGCTGTCGGAAGACGAGAACACTGGAATCGACACAACCTCATGACATGTGCGCTGATGTTCTAAATAGGTTCCATGCCCGAAATGGGAGTTTCCGGCGTCCTTTGGAAAGGCGAGGACTGTTTGAGTCGATTCAATCGATGTTCGAGTTCCTTTAGACTTGGAGAAGGATGCCGGAAACAGGACTTTCGGGATGGAACTAAAGAGCGGAAACAGACGTGTTTAACTCTATCGTAGAAAAGCGGGACAATCGTTCCCGGCGCCTCTTCTTTCTTCTTCTCGGCGCGTTGTTGCTGCACGCCGTCGTGCTGGCGGTTGTTTTGATCCTCGATTTCCTTCGGGTCTCTGCGGTGCCGCAGCCCGCCGTCACGATCACGCTGCTCGACGCGGCTAGTCTGGCGCCGCCGCCGCCGCCGCCGCCGCCGCCCAAGAAGCCCAAGCCCAAGATCGTCGAAAAGAAGGTCGAGCAACCGAAAGAGATGCTCGCGCCCAAGGAGATCCCCAAGGAAGAGCCCAAGGAGGCGCCGCCCCCCCCGAGCGAAGGCGATGGTGGAGAGGAAGGCGGAGTCGAGGGCGGTGTAGAAGGGGGTGTCGCGGGCGGAGTGCCGAGTGTCGTCGCGCCGCCACCCAAGCCGCCGCCGCCGCCGCCCAAGCCGGTCTTCCAAGCGACGGAGGTCGCTTCAAAACGCCGGATCTCGGGGCGCGAACCGACGTATCCGCAACGAGCGCGAATTCAGGGGTGGGAAGCGACCCTGCTCGTCCGGGTCTTCATTTCGGAAACTGGGACCGTGGAGCGTATCCTGTTCGTTCAAACCGATGAGCGTTTCGAGGACGCGGTGAAGGAGGCGCTCGCCGACTGGCGGTTCAAGCCCCATGTTGTCGATGGCAGGCCCGTCAAGACCTATACAGTGCTGAAGTTTATGTTCAAGCTGAGCTAACGCGCGCCGGCACCTTGCAGCAGAAGGCGCAAATCGGATGAGGAAGATTTTGAAGGAGTAGCCAAGATGGATTTCACGCTCTCGCAGATGTGGATACAGATGGGCATCGTCGCCAAGGTCGTGGTCGCAGTGCTGGCGGTCATGTCGATTTTCACCGTCGCTGTCTCGGTAGAGCGCCTCGTTGTCTTCGGCCGCGCTCAGCGTCAGTCGCGTCGCTACGCGCGTAAGGCGCGGGAGGCACTCGAGAACCGCCGATACAAAGAGGCCTGCGATATGGCGCTGCGGCTCAAAGCGAGCCATGTGGCCAGCGTGATCGGCGCGGCGCTTACCGAGTTCGTGGCCGCTGCTCCAGACGGCGCGTTGTCGCAGTCCTACGATGTGCTCGGCGCTGTGCAACGCGCCATCGAGAAGACCATTGCGCGCCAGAATGCTATCTTGCGCCGCGGCCTCTCTGGGCTCGCCACGGTTGGGTCGACGGCGCCCTTCGTCGGCCTGTTCGGAACCACCTTCGGGATCATCAATGCCTTCCAGGGAATGGCCCGGGAAGGCGGCGGCGGTCTGGGGGCCATCGCCGCAGGAATCGCCGAGGCGTTGATCACGACCGCGGTGGGCATCGGCGTGGCCGTTGTCGCGGTGCTCCTCTACAACTACTTCACCGCACACATCGAGGAGATGCAAGTCGACGCCAACGAGTCAGGAGTCGAGGTGGTGGATCTGATGCTCAAGCATTATCCGCAACTGGGCGCTTCCAACACGTACCATCAGCGATAGCGGACGGGAGAAGCGCCATGGCGATGAGCCCAAACTCCAAGGGACTGCGCGCGGACATCAACGTCACGCCCCTCGTCGACGTGATCCTGGTCCTGCTCATCATCTTCATGGTCATCACGCCGATGTTGCAGCGCGGCAAGCCGGTCCAGCTTCCCGAGACCACACAGCCAGAGAAGCGGCCTGACGACGGTAAGGATATCGTCGTTTCGATAGAGTTCCTCAGGAAGACGGGCAATGAGGTCGAGTACCGAGTTTATTTCGGACGAGAGCTCATCGATCAAGAGACCTTGCGTTCGCGGCTGCAGGATGAGTTGCGCAAGGACTCTCGACGCGCCGTGTATGTGAAAGGGGACAAGCGCCTAAACTACGGGGTCGTGCGCGAGATGATGGAACTTTGCCACGAAGCAGGTTTTACCCAAGTGCAGCTCGCGACAAACGAGCTCAAGAGCAAGGTGTGATCCGATGGCCATGAACCTGGGCAGCAAGGGCGTGAAGTCGGACCTCAACGTGACTCCGATGATCGACATCCTGCTCGTGCTGCTGATCATCTTCATGGTCATCACCCCACTGATGATGATGCAACAACGCCTTGAGATCCCGAACAAGTCAGAGGTCGATCTCCCGCCCGACCTGAATCAGGATCAGGTCGTGTTGACCTACACTCAGGATCGCGGGCTGTATCTCAATCGCACGGCTGTGAGCAGGGCCGATCTTTCTCGCCGGCTCTTCGATATCTACAAAAACAGGCGCGAAAAGATGATCTTCCTGAACATCGACCCGCAGGCCAACTATGGCGAGTCCATGGCGATCATTGCGGAGGTTAGGGCTAGTGGGCTGGAGAAGCTCGCGGTCATCACCATGAAACCCGGTGAGCAGTTTCGCGTGCCGGACGTCGAGCCGATGAGTGCTGCCGGATTATGAACAATGCGAGGCCTGGCATACGAGGCTTTGCCAATCCCATCTGTGAGTGGGAGGGATTTCTAAAGGAGGAGAAAACATGCGGATGAACGACCGAGGTAGTGCCATTTTACTGATCCTCATCGCGCTTGTGGGGCTCGCCCTTGCCGCGAACTTGTCTTGTAGAAAGGACAACGATGAGGAAGAGGCAAGGAGCACTGACACGCTGTGCCAAGAGAACGAGGGGCGCTGCGACGGCGACATGGTCATGCTGTGCCGCATGGGCGAGTGGCAAGACTGGGAAAACTGCGCGGCCATCCACGGTGAGTGCAAGTCCGGCGAGAGCGGCCCCTACTGCGAAGTCATCCCAGTGGAAGACACCGACACCGACACCGACACCGACACCGACACCGACACCCACACCGACACCGACACCGACACCCACACCGACACTTGATTTTGAGGAGCGCGAAAAAAGATGACGGTCAGTAGGAAGATGACGAGTGACGCTCACCCAAGGAGAAAGAACGTGAATAGTCCATTTTTCCGAGTCCGCGGATTGGACAAGTGCTTTGCGTTGGCCCTCGGTTTGTCCCTCCTCCTGGGCGGTGCGACCGCGCAGGCCCAAAACCAGGCGCCCGCGAATGATCCTGCAGCCAAGCCGCCGCAGGCACCCAAGAAGCAGCCGGTCCCGCCGCCGCAACCACCCGTCGCGAAGGCGCCGCAAGCACCGGCCGTTCCCCCGCCACAAGCACCGGCCGTAAAGCCGCCGCAAGCGCCCACCGCTCCCCCGCCGCAAGCGCCCACCGCTCCGCCACCGCAAGCGCCCACCGCTCCCCCGCCGCAAGCACCGGCCGCTCCCCCGCCGCAAGCACCGGTCGATGCGCCTGCGGCTGAGCCTGAAACGACCGACCAGCCAGCCGAGGAACCTCCGGCCGATCCTGAGTCAGGCCTCACACCAGAAGAGGAGCAAGCCCTGCGGGACGCGGAGGCAGCGCAGCAGGCCGAGGCCGAGAGCTCGACCGAGGGCTTTTCGGAGATGGGTCCCATGGGTTCAGAGGAGATCTCCGAAGAGATTGTGATCACCGGAAGCCGGATCAGCCGCAATAAGAAGGACCAGTTCGCTCAGGTGGCGGTCGTCACCGACAAAGAGATCAAAGCCTCGGGCGCCGCGACCATCGACGATCTGCTGAACAAGCTGCCCTCGCTCACGCTGCAGGGCCTCAACAAGCAGAACAACAATGGCGGCAACGGCCTCGCGTTCATCGATCTGCGCAACCTGGGCACCAGCCGGACTCTCGTGCTCATCAATGGGCGGCGCTTCATCAGCTCTGGCGAAAGCGGCTCGGGCGTCGACATGAACAACATCCCGGTCGCGATGGTCGAGAGGATCGAGGTGCTGCTCGACGGCGCTTCGGCCGTCTATGGCTCCGACGCGATTGGCGGTGTGGTGAACATCATCCTGAAGAAGGACTTCCAAGGAGTTGCCGCCAATGTCGGCGGTGGCATCAGCTCCCACGGCGACGGAGAGAACCTCACGGTCTCCACGACCATGGGCACCAAAACCAAGCATGGCAATGTCGCGCTCGGCTTGTCCTACATGCGCCAGGGCGTAGTCAGACAGGCGGACAGAGACTGGTCGAAAAGGGTAGTGACAGACGAGTACTACCTCCGCGACGCCGATGGCAAGCTGAACAGGGTGCGCGGCTACGGGAGCTGGTACACTGCCGGTGGCTTGCTCGACATCGACATCGGAAGGGACGATGAGGGAAACAACATAACGGACACTTTCTACCGGGGCCGTGACGGCTGGACGACCATCTACAACGAGGATTACTCCGATCTTAACTCTGACTTCCTCACAACCAAGTACAACTACGGCGCCAGACAGTGGCTGGTCGGTAAGAACGACCGGTTGTCCCTGACCACCTTTGGAGACTATGATCTCTCCCGTTACGCGACGGCCTACATGGAGGGCATGTACACCTACCGTAAAAGCCGCAATTCGATGGCGCCCGCGCCACTGGGCGGGGGGACGGCCAGGTATCCGGGCACGCTCATGGTCCCGGTCACCAACCCCTACCTGCCGAGCGAGGTGATCGATGTGCTGGGCGGCAACCGAGAGATCTACATGATGCGCCGGCTCGTGGAGGCTGGAAAACGGATTACCGACAACACGGCCAACAGCTTCCGGCTGGTGCTCGGTCTCAAAGGGGAGATCGTCAAGGACCGCCTCGGTTGGGACACCTTCGTGTCGGCCTCCCGCAACCAGAACACCAATATCATGCACAATGATATCGACCTCGCCCGGATGCTCGAGACGCTCGATCCGGCTGCCTGCGCCCGCAATCCCAACTGCCCGGGCTTGGGCAACTACTTTGGCGCAGGCAAATTGCAGTCGAGCGTCCTCGACTACATCAAGTACGATGATTTGACCGACACCGAATGGTCGATGATCGACACTGGCCTCTCCCTGAACAGCAAGCTGTACAAAATCCCGTTCGGCGGTTGGCTCAGCGCCGCGATTGGCGGCGAGTTCCGCTGGGAATCGGGGAGCAACCTCCCCAGCGGCATGGTGACCCAGGGATACTCCGCGGGCAACTTGCAGGATCCGACCGCTGGCGAATACAACGCACAAGAGGTCTTCGGCGAGCTGAGCATTCCGATCCTCAAAGAAAAGATCGCTGCCTATGCCCTGACCCTCGACCTGGCCGGGCGCGTGTCCCGCTATGACACCTTCGGCACGGCCTTTACCTACCGCACCGGCCTCTCCTGGGCGCCGATACAGGACGTGACTCTGCGCGGCGTTTACTCCACCGCGTTCCGCGCGCCGAGCATCGGTGAGCTCTACGGCGGAGCCGCCGACTCCTACCTCACGGTCCTGGATCCCTGCGACGGCTACACCGATGACGGATCGGACCTCGCGCAGAACTGCGCGGCGAACGGCGCGCCAGACGCCTACGTGCAGCAGAGCACCCAGATCCGGACCAATGTGGGCTCCAACCCCAATCTCAACTCCGAGTCCGCTCGGTTCATGAGCGCCGGCATTGTGCTCACGCCGACCTTCATTCCGCAAAAGGCCGGCGACCTCACTGTTTCAACGGACTTTTACTTCATCACCATCAACCGCGGGATCGGGGCGCTCGATGCCCAGCAGATCGTGAATCTGTGCTACAACAGCCCGAATATGTCGCACCCGTATTGCAGCTTCATTGGGGCGAGAAACCCGGACGGTTCCATCAGCGGACTCGAGGCCAACGCCATCAACCTGGCCCAGGTTGAGACCAAGGGCCTAGATTTCAGCGTGAGCTACCTCGTGCCTGTATGGAAGACCAACACGATCACCCTGGGCTGGGACGCCAACTACCTCATCAATTATGACGAGAAGAACAAGGACGTAGACGAGACCGATCACCGCGCCGGCACCATCGACTTCAACGTCGGCTCCTACGCCAAGCTGCGCCAGAACTTCTCCATGGGCTTTGGCGGGGAGAACTGGAGCTATACCAACCGCGTGCGCTACATCGGCAAGGCGGAGCTCTACGGGCTCGATCAGACCAAGGAAGACCTGCAAAAGCAACTCGCCGCTGGCGTCATCACCGCTGATGTGTACGAAGAGTCCCTACCGCCCACCCAGGGTGTCGTTCCGATTGCCTATTGGGACATGGTCGCGACCTTCAACTACAAGGGTTGGGAGTTCGCGCTCGGCGTGGAGAACCTTCTCGATCAAGATCCGCCGTTCTTGCCCGAAGGCACCCAGAACGCCAACCAACAGACCTACGACTTCATGGGCCGCTACTTCTACACCAACATCGGCTACAAGCTCTAGTACCGCAAACCGCCATTTCTTTCCTTAATTTGCCGGTCCTCCCCGCCGATGGCTGTGTTGCTCCTCGCCGCATGGCCTCGGAAAGGTTTCCATGCCGAGTGCGCACCAGCAGGTGATAGTGGTTGGGCATGAGAGAGTAGGCGTGCACCTCGAGCTCAGTCGCGGGGACGACCTCGTTCGAGGATGTCGAAGAACAAGAAGCAGTGATCGTCACTCAAAAATATCGGAGCGCGCCGCGCCCCACGGTGCATCACGTGGCTGCAAAGTCGAGCCGCGGTTTTCTTAGCATGGAAGGATGGTGGCTCAGCGACAGCTATATGTCAATAGGAGGTTGTTGACCCCTTTGTCCTGTCCTCTTGGTCGTTGACCCCTTTGTCCTGTCCTCTTGGTCTTTCTTCTGACCCCTTGGTCTTTCTTAGTTTCATATCAACGATTACCAAACCCCAATGGTCGCTAGAGATGGTATCTCCGGGTATTTCGGCTTCTTCAACAATGAGCGACCCCATCAGGCGCTCGCATGCAACACACCTGGGGAAGTGTATTTTTCCAGGCTAACAAGAAAGATGGAAATCTTAATCTGACCGCATTTTTAGTCTAGACAATGGGGACTACCTTATGGCAAGGTTTTTCATAATAGTGCTTTTGTTGCATCGCCGCAAACGATGCGTGCAGTCCGGCATTGAACAAAGGGCGGAAGATATGGCAGGTGATGCGAAAGACGCGGCGGTCACAAGACCGATGAAGCAGAGGAGAGAGGAGAGGGGAGTCAAAATCAAATACCAATCAACGAGTCCTAACAATGAAAACTATGAGCAAAAAAACGGGGTCAGGACCCTCCTGTTGACATATTTTGAAAGTCGGTCCAACGGTGATGCCATGTTGCGAAGGGCTGTTGGGCGAGGTCGATTCGTCGCAGAACATGGGCAACTTGGGAGAGGGACATGTCCAGGTGGCGACCGATGTCACTATGGGTGAGGCGGGTGCCATTGGACAGGGCCCAGACGGCAAATCGCCGTTCTGGGTTGGCGGCCGGACCGTGCGCAGCTTTGCGCAAATCTTTGACGCTGACCCCTGTGAGCGCGCAAATCCAGGCAAGGGCAACGTCCGCGCTTACGAAGCGCGTGTCAAAGGATTGGGCGCGATTTTCTATCGTTCGCTGGGCGGGGCCCTTCAACCAACCGCTCTCCAGAGCCATGTGCTCGAGCCATGAGCGCCTGCCCTTGTGCAGGTCCAGGACGTAGGCATGCAGGGCGTCTGAGTCGTCGAAAACAGACTCGAAGTACCTCGTGTCGAGAAAGTCGGGTCCTGTATCGCGACCCAGGTAGGCTCTGTGGCTCGTCCATCCTCGAGAGTGAAGACGAGGAATCAAGCCAGCGCGCAGCGGATTGAGGTGAATGTAGGCGAGCAAGTAGGGCAAGCTCGACTCGTCTTCGACCAACTGGCTGCGAAAGCGACCTCGAAAGACAGGACCATCCCAGTGATGCAAACCATTCAACCGTTGCGTGTAGGCCGCGTTGAGTCGCCGCATGGCCTCGGAAAGGTTTCCATGCCGAGTGCGCACCAGCAGGTGATAGTGGTTGGGCATGAGCGAGTAGGCGTGCACCTCGAGCTCAGTCGCGAGGACGACCTCATTGAGGATGTCGAAGAACAAGAAGCAGTGATCGTCACTCAAAAATATCGGAGCGCGCCGAGCCCCACGGTGCATCACATGGTGCCACGCCCCTGCAAAGTCGAGCCGCGGTTTTCTTGGCATGGAAGGATGGTGGCTCAGCGGCAGCTATATGTCAATAGGTGGGTATTGACCCCTTTTGGATTATTGACCCCTTTTGGATTTTGACCCCTTTTGGATTTTTTTCTTGGCATGGAAGGATGGTGGCTCAGCGACAGCTATATGTCAATAGGTGGGTATTGACCCCTTTTGGCTTGGCATGGAAGGATGGTGGCTCAGCGACAGCTATATGTCAATAGGTGGGTATTGACCCCTTTTGGTTGACCCCTTTTGGAGTCATTGACCCCTTTTGGACTTGGAAAACGGGGACGTCGCTTAAAAGAACTCGTGAACGACCGGGTGATAGGAGGCTACCCCAGGCGCGAGCCTCTGCTCGCCGAGCACTGCGATGCGGCAGACCGGCGATGGCGCGGGGAAGCTGAACTCGATGCCGAGCTCGCGGGCCTCCACGAACCCGGCTCGCGCGTAGAACTCCGGGTGGCCGACGACGAACAGGGCATCGCAGGCGCCTCGCAACTTCGCCACAGACCATGCGAGGAGCTCCGTGCCGATGCCCTGACGCTGTCGTTCGGGGAGAACCCCCATGATCGTGAGGCCCTGCACATGGACGCTCGGGTTGTTCGTCACCTCACCCCGGCAGTAGAGCACATAGGCCACAATTTCGCCGTTCAGGGTGGCTATGTGCAAGTGGTCGACAGCGTTCCGGGCAAACAGAGCCTCCACCAGGGGCAGCTCCGTGG
>JALOQD010000046.1 GCA_025453525.1 Myxococcota bacterium
CTTGCTGGTCTCGACGATCTTCTTGGCGTTGTCCCAAGCGCCGCCGGCATTGGCCATGAACACGGCCTGGTACAGGCCGAAGATCGCGATGGCGATGAGGTAGCCGATGAAGAAGTACGGCTCCACGCAGGCGAAGGACAAGGTGGCGAAGAACACCGCCAGGAAGATGTTCCACATGCCCTTTTGGGCGTACTGGGTGCAGATCTCGACGACCTTCTTACTGTCTTCTGTCGAGGCCTTGGCATCGCCGTCGAGCTTCATGTTGCGCTTGATGAACTCCACGGCTTTGTAAGCGCCGGCCACCACGGCTTGGATCGAAGCGCCGGTGAACCAGTAAATCATTGCGCCGCCGGTCACGAGACCGAGCAGGAACGGCGCATAGGTGAGGGACAGCTTCATGACCTCGGCCGTGTCTTTCAGGCCGTCTGTCAGGGCCATGATGATGGAGAAGATCATCGTGGTCGCGCCCACCACTGCGGTGCCGATGAGCACTGGCTTGGCCGTGGCCTTGAAGGTGTTGCCCGCGCCGTCGTTCTCCTCGAGCAGCTCCTTGGCGATCTCGAAGTTCACGGCGATACCGTACTGCTTCTTGAGCTCTGCCTTGATGTTGGGTTGCTCTTCAATGAGGGACAGCTCGTAGATGGACTGGGCATTGTCGGTCACAGGGCCGTAGGAGTCGACGGCGATGGTCACCGGGCCCATCCCCAAGAAGCCGAAGGCCACGAGGCCGAAGGCGAAGACAGAGGCCATGGTGCTGCCGATGACCGGGTTCGTCGACAGCACGGTGTCGAGGCCGAGACCGCCGACGACGTAGGCGATGCTCATGAGGCCGACGATGGCTATTCCCAGCCAGTAGGCAGAGAAGTTGCCGGCCACGAGCCCGGAGAGGATGTTGAGGGACGCGCCGCCCTCCTTGGAGGAATTGACAACTTCTTGCACATGTTTGGAGTGCACGGAGGTGAACACCTTGACGAGCTCGGGGATGATCGCGCCAGCCGCGGTGCCGCAAGAGATGATGAGAGAGAGCTGCCACCACAGATCCTTGTTGCCGCCGACCTTGGGGATGAGCAGGTAGGACAGGAGGAACGTCACGGCGATCGAGACCACAGAGGTGATGATGACGAGCGTGGTCAGAGGCACCTCGTAGTTGAACTTCACGGCCTTTAGGTACTTGGGACGAGCGATGAGCAAGTCGTTGAGGAAGTAGCTGCCGACCGAGGTCACGATCATCGCGACGCGCATGGCGAAAATCCAGACGAGGAGCTGGACCTGGATGGTCGGATTGGCGATGGCGAGCATGATGAAGGTGATGAGCGCCACGCCCGTGACGCCGTAGGTCTCGAAGCCGTCGGCCGTGGGGCCCACCGAGTCGCCGGCGTTGTCGCCGGTGCAGTCCGCGATCACGCCCGGGTTGCGCGCGTCGTCCTCTTTGACCTTGAACACGATTTTCATCAGGTCAGAGCCGATGTCCGCGATCTTGGTGAAGATACCGCCCGCGATACGCAGGGCCGAGGCGCCCAGGGATTCGCCAATGGCAAAGCCGATGAAGCACGGACCCGCGAGGTCGGCCGGGAGGAAGAGCATGATGATGAGCATGATGAGGAGCTCGGTGCTGATGAGCAGCGTACCGATCGACATGCCGGACTTCAGCGGGATGGCGTAGCAGGGATAGCCCCTGCCGGCGAGCGACGCGAACGCGGTGCGGCTGTTGGCAAAGGTGTTGATGCGAATGCCGAACCAGGCCACGCCGTAGGAACCGAGGATACCCACCACGCTGAACGCGAGGATGATAGCGACTTTGTAAGCCGCCATCTGGGCCACGAGACCGAAGTAGGCGACGATGATGGACCCGATGAGCACTTCGAGGATGATGAGGAACTTGCCCTGCTGCAGCAGGTAGGCCTTACACGTCTCGAAGATCAACTCGGAAACCTCGAGCATGCTCTTGTGAACCGGCAGGTTCTTCACGCTCACGAAGACGAAAATACCGAACGCGAACCCCAAAGCGCAGATGCCGATTCCCCACATCAGGAGGTCGTGACCCGACATGCCGAAGAAGCTGGCCAAGCCCATCTTGGTGAGGTCCGGTAGCGTGAGGTTTGCTTCACCGCCCGCGGCGAAGCTGGTTTGGCTGTAGCCGAGCACTGCCAGCGCCACCGCGGCCGAGCCGACGTGAGCTAGGAAGCGCGAGGCTTGGGTTCGAAGTCGAAGTAGTGCGCCCATGAATCCTCCTTTTCGAGAAACCTTTGAAAACTCTGCTTTTTTTCTGCAATAGCCGGTTTGTGTCTCAACTTACTCGTTCTCTTGCGAACGGTGTCTCACTCCAAGCCCAGGACGTATATGATTTCGATCAGAGTGGCAGTCGGAGTCAATGCCCAAGATCGCAGAACTTCCGTTTGGCGAGCGGGATATCGTCACACAACTTTCTATTTTTCTTCTTGAGTAGAGAACTTCAGCTTTGGCAGGTCTTCCTCGGCCACGATCACCTGCGCGTCTGTGACGAGCAATCTCAGAGAGCCGATGTCCGTTCCACCCACGACCTCGGCTGCAACGCCTTTTCCGGCGAGCCTGTGAGCCAGAGCCTCAGCCGCTTCACGCTCGGAGAACACCGCGAGCACTGCAGGCGGGGTGGCGAACCGCACCCGAGGCAAGGCCACGTTGACCACGAGCCGCGCTGCGATGAGGGGAACATACAGAAGGGGCGGTAAGAAGACCACGACCCCAAGCAAGAGCAAGCCGAGGGGCAACCCGTCGACTTCCATGAATTCGCAGGCCACGACGACCCCTCTCCCAACAAGGAAAACGCCTCCGAAGAGAGTGAGCAAAAGAACCGAAAACAGGCGCCAAAGCATCCACATATAGCCAGCAGTGGCTTCGCGCGAGCGCTTCAACGCAATGGATACGCTATGACCCTCGAGCAACAAGAGGGGCAGCACCAGGGCGTGACGCGCCCATGGCCAGGCAGAGGCGAGCAAGCCAAGAGCGACTGCAGGGATGGTCGCCTCGGGCCAAATCCAGCCCATCAACGCGAAAGGAGCCGCATAAAGTGCCATCAGGAGGAGGAGCTGTCCATGGAACCAGGCCAACCGCGGCACCTGTCGCAGGGCCGTATTCCACGACCGCAGCGACCGAGTGATTCGCCCTTCGCCCGACGCCGGTTCGGACAGTCGCACGAGGCTCGCGCCCTCGGCTGCGATCCACAACGGAAGAAACAGCAATCCGGCAAGACCCAGTTGGGTCGACAGGCGGTGATCCACGAGGACAGGCAAGACAAGGGCAGTGAGCGCCACGGTGAATGGGACGAGCAGCATGGAGAAGACCGAAAGAAGGCCGACTCGCCATAGCGCCATGGTGGCTCGCAGGAGCATCGGTAGCTGCAGCGGCAGCTCGAAGGTGGGCCTTATGCCCTGGGGAGGCGTGTGTCCGCCGCGGATGATCGTTGTAGAAGCGCTGTAGGGGTTGGGGTAAAACGAAATGCTTCTGGCGCTGCCGTGGCAATCAGTGTGGGCCGCGAGGAGCTCGAGGCGGCCGCAGTTTGGACAACGCTTCATTCGAACAAGCCTTTCGAACCTCCTACTTGAAAAGCTAACGGCGCACCCCGGGGGACGTCAACGAGCCCGCCCCTTGTTTCTCGATTTTTAGCTCCGGGTTTTTTAAGATCTTTTCGCGGATGAGGGGACTTTCCCCGCGGATGAGCGCCGGTTCGGAGTCACTCGCTCACCTTGTCCTTCAGATTTGCGCGAGCGCGTCGAGGTAGCGGTCGATGACCTCACGGGAGCGGCACTCGGTGACGGCCACGAGGAAGCAGTCATCCATGCTCGAGGCGAATCGGCCCAGATCCACGCCGCCGAGAAAGCCCTTGTCGACGAGCTTATCGAGCACGTCCGCTGCCTTGCGGCCCTTGCAACGAACGGCGAACTCGTTGAACGTCGGACCGCTATAGACGACCTCGAAGCCCTTCTGCCGCGCGATGCGGGACTTCATGTATTCGCTGCGAGCGAAACACGACTGGGCCACCTGCTCGAACCCCTGCTTGCCCAAGAGGCTCAGGTTGATGGTCACGGCCAGGGCGCACAACCCGTGGTTGGTGCAGATATTCGACGTCGCCTTTTCGCGCCGGATGTGCTGCTCGCGGGTCGAAAGTGTGAGCACGTAGCCTTTTTTGCCGTTGGCGTCTTTTGTTTGACCCACGAGTCGACCGGGCATTTGGCGCAGGAGGGCCTTGTCGTCTCGAATCGCGAACAGGCCTACGCCCGGACCGCCGAACGACAGGGGCACACCCAGGGCTTGACCTTCGCCGCAGGCGATGTCCGCGCCGAGCTCTCCTGGCGGGGTGAGCAGCCCGAGGCTGGTCGGCTCCCAAGTACTGCTGATGGCAAGTGCCCCCTTGGCCTTGGCCCGCTGAGCGATCTCGTCGATCGGCTCGACAACGCCAAAGAAGTTGGGGTAGCCAGCGATGACGCACGCCGAATCAGCGACGAGCGCCGCGTCGAGAGCGCGAAGGTCTGTTTGACCGGTCTTTTCATCGAGCGGAACCACCACCAACTTGGGCAGGCCGGCGTCGATACCACCGAGGTACGTGCGGATGACCTCGAGGTATTCTGGGTGCAGACCCGCAGACACGACCACGCGCTCCCGACCCGTGACGCGACGGGCCATGAGCACCGCCTCGGCAGCGGCTGTCGCGCCGTCGTACATGGAGGCATTGGCTACGGTCATGCCAAACAAGCGGCAGATCATGGTCTGAAACTCGAAGATGGCTTGGAGCGTACCCTGACTCACCTCGGGCTGGTAGGGCGTGTAGGCTGTGTAGAACTCGGAGCGCAGCAGCAGCTGGTCCACTGTGGGCGACACATGGTGGCAATACATGCCCGCGCCCAGGAAGGACACGCGATCGCACGCTGGCGCCGCGCCCGCGAGATCGGACAAATGCGCCATGAGCTCGGGCTCGGACATGGGCTCGGGCAGATCCAGCCGGCCCTTGAACCGCAGGCTGTCCGGAATCTGTTTGAACAGCTCTTCGACGCTGCTCGCGCCGATCTTCTCGAGCATGAGCTTGATGTCGGCGTCGGTGTGGGGAATGTAGCGCACGGTCGCCTCCCTTTCAGTGATCGAGAGTCTCGAGGTGCTTGGCGTAAGACGAAGCGTCCATGAGGCCCTCGGCCTCGGCCGGCTTGGACATGTGCAGCTTGAACATCCACCCGCTCTCGTAGGGAGAGTCGTTGACTTGCTCAGGCGCGTTGTCGAGCTCGGCGTTGATCTCGAGCACCTTGCCGGACAAGGGAGCGTACATGTCGGAGACGGCCTTGACCGACTCGATGGTGCCGATAGCCTGGCCGGCCTTGATCTCGGCGCCGACCTTGGGCATCTCGACGAGGGTGATGTCGCCGAGTTGCGAAACGGCGAACTCGGTGATGCCGATGGTGGCGGTCGTTCCTTCGATCTTGGCCCACTCGTGATCCTTGGTGTACCGAAGCCCGCTGGGGATGTTCATGACCTTTTCCTTTTTTGTTTCTCTGACGGTTTGTCTTAAATTTCTCTTTTTACGGGCGCTTGTAAAACGGCGTCTTGATGACCTTGGCGCGCGCGGTCTTGCCGCGAATCACCACGTCGAACTCACTGCCGATCTTCGACATTGCTGTGGGCAAGTAAACGAGCCCTATGTTCTTGCCAACCGTGGGAGAAGGAGAGCCAGAGGCGATGGTCGCGATCGGTGCCGCGTCCGGGCCAGCACCGGCTGGGACGACTGGATAGCCGTGGCGGGCAATGGCTCTCTCGCACATCTCGAAGCCCACGAGCTTGCGGGGTACGCCGGCCTCCTTTTGCTTCACGAGAGCGTCGCGACCCAAGAAATCCCCGGCCTCGAGCTTGACAGTCCAGGAGAGGGCTGCCTCGAGAGGCGTGGTGGTCTCGTCGATGTCGTTCCCGTACAGGCACAGCTTGGCTTCCAGGCGCAGGGTATCGCGGGCACCCAGACCGATGGGCCGGCATCCCAGGGGTTCGCCCACTTTCATGATCGCTTGGAAGACCGGCAGCAGGGATTCGTTCGGGCAATAGATTTCGTAGCCATCTTCGCCGGTGTAGCCTGTGCGAGAGACGATGCACGGATGGCCTGCCACCTCGCCTTCGATGAAGCGGAACGAGCCCAGGTCGCTGTATTTGCCACCCGTGACCTGCGCGAGGATCTCCATGGCAAGGGGCCCCTGAAGTGCGAGCTGACCGGTCTCGTAGCTGCGGTCCGTGACCTTCACGCTGCCTGCGTGCTTTTGCACATGAAGAAGATCCTTGTCATGGTTGGCCGCGTTGACGACCAGGAGAATCTTCTCCTGGCCATAGCGGTACACGAGCAGGTCATCCACGATGCCGCCGCTTTGCAGGCACATGGGCGTGTAGCACACCTGTCCGTCCTCCAGGCCGAGAACGTCATTGGTCACCAACCTGTGGGCGTATTCCAGGGCTCCTTTGCCCTCGAGCCAAAACTCGCACATGTGGCTGACGTCGAACACGCCTGCCTTGGTGCGCACTGCGGTGTGCTCGGCGATGATTCCTTCGAACTGCACGGGCATCTCGTAGCCGGCAAAGGGCACCATCTTCCCACCGCGGGCCTTGAGCTCTTCGTAAATCGGAGTGCGGCGCAAAGTCTCGTTCATCTAGAGGCCTCCTTGGGAGCGCGTCGGGCAGACAAGAAAATTTCGTCGCGCTCGCGGGCGTAGATTAGTCCTAGGGCCGCGGGCCTGGCAAGCGTCTTTGTCGGGTCCTTTTTTTCCCCTGACCGACAGCTCGAGCATCCAAAGAAATAGCATGAGGGGCACTCAGGCGAGCCTAGCGACCCCAATAACGCAATAAGGAGTTGACGATGCGAAGTATTCTTCTTCGAGGCATTGGTGCGTGCTGCGCCCTGGGATTGCTGGCCATCGCCTGCATGGATCGCGAGCCAGCGCCCATCTGTCCTGTGCCGATCCAGGCGACCAACAGTTCCCTGTCCGGGGGCGGGTATAGAGGGGTTGATATGATCGTGGTCGTGGACAACTCGCCGTCCATGGTCGAGGAGCAACAGGTGTTGGCCACGGGCTTTTTTACCCTGCTCAACGCCCTCGTCGATCCCACGGGTGGCCTCGAGGCCGCTGATGACGTGCGTGGGGGGATCGTCACGTCCGACCTCGGAACGCAGTCCAGCCGCGAGCCTGGTCCTGCCATCGATGAGCAAAACACGCCCAAGGGCGACGACGGCGAATTTAGAACCTATTCGCCAGGTACGACTGTCCGCGTCACAAGCGGCGTCATCCCCTGCGACGAGGATGGAAGCCAGTGCCCGACCGCGGAGTGGACCTGTCAGGGGGGAGTGTGTCAGGCACCTTCCGGGACCATGGGAGACGTGAGTTGCCCTGGGATTGGCAGCAGCTATGCCGAGGTTCTCCCCGGACAGACCAATGCGCAACTCGCGCTGCAAACAGCTTGCCTTGGACAGGTGGGACAAGACGGCTGCGGCTATGAACAACAACTCGAGGCCTCTGTGCTCGGCCTGGAAAAGCACCCGGATTTCATGCGCGCGGACTATTTGCTCGCCGTGCTCGTGGTGAGCGACGAAGAAGACTGTTCTGTCAAAAACGCAGGTCTGTGGACTTCCGACTCCTTCCTCGACCAGGACCTCAACAACGTCTCTTGCAACTACCCTCCGTCGAACGAACAAAATTTCCTATTTCCCACAAATGAGTATGCGCAGCGGCTGCGAGCCCTCAAAAAGGATGAGAATGCTGTCGTGTTTGCCGCCATCGTCGGCGTTCCCAAAGACGACGAATCCGGTTGTCAGGGCAAAGGAAGCGAAATCGACGATTGCCTCGACAGTCCGGCCATGCAGCTCGACGTGAAGATCGACGGGTTTACGGACGAACGCGGGAAAAAGTATACCCACTTTGCGACCGCCTGCATCCGCGACGACGACCAGAACGTGCCGGGCATGGAGACCGAAGCCAGGCCAGGAAGGCGTTACGTCCAAGTCGCGCAGGACTTCGGCGACAACGGTTACATCTATTCCATCTGCAACCCGGATTGGAGCCCGGCGATGAAAGACTTTGCAGACAGCATCAGACAAAAGCTCGAGCCCTCATGTTACGCCTCAGCCCTGGATTGGGACCCGGCGAGCCGCGTGGCTCGTTGCGATGTCGTCATGCAGCTGGAAGATGGAAAAACCGTCGACGATTGTCCGCCGGCCTTGGCCGATGCTTGGATCGAAGCGACGGGAAAGACCCTCGCCGACTACCGCGCCGTGGCCATGGCGAGCTCCAACAAGCGCAAAGACGGCACTTTAATCGCCGGCTGTCCGTTGCCCAAAATCCCCACCCCCCTTCAGTGCGACGAGGCGGAAAAAGACCTCTCCAGCCTGCAAAAGGAGGTCGGCTGGTACTATTGCGAAAACGGGGTTCTCATCGACGGGAAAGCTTGCGACTACAAAGTCGAAATTACAGGGAGCACCAAGCAGCTCGTCATCGGTCATTCTCTCGAAGTCCAATGCCTACAGCAATTCTCCTTCGAAGATGTCAATTGCCAGGAGACCGGGGCGGCCGCGTGTCGCAACGGCAAGGACGACGACGGCAACGGCGCCTATGACTGCTGGAACGACTTCGAAGGCGAAAACCCCCACCGCGCCGACGCCCATTGCTGCCCGCTCGCACTCGAAGAGAACGAAAGCGGCAGGGTCTGCCGCATCCTGCTCCAGGACGTCGTCCATATGTGTGGAGAAACGACTCCGGGCGGTGAGCCCTTGAGCGCCACAGCCTACCCCGATGCCTGCGATCGCGCCGCGGCCGAGCAGGGCTGCGCGCTGGCCTTCGAGTGAACCGCCTTCGATTCAAATGACAATTCACGCCTTTGCGGCAGACTTTACTTGACAATGAAAGTCGTTTTTGAGATAGGAGCGACTCGGCTCGCGCCGGTCCCAGTGCGTTTCCGCTCTGGGCTGCTCTTTTTGAAAACCAGTGCCGAATTACCGAGGGCCATTAGCTCAGTTGGTAGAGCAACGGACTTTTAATCCGTGGGTCGAAGGTTCAAATCCTTCATGGCTCACGAGTTGCGAGCGAGCTCCCTAGGGCATCGGTCGCGAAGTTATGGCCCCATCGTCTAGCGGTCTAGGACATCGGCCTTTCACGCCGACGACACGGGTTCGAGTCCCGTTGGGGTCGCAAAGCCTCGAGGAATCCCTCTCCTCGGGGCTTTTTTATTATTAAGCACTTACGTACTGGTTTGAGTTCCACTCTAGCCCTTTTACCCTCCCGAAATGGCCGTGTTGCCGTCAGGTTGCCGTAAATCTCGCGGCTCATCAAGCACGCCCACGGCCTCGCGCAGCACCGCCGGGGCCAGGTGGGCGTACCGCATCGTCATCTCAATTGGGATCGGTCTTTCTACGAATTCGGGCTCGATTCAACAATCATGACTGCTGGACCAAGACGCGGTATGGTGCTTTTCATGAACGTGCCGATGGAGCCGAACAGCGAGGACGCACAATGAATGATGATTGGATATCCTGGCTCAAGATAGAAAACTACGGGTGCATCAAGTGCTTAGAGCTTCAGCACCTCACTCGCCTGCACGCCTTCATCGGCCCCAACGACAGCGGCAAGAGTACGTTGCTGAGAGCACTGCGAGTAGCCGTCCAAGTTGCGAGTAACGCATTCACTGTTCAGAATGGACAAATTTCCCAGCCTTTCGATCCCCAGCTCGAGTATGGCCAGCGCACATCGAATATCGGCATCGGTTTCCAGGACGGACTGGGCATGTTCGTTACCTCGTTAGGGGAAAATCGCGTTCGAACGTTCATCAAAGACCGCCGGGGTGTGTCTGCTGAAACGTTGCTTGCGCACGGACTAGATGAGCGATCTGTCGTCCGAGAGGGCACTAGCGAGGATGCAAAGACCCTCGGTCGCAGGATGATCGGTCAACGCTTGGTCCGCCTCGATCCTGACGTTATGCGTAAGCGGAGCGGGCTCATTCCCGACGGTGCTGCCATTAACCTCAAGAGCGAAAGAGGAGGCGGGCTACCCGGTATTTACGACGCGATTCGCGACCGCCGAATTGCCGACTTTGCCTCCATTGAAACAGAGCTCAAGGTGCTGTTTCCCAGCATTGAGGCTCTTCAGCTCAAGGCGATTTCACAAAGCGAGAAGATTCTGCGCGTTCGTCTCACGAATGGCGTGGAAGTCGCCGCAGATCGCATGAGCGAAGGACTTTTGTATTTCTTAGGGTTCGCAGCGTTACCCTATCTCGAACCTGTCTCGGTGCTGCTCGTTGAGGAGCCGGAGAACGGACTACATCCGGCGCGTATTCGAGAGGTGGTCAACGTCCTCAAGGCCATCTCAAGAAATACACAGGTGCTCATTGCTACCCACAGCCCGCTGGTCATCAACGAACTCGAGCCTGAGCAGGTTTCTCTCGTCACGCGCACCGAGAACGAGGGCACGAAGGTCACGCCCATATCGAAAACGGCGAACTTCGAAGAGCGCAACAAGGTATACGCCCTGGGCGAACTGTGGCTCAGCTATGCCGATGGAAACCTCGAAGAGGCTCTCGTGGACAAAGCGGAGCCATGAAGAAAGTGTTCATCTGCGGAGAAGGCCCCAATGAGCTCGGTGGATGGGCTTACGGACTTGCTTACGTAAAGCCGAACGAGCCGGGGGTTTTGGAAATCCTGTTGAGGCAGGTGCGAATCGAAGGCTGGGCTATCCAAGGCGCTCGTCGATGGAAAGACATCCGCAAGTTCCGCGCAGGAAATCACCGCAGCCCCGAGACTCGTAACGTGCTCGGCGCTGTACTAGAGGCTAAAGAAAGCGGTTGCGATGTCATCGCCTTTATCAGAGATCGAGACGGAACGCATGCCAATGACAATCATGCGCGAGTCCGAGACGTTGATGAAGGGATTTCCCAGGCTCGGAAGGATTTTGGACATGACGTGCTTATTGTCGGAGGAGTCGCAATCAGGAAACTTGAATCCTGGCTCACGGCCATATCGGGGAAAAATGGATCCGAGGCGCTGAGACAGCCGGAAGACTACCTCGAAAAGCGCTGTGGCCTCGCTAGGAAGGATTCGGTCGCTTTCAGCGAGTTCATTGAAAAACACGGGCTAAGTAAAATTCCCGAGGACGCGACTTCTCTCCTGTCGTGGCTGAATCAAGCCAGGTTAGCGCTGCAATAAGACTTTTGCAGATTTCGGATCAGGGGTTCCGGTCCCCCCCTTTTTGCTTCAGTTGATTAGGGGCGTGGTCGGTTGGCGCATCAAGCGGGCTAGTGTTGCCGCCAGGTTGCCGCAAACAGCGCATGACTGGTTAGTACGAAACGAAACTGCCTGTGACACCCTGGGAAGAAGCTTTGCGAGCGATTTCGCCGATTTGCACGGTAACGGCGCATCTCTTTTAGCTTTTTTGGTTTGTTCTCCCTAACGTTTCGAGTCCCGTTGGGGTCGCAAAGCCTCGAGGAATCCCTCTCCTCGGGGCTTTTTTTTGCCTGCTATGGTTGAGGATCCAAGGAAAACTTCTCGAGCTGTGTCCCAAAATCCTCGGGAGAGATCATCTTTTTCTTGAACATTATTCTGAGCATCGCGGCCACGTATTGTCTCGTCCTGATGATGCCGTCCGCATCCACTTCGAGCGAGGCCAATTCTTCGAAGAACTCAATGCCTGTCCCCTCTTCGGTAAACCCCTTCTGGGTCTCGTTTGCCCAGGGGATCGTGGTCCCATCCAGCAGGGTGAGCATCTTCTTGCCGCTGCCATCCTGAGGCGATTCCTCAGAGCGTGGGGGGAAAATGGAAGCAGGAAGGGCGAACGCTCGCGTTCTCTTCGGCGCAGCGGGCTGTTGTGCCGCCCCATTCTCCTCCTCTTCACTGGGTTCCTCCGCACACTCAGGCGCTGGGCTCAACTGTGACCGAGGATGGGGTCGAGGCTCGGCAACTCCTTGAATATCTCGACACCTCTCTATGGCCGCGAGGATGGCCGATGGGGTGGCAAAAATGGGTTTCACCGGTATGCCCGCCGCTGCCTGGGCCGCCTCCAGGGCCTCGGTATCGAAGGGGTCGTCCATGGCAATGAAAATGACGTGGCTCTTGTCTTCCATCTGCCGGACGTCGAGCGGGAGCATGATGTGTTTCTCAGCCAAGTCCAACGGAATGAGGTTGAGCAACTTTCGGAGCGCTTCGTCGTCGATTTGAACGTTCCGAAGATCGATCCAGCGAAGACTCGATTGATGACTCAGGGCCTGAATCAAGTGCGCCTCGGAAATGAGGCTATTGCGCACCAAAAGGGCGCCCAATCGCCCGCCTGTCTCTTTCTGTGTAGCCAAGGCCCAACTCAGCTGGTCACTCGTCAGAATCCCGGCTCCGACCAAAATTTCACCGAGGAGCAACCGCCTCTGCTTGGGCTGCGCTTGAGCCTGCTCAGCGGCCGAAGGTGCCCCCTGCGCAGGGAGTCTATCGGTGGCGGGCGCGTTCGCCTCATGGGGCAGGGGATTGCCACAGTGGTGACACAAACCTGTCCGGAAGGAGGTGGGTTTGGAACAACGTGGACAATAAATCATTTCTTTCTTTGACCTCTTAACTTCATGGGTAGCGCATTCTTGCGGCCACGACCATTTTCTAAAAAAAATGCTGGAAGGACGCCCCCTTTTCGCGCAGCAGTCAGGTCGAGCTCAACCGAGCTTCGCGATGATCTGAGACAGCACCGTCGCCTGCTTCCTGTCTATCACCCGCGCAGCATAGGCTCCGACCCACTTGGAGAGCTCCGAAATGTGCTGCTTCTGGAGATCCTTAAAGGCGAGATCCTGCAGGTAGGAATGCGTGATTCGCTCCAGGAAAGTCAGGCTCGCTGGGCCGAGGTAGGTCGTCGTGATACGCAGCACCTTGTCCGACAGCTCGCTCATTCCGCAGGGCCTTTTTCTCGCGGGACTCCCGCGATGTCCCGGCTGTCCATCATCATGAGCTTCAGGCTGGCAAGCATGCGGCCAAAGGACTGGGCGAGCTCTCCTATCTCGTCCTTCCGCTCGACGTCGATGCTGGCATCCATGTTGCCCATGCTAATCGCGGTCGCCACGGCATTGAGCTTGCGCACGTCCCGGATCATCGTCCTCGAAAAGACAAGAACGATGAGCGCCGCGAGCACCAGCCCGCCGCCGAGCACCAAGAAGATCGCTCGGTCGATGAAGGCTTCCTTTTCCTCTACTCTCTGCGCGGACATGTCGATGCCCACCAGGGCGACCATGCGACCATCGCGGTTTTTCACCGGCGCATAGCCCGACAGGGTGGCTCCCCATTTGTCCTGTGCGATGTCCGAGTCCACAGATGGTCGCTCAAAACCCTCCAGCATCTCCGGCGGTCTTTCTTCGTAGAGCTCATCGATTCCCGCTCCTGGATCAGCCTTGTTTCCATAGTCAGCATCGACGACGAATCGAATCGCGTCCCCATCGCGGCGCATCGTATAGACGTATTTCATATCTGGGTGCGCGCGCCTCATCGCGTCGAGCTGAGTCAAAAGCGCTCGAAACTGCGGTGTATCCTCCATCCCGGCCTGAAGCCCTTCGAGGGCGTCGCCGTCGATCTGGGTCGCGGCGATGCTCGCGACAGCGAGCAACTCGGAGCTGAGGATCTCGCGCAAGGCCTTGGAGGCCGCTCGCGCCGTGATGAGCAAAGAGCCGCCGGCGACAAAGGACAGCAACAGGACAAAGGCCAGCGTGAGCTTGAATTGCACACTGTGAAGGAACTTGGGCATGGACGCACCTCGACCGCATAACCTGCGACTCGCTGATCAACTTTAGATGTGCTCGTAAAAAAATAGTCGCAAGCGCCTTTTCGAGCAAGTCGAACTATGAGCTCCTGGCAGACCCTTCATCACGATTGCAGCCGGCCTTTCCCATACTCACCAGGCCGAGAAGGAGCGCTGTGAGGATCGCGGTGCTCCACAGGCCCAGGGACTCGAGTCGCAGGTTGGTCACTGACAACGCGGCCAGGGCACTGGCGCCCACGAGGACCATCGAGCCCGGACAGTGGCGCAGCGGCGTGTCCTCGCTGACATCGACGAAGCAGAGGGCCACGACGCCGAGCATCTGCCAGTAGTAGCTGTTCGTAGGCACCCAGGCGACGACGAGGAGACAACCGAGGCCAAGGACCCCGGGCGCAGACCACTTTCGACAGCGCCACAGCGCCGCAGCTGACAACACCGTCGCTAGGACAACCGCGAGCCACTCGGGCGCATGGAGGCAGCGGACCACGACGTCGCGCAGCGCACGCTCTCCAGGATAGTAACTCTGGCCCGCAGTGGCCCAAACGCGTTCGAGGTAGTGGAGCCAGATGGACGGTCCGAAAAGGGCGCAAGACGCAGCGACGAGGACCAGAGCGGTGGTGCCTCCTCCGAGCGCGAGCCTTCTGAGCCAAGCGTTGGAACTGGGGCGCGTGTTCGGGTCGAGCAGCCCGAGGACACCCCAAGCCAAAAGGAACGCCACAGGCACCGCGACGTGAGGACGGGACAGCACGGCCCAGGCGAGCAAGGCGCCAGCGAGCCCCAGCCACCGCGCTCTCAGGGCGCAGCTCGCGAGCCCCAACGCCGCGAGCCAGTCGAGCCGCAACAGGCTGCCGCCGACATAGTCGTAGGCCAAGGGCGCGGTGCATATTCCAACCGCAAAAACCCCGGCCGGCACTGGGCCGCAGCAAAGAGCGACGACCAACGACACGAGGGCCAGCAGCAGAGGATCGAGGAGTGCGTAGAGGTTCCGGGCTGATGGGCCGATGCCCAGGACTAAAGAGAATGCGCTCGCCGCGACCGCCCAGGAAGGAGATCCCGTGTTGCCGTGGTCCTGCAGAACCGCAATCGGATGGAGCCCGCTGCGCGCAAGGACTTCGAGATCGGTTTTGAACTGCGCCCAGCGCTGCGGGGTGAAGCGTTCCTTGACCACTAGGCCCTGCGCCACGGCTCGCTCAAAAGGCTCGAGCCGAAACGAGACCGGGTGACGCACCTCGAGCGCGAACCGTTGGCCGCTTCTCTCCTCCATGGCCAGGGCCGTGGCAGCGTAGATGCCGTCGTAGCGGAGCTCTTTGAGATACGCCGAACCTAGGTATGAGTGGAACTGCTCATGCGGGTGGACGATGCCCCATTCTCCGTGAAAGTGACCGAGGTTGAAGGAGCTCAGAACCCCCAACAGCACAGCAGCAGACAAGGCCGAAAGTCTGGCCAATCGCCATCGCCGCGATCGCGAGGCTCTTTCTGTGAGCCAAAGACCGCAGGCCGCAAGGGCCGCCGCCGCTGCCTGAGAAGCTGCGACGAGTGCGGTGCCGGTCACCAGCTTTGGCCCCGTTCCATAAAAAGGGGAAAAAGGAGTATTGAAGAGCTCATGGCCAGAGCAAAACGCTATGAGGGGAGTTTGTCAAAGCCGAGGTGAAGAGACTCGCTCTTCCCCCTCGAATCCGGCTGGCAGAGGTGAGAACTGGAGCCGGGAATCGACCTTTTTGCACACGCAGTCCAGGAACGAGCTGAACCCTGGAAAAGGGGAGGCGCCGTCCACCGAACAGGCGGCCTAACAACACAGAATCGCAGGGCTTAGCAAAATAGGGCAGTTCGTGTTGCCCCCAGAGTTGCCCCCGACTCGGGCGGGATGGGATGCTCAAGAGGCCAGCCACCCCAAGTCGCTCAGTCGCGTCCAGGCAACCCGGATGTGCTCTGGTTTGAGCAGCTTACGTTTGCGGTCGTTCCAGTCGTGGACCCTCGCGATGGCCTGCTCGGCCCCGCTCACCGGACCATCGCCATGCACGGCGACCCAGTGAACCGATGAGAGCAGCTCCATGCCGTAGGGCGTCTCGAAGCCGTCGATGAGATCGACGACGCGCTCGAGCCGCGTGCGGGCCTCGAGCTTGTCCGCGAGAAAGCGATCCGCTTCCTCTACCGCGCCCTCCAGCAATCTGATCTCGACATCGGGCTTGCGCTCGCCCCCGTACCCGCGTGTGAAGTGACCCTCGATGCGCTCGAGCACCTTGTTGAGGTTCTCGGCATAGGGACCGTAGATGTGCGGCTGGTAGTTGAGACGCAGCGGCTCGCCGGCCTCTTGGAGGAAGTAGGCGAGCTTCTGGATCTCGAGGAGCGTCAGGCGGTAGGCGAGCCCGTTGTACTGCTGCATGAGCTTGACGAACAGGGCACGCGCCGGTGTCATCGAGGGCCGCTCGGTGTTCACCGGCTGTTTGTCGACCGCGGGCTCGCCGTGCGGTGCGAAAAGCGCGACGCGAACCTCAGGCAGCTCGGCGAACGCCTGCTCGATGAGCGGCCGGACGTCTTCCCAGCGTAGGCCACCGAGCCCACAGCCCAAAGGCGGCACGGCGATGGAGCGGAGGCCCAAACGCCGCACTTCCTCGATGAGGGCGCGGAGGCCTCCCTCAACATCCTCGATCCGCGAGTGGCTCTTCCAGTGCCGCTTGGTCGGGAAGTTGATGATGAACCTTGGGTTGATCAGCCGACCGATCGCAAAGATGTGCATCTTGCCAGGCTGGACCTCTTTGGCCTGGCACGCTCGGCGGTAGCTCTCGAAGTTCTCGGGGAACGCCTGCTTGAACTGCAAGGCGATGCCGCGGCCCATGTAGCCTTCGCAGTTGACCGTGTTGACCAGAGCCTCAACGTCGGCCTCGAGCAGGTTGCCTTTTGTGTCTTCGATCATCGCGCGCCTCTCGGCTAATAGTACCAATTCTTCTTCACTTTCACCACAGGTCGATGGTCGCTTGAGCCGTGCTCGAGGATGTCTTGCACTCGGTTGGCCATCGCCTGGTTCAAAACACCGATTCCACGGACAAGCGGCCAGGCGCAGAACTCGTGGATGAGGAACTCGGCCTGCTTGCGCCGCTGACGATCAGGATCCTCGACAGTGTCTGCCCAGTATTTTTCTTGGACCATCGCCCAGTCGATGCGGTCGAGCCGGGAGAGGTCATCGAACCACTCCGTGTAAGCGGCGAGCCCGTGGCCGTCCGAGAACACGAACTTTGTCCCGCTCTCGGCGACAGCTTGCGCGCTGGACACGAGGTAGACAAGCGGCTCCTGGCCATCGGTGTAGCTTTCGACTTGGCCGGTCTTGAGCCGCAAGAGCATCGGCGAGCGCGGCCCGAAGTAGAACGGCACGTAGTCGTGGATCACGCCTCCCGGACCGCAGGCGATGGGCCGTTGATGGCGCTTCACCTGGACCTCCACGTCGTGGATGGTGCGGTAGTCGAGTCCGCCGCTCGGGACATGGTTGGGCGCGTCGATCCCGCCGCGCTCGATGACCACCGGCAGGTTGTCTACATGGACGAGCCGCAGGATCTGTGTCGGGCTTGGAATCTGGCCTGGCATTAGCCGAATCTCTCCCTGGCGTATCGCGCCTCGGGCACGGGATCTTCCTTTTTGCTGGAATGATCTGGCCTGATTTTAGGGCAACCCCGTGTCACGAAGCAACCCAAGGCAAGGGTTGGTGTTAGGTGTGGACGGTCGTTCAATGGGGCGAAGAATGGTGTGCCAGCCTTTTCCGCGCAATTACCCCGCATAATTGCGCGCGAATTGCGCACCGCGCCATTACCCGCGCCATTGAGAACTACTGGTCAACGAACTTGTAGCGGGCTCCCGGGTTACGCTCCTCGGTGACGATTCTCGGTGCTTCCGCTCGCAGCTGCTGCATGACCCGAAAAACTTGGTTGCGGTCGAGCAGCGTCACCAGCCGAATCTCCTTATTGCTCAGCCCCAGTTTTCCACGCTCTGCTCTCTGCCTCAGCGTGCTCAGCACTCCGGTCTTCGCCGCTTCCCAGTTAGTGCGGCGGTCACGATCGGGATCGCCCGGGCCTGCGAGCGCGCGGCGCACCGAGGCCACGCGGCGCCAGTCCGTGCCGCGGCCAGTCCTGCCTCGCTCCAGGTAGCCGAAGTCTCGCTCCATCAGCGCGACCACGTTTTTGGCTTCAGCCGCGTTCTCATGTCTCAGAGCCGGTTCTTGGGGGTCAGAGTAGGAGCCCGTGGCATCCGAGTCGCATTATTTTGATCTGATTCGCGCAATAGCCCAAAAAACGACGGCGTTAAAAACGCCAATAAACACTGCGCGTCCCCAATCAAACGAAGCTGATTCGGTAAAAAACCGAGTGAAGAATAATGTGCCCAAACATGAACCAACACCCATAGAAATTGCGCTCCAATTTGCTTTATTCATTTTTAATTCTCAGTGTCATGGCCAAATAATCGACAATTTTTCGTCGCCACTTTGCGGGCCGCTAGTGCCATCAAAACCATAATCAACTGTTCGTTCGACCCCAACCGTGCGAATGAAACGCCCGACCGGGGCATCCGTCGGTGCCCTTTGGCGTTTCCGAAGCCTCTGAGGCACTGACAACCCGATGACCCCGCTCTCACGTCTTTGAGCAGGAACCCTTGGGTACGTGTCGGTGTAGGGCGGCAAGCCCGGATGCACCTGCATCACGAGCAGCCGTCCCGTCCCCTTGGAAACGCGCAGCTCCTCGAACACGGGCATCGGCTTGGGATAGCTCGAATCGTAGACCGCCTTCTTGAGCCGGTTGACGTCGACCTCGGGCGGCACGCCGAGCACAGCCGAGGCACGACCGACGACGCGATCCGCCACCCCGAGCACCACGGTCCCGCCGCCATTGGCCCTGCAGATCGCCATCTGCACGACGAGGTCGACACCGTGCTTCATGCCATCCCTGGGCCACTCCTTGAAGTCGAGGTCCTGGTCCTCTAGCTCGTCCGCGACGACCTGCTCCAGCTCGTCGAGCAGCGCCGTGATGTCCGAGAGGGTTCGCACGCCCTAGATTTATCGTGAACGGCGGCGCAGGTCGAGGGTGGGGTGTCGTCGAGCCGCACAGCTGTCATGGAAGACGCCTGCATCCCGCAGGACTGGACGATCCCGATCCCCTCGCCGTGAAGGAACACCCCATAAAACAGGCTAGATGTGTTTGCGGCCCGGCTGTATACATTGCACAAAACTTAAAATATATTTAATCTTTGTGCATGTCCGAGCCCACGACACCCGTGCCGAACTGGGATCAGCTCTACGAAACCGCCGCAGCCCAGGAGGGGCTGCTGACGACCCAGCAGGCAGCACAGGCTGGTTACTCTCCGCAGCTCCTCGTGCACTACGTCCGCACAGGCAAGCTCCTCCGCGTGCAGCGGGGCATCTACCGGCTCGTGCATTTTCCCGCAGGCGACCACGAAGACCTCGTCGCGGCCTGGCTGTGGTCCGAGATGGCCGGTGTCGCGTCCCACGAGACCGCGCTCTCACTGCACGGCCTCTCAGACGTCCTGCCGTCGCGCCTGCACCTCACTCTGCCACTGGCTTGGAAGCGCCGCCGGTTTCGCGTGCCGCCCGAGGTCGTGCTCCATCACGGGGACATTCCCCCCGAGGATCGCGCTTGGTTCGGTGCGGTACCGATGACCAACCCCAGGCGAACGCTCATCGACTGTGCGCGAGGGGATCTGTCGCCAGAGCTGCTGCGCCAGGCAGCGCGGTCCGCCCTGGCTCGCGGCCTCGTCGCTGCAGACGAGCTGGCCGAGGTCGCCGAGGCGCTGAAACCCTTTGGTGGACTCGGCGCAAAACCTAAAAGGATCTAGCCTATGACGGCCCGCACCTACGCCTCACCCGAGGCTTTCAAGCAAGCCCTTGAGCAGCGCCTTCGCCTCGGCGGCGCTGGGTTTACCCGTAAGCGTCAACTCCTGGTGTTCGAGCGCTTCCTGGCTCGCATCGCGGCGGCTCTGGGGGATGCCGCCACGCTCAAGGGCGGCCTCGTGCTCGAGCTTCGCCTGGCACGAGCGCGCACCACCAAAGACGTTGACCTCCGGATGATGGGCTCGTCCGAGGACATCTTGGCCAAGCTCCAGGAGGCAGGCCGCGGCGACCTCAGCGACTTCATGTCGTTCGAAATCGGCCCCGACGCCGAACACCCCGACATCCAGAACGACGGCATGCAGTACGACGGTCTGCGCTTTCGCGCCCAGTGCAAGCTCGCGGGCAAGATCTACGGCGATCCGTTCGGCGTCGATGTCGCCTTTGGAGAACCGCTCTTTGGTGATCCCGAGATCGTCACAGCGCCGGACACCCTGGCGTTCGCTGGTATCGCGCCACCGACACTGCGGTTGTACCCTCTGGAATCACACATTGCCGAGAAGCTCCACGCCTATACGATCCCGCGCTCCCGCCCCAACTCTCGGGTAAAGGACCTTCCGGATCTCGCGCTCCTCGCGACCGCAAGACCAATCGACGCCAAACGGCTGCGGGCTGCTCTCGAGCAGACCTTCACTTTTCGCAAGACCCACCCGCTGCCCCGCGCTGCCCTCTCCTCCCGAAGCTTGGGCAAAGCCCTATGAGAAGATCGCCCGCGACGACCAGCTCGTCTGGCCAACGCTCGATGAAGTCGGGAAGGCGGCAGCGGCCTTTCTCGATCCCGTGCTTGCGGCTGGCCTCTATGCGACTTGGGATCCAGGGAAGTGGAGGTGGCTGCCATGAGGGGTTGCTGCTCCACCACTGCTTGTCTAGCCGTAGCCTGGTCCGACCGAATGCGTTAGGGTTCTCTCCTAACTCCAAGGGACTGGAGGAAATGCATGAC